>JAZDMQ010000109.1:0-6909 GCA_043800755.1 bacterium | reverse complement strand
TTGGGAGGGGCGGTGGCGATCATGACCGCGGCAGAGCGCTCAGATATCAAAGCGGTAGTGGCCGATACTGCCTTCTCCAACATGGAGGAGGAGGCGACCCATGTGCTGACCCGGGTTTACCACCTCCCTCGGTTTCCCTTTTTGAGTTTGGGGAAGCTTGCTTATCGGCTAATGTTTGGATTTGGCCTGGAGGACATTTCCCCTATGTCCGCCATCGGAAGACTGAGGGGCCGCCCTATTCTGCTGATTGCGGGGGTGGGCGATGAGACCATCCCGGATGCCCATGCCGGCTACCTCTATGAAGCAGCCGGCCAGCCCAAGGAGCTCTGGCTGATCCAGGGGGCCGATCATGGCGGGACCCTCTCCGCCGCCGGCCCGGAATACGAAGAGAGGGTGGGGAAATTCTTCTCCCAGGCGTTAAAGTGAGCAGACGGGACTCGTAGATTCCTCTATTTTTTCTCCCTCCTCCTGTCTATTGCCGGCGCCTCGCAGATTCATCTCAAATATCCAAGAGATGACTTAGATCATAACTCAGTTGATTCTAGCTCGATATCCTTTGACCACCAGGTGGGCCGCCCTTAGACCCGCCGCGATGCAAATGGATTGCGGATTTGGGATTACGGAATGAGGGTTGCATGAGCGAGGACTGAGCGAGACCGGGGGTCAGGTCTTGAATTATCACTTTCCTCCTCACCCCCTCTCCCCCTCCCGGAAAGAGGGCATCCCCATACCCCTGCTCCCCGTACTTTTTCACAGGGCGTCTCTGTCCCGCTCCCCGGTACGAATCCTCACCGCTTCTTCCACGGGAAGGACGAAGATCTTTCCATCCCCGATGGTGCCCGTGCGGGCTGTCCGCTCGATGATTTCTACCACTTGAGCCGCCTTCTCTTCCTCGACGATTATCTGGATCAGGATCTTGGGGACGAAATCGATATTATATTCGGCCCCGCGGTAGATCTCGGTGTGCCCCTTTTGCCGCCCAAATCCCCTGACCTCCATGATGGTCATTCCAGTGATGTTTATGGCGCTCAGGGCGGCTTTGACCTCTTCTAACTTGAAAGGCTTGATGATGGCTTCGATCTTTTTCATATTGCGTCGACCTCCTTAGGTACGGTCAAAAAAGGCATAGCCGGTTTCGCTGTGCTGCGAGAGATCCAGCCCGGTCTCCTCCTCGTCCTCGGCCACCCGCAATCCGAATAAGGCGGAGATGACCTTCAGAATGATGAGGGTAACGAGGAAAGAGTAGGCTATCGTGGCAAGGACGGCAATCGCCTGTGCTCCTAAGAGGGAGGGGTTTCCGAAGAAGAGGCCATTGGCACCCGAAGGGTTGATCGCCTTCTGGGCAAAGAGGCCCGTTGCCAGGGCCCCCCAGGTTCCACCGACCCCATGGACTCCCACCACATCCAGGGAATCATCATAACCTAACTTCCACTTCAAAACGATGGCCCAGTAGCAGAATATGCCCGCGCCAATCCCGATGAGGATAGCCGCCATGGGGCTCACAAAGCCAGACGCCGGAGTGATGGCCACCAGGCCCGCTACGGAGCCGCTGGCGGTCCCCAGAGTGGTGGGTTTGCCGCGGTGCATCCACTCCACGATGGTCCAGACTAAGGCGGCAGTGGCCGCTGCAATATGGGTGACTACGAAAGCGTTCGTGCTCAGGGCCCCGGCCGTGAGGGCCGATCCCGCATTGAACCCAAACCAGCCAAACCAGAGTATGCCGGCTCCCAGGATGGTGAGGGGGAGGTTGTGGGGCGTCATCGGTTCCTTCCTGAAACCCCTCCTCTTTCCCATGACCAGGGCAGCTGCCAGGGCGGCGATGCCGGAGGAGATGTGCACCACGGTCCCTCCCGCAAAATCGAGGGCCCCCAGATTGCGAATCCAGCCTCCCACTCCCCAGACCCAGTGGGCGATGGGGGCGTACACGAAGGTGCTCCACAGGACGATGAAGGCCAGGAATGCCTTGAATTTCATGCGCTCCGCAATGGCCCCGGTGATCAAAGCGGGAGTGATGATGGCGAACATCGCCTGGTAGATCATGAAGGCCATATGGGGGATTGTTTCCGCATAATCCTTGTTGGGCTCCAAGCCCACTCCTTTCAGTCCCAACCACTGCAAGCCTCCGATGAAATGCCCGACATCCGGGCCAAAGGAGAGACTGTATCCATAAAGGACCCAGATGATGGTGACGAGGGCGATGACGATGAAACTCTGCATGATGGTCCCCAGGACATTCTTACTCCGCACCATGCCTCCATAGAAGAAGGCCAATCCGGGGGTCATGAGCATCACCAGGGCTGCGGAGACGAGCATGAAGCCGGTATCTCCAGGGTTGATCATTTCGTTTGCCTCCTTTTCCACGATGGTTGAAGCTCCACTCAGGGTATCAGCAACTTGCATGCCATTTGATGGGAGGCAATAAGATCAATTAGTTAAGCGATTTCCTCCGTGTTTGTCCGCAATCCAGAATACAATTTTGTAGGAAAATGGTCTTCTCCGTTCCCTCGTAGAAGGTCGTGCTCTTGGCCTCAGAGACCTTGAGGCCTTCTTAACTAATTAACAATATTGATATCCATCCGCGTTAGGGGGAGAAATCGAGCTTGCTATGGACATTACAACTTTGTAGTATCGGGGGCGGGAGTTCAATCGCAGGTGGGGAAGGGGCTCGGGATTGAGGAGCTACGGTGCTGCGCAGAGGATAACTGAGTTGGCCTTGCCCTGCTTGGGCAGAGAAAGGATCAGGGAGTTTCTCTTCCCGGCCTCCGGCGCCATTTGCGCGTCTCCCGTTTCCAGTCAGGGAGCTTATCGCTTCGGCGCCGGGGAGGGAGAAAGGGCTGAAGTCCCAAATCCGGAACGGCAAAGGGCGAAGGAGGGGGCTCCGGTTTCTCCTCCTTGTGGGGTTTGTCCATCTTGACCTTGGAGAGGGGAGGTCCCATCAGATATTGGGGGGGAAGGGCCTCGATCAGGAAGAGGAGCTCATTGGCCCGGTAGAAGTGGATTCCGTCCTGGTGCGCCTTGAGGGCCTGGACCTCCAACATCACCGGATCAGGATCGCGGCGGCGGCCAATCCGCAGGGCCAGTTCCTTGGTGACCGCCAGATAGAGATAGGGGCGGCCCACGGCCTTGAGGCCCTGTTCCAAGATGACCGGGTAGGCGCGGCGCCGGGCTCCATAGTAGAGGGTTTTGGGGGGCTCGGCCCTCTCGAAGCGGATGGAGGTCGGACCAGATTGAGCATCCAGGGCCCGGATGCGGCTCTCATCGATCTGAAGCCGACCCCGCCCAGAGGTCACGGCCACCTCTTGCAGGTGATCCTTCCGCACGAATGACCATCCCTCCTCTTCGTGAAGGGCCTGGACCAGATCTTTAATCGGGACATACCCTTCAGAGTCCAGCACCAATCCGTATTCGTCCGGCCGATGTCTGAGGACATAAGACAGTAGCTTGGCGAGCCTCTCCTGATCACGCTTTTCCATCGGTCCATCTCTCCCCTTCCCCCAAATACCTTATAGGGAACCAGCAGGAAAGTCAATGATCGGCTGGCGACGAAGGCGCCCATCCAGCGATATTCGATTGACAGGACCCCACCTCCTCATCTATATAAGCGCAGAGAGAACGATGGCAGAGGGAGAGGACCGGTGCGGCTGAGGACGATCATTTTCGATTTCGATGGCACCCTGGCCCATCTGAATATCGACTTTTCCGAGATGAGGAGGCGGGTGCTGGCCCTCTTCCCCGATTATGGCTTGGACCCGGCGCTCATGGAGGGCAGGT
Source organism: bacterium (assembly GCA_043800755.1). Classification (GTDB taxonomy): domain Bacteria; phylum Methylomirabilota; class Methylomirabilia; order CAVQYV01; family CAVQYV01; genus JAZDMQ01. Next base: position 3,138 of record JAZDMQ010000109.1, on the reverse strand, counting down.
ATCTTTTGGAGGGCATCGAGGCCGCCAGGCATGTCATGAGGGATCAGGGGGAAGCGGAGGCATCCTCCTTTGAGGCCCGGGCGGAGGAGGCCATGGTCTCTTTGGAATTGGAGGCCGCACGGGAAAGCTTCCTCCTTCCTGGGGTCCCAGAGGCCCTTCTCGATTTGAAGGCGAGAGGCTTGCGGCTGGGAATCATCACCCGTAATTCAGCCCTGGCCGTAGACTCCATCCTCGCCCGAGGAGAGCTGGCGCATGATCTCCTGCTCTCTCGGGAGGATGTGGGTCGGGCCAGGGTGAAGCCCAATCCAGACCATCTGGAGAGGGCCTTGCAGAGGCTGGAGGGGATCCCCCAGACTTGCCTCATGGTGGGGGATCATCCCCTGGATATTCGGGTGGCCAAGAGGGTGGGGACTTACTCCGCCGGGGTCCTGAGTGGCCGGCACCAGGCCCACGACTTTGAGGAGGAGGGGGCGGACCTGGTCTTGGAGGGCGTCAAGGACCTGCCTGCCCTTTTCGATCGGTCACTGCTGAGGGCCAGGCCATGAAGGCGAAGGAAGAGACCTTTCCCCCGGGGAAGCTGCCCCTGGATCTTCTTCAGAGGCTACTCGACAGGTATATCCTGGCCGATCCCCGGGTCATTGTGGGGGCGAGGATTGGAGAGGATGCGGCGGTCATCGAGGGAGGCGATCGCTATCTGGTGCTGAAGACCGATCCCATCACCTTCGTGGCCGAGGATATCGGCTGGTATGTGATCAACATCAATGCCAATGACCTGGCCACCCGCGGGGCCCAGCCCCAATGGTTCTTGGCGACCCTGCTGCTCCCGGAGAAAAGCACCACTGTCTCCCTGGTCGAGGGGATCTTTGCTCAGATCTCTGAGGCCTGCAAGCCTTTGGGGATTAGCTGGGTAGGGGGTCACACCGAGATCACCTATGGGTTAGACCGGCCCATCGTGGTGGGGTGTATGGTGGGGGAGGTGGAGAAGGAAAGGCTGATCACCACTGCCGGGGCCCAGGTGGGAGATGATATCCTCCTGACCAAGGGGATCGCCATCGAGGCGACCTCCATCATCGCTCGGGAGCGGGCAGGGTGGCTGCGGGAGAGGGGGTGCGGGGAAGACTTCGTCGCCCGATGCAAGGATTTTCTCTATCATCCAGGGATCAGCGTGGTCAGGGAGGCGAGGGTGGCCTCCGAGGTGGCCCCTATCCATTCCATGCACGATCCCACCGAGGGAGGCCTGGCCAACGGCCTCTTCGAGCTGGCCTGGGCCGCCGGCGTCGGATTGCGCGTCGATCTGGAGGCCATCCCGATCTATCCTGAGACCCGGCTCCTCTGCCAGGAGTTCTCCCTCGACCCGCTGGGCCTCATCGCCTCCGGGGCCCTGCTGATCACCCTCGCTCCACAGGAGACTCCAGGGCTCCTGCAGCGCTTCGCCCAGGAGGGGATCGAGGCCTCTCGCATCGGGAGGATTGCCTCGAAGAAAGAAGGGATCCGGGCATGGGAGGCGAGGGGAGAGAGGGAATTGCCCTACTTTGCGAGGGATGAGATCACCAAGGTCTTCGGTAAGTAAATCATCAAGTAACTTTTTTCGCGAGGAGGCAAATATGCATCGTTTCTTAGAAAGACTTTCCCGCGGTCCGATGGTCTCCAGCGGGGCAGTGGGCACCATGCTGCAGGCGAAAGGGCTGCCGCCGGTGACGACCCTGGAGGAATACAACCTCTCCCATCCGGAGGCGGTGGCCGAGATCCATCGCGCCTACTGCGAGGCTGGAGCGGAGATGATCGGCACCAACACCTTTGGGGCTAATCCCCTGAAGTTGAGAAAGGCGCGGCTGGCGGATAAAGCCTACGATTTCAACTATCAGGGGGCCAAGATCGCCCGGGCGGCGGCGCCGAAGGAGGTACTGGTCTTTGCTGCCATCGGGCCCAGCGGGGAGTTCCTGGCCCCCTTGGGGGAGATCAGCCCGGAAGAGATGTATGAGATCTATAAGGGCCAAATCCTGGCGCTGGCCGAGGGTGGAGCGGATCTCCTCTCCCTCCGTACCTTCACCGACCTGGAGGAGATGAGGATTGCTGTCCGGGCGGCCAAGGAGAACACCCAGCTTCCGGTCATCGCCACCATGACCTTTGACCTGGGCCAGAAAGGCTTTCGCACCATGATGGGCGTGGATGTGAAGGCGGCGATCGAGGGCATGGCCGGGGCGGGGGCGGAGGTGATCGGGTCCAATTGTGGGCGGGGCATGGAGGAGATGGTGCCGCTCATGGGGGAGATGAGGGTCCAATTTAAGGGCTACCTGACCGCCCAGCCCAATGCCGGCCTCCCGCAACTCGTTGATGGAAAGGCCAAATACACTCAATCGCCCGAGGAGTTCGCCTCCTGGGTGCCGAGGCTGTTGGAGGCGGGCGTGAGCATCATTGGCGGCTGCTGCGGCACCACCCCGGATCACACCCGCAAGGTAGCGGAAGCGCTCCGGAAGCGATAGCAGAGGACCGGCGATCAGGATAAAACCAGTTCCCGAAGGAGTCGACTTCTTCCCTCCTGCATCGATGAAGATAAGGGGTTGGCTACAACCTCTCTCGGAGTTCCAGATGGATTGCAAAGAGTCCCTGCCCCGTGGGGGCCGGAGAGAAGGAGGGTTTTATGAAGAAGATAGCAATTCTGAGCCTATTGGTCATCCTGGCCCTGGCTATATCTCCTGCCTTCATGGGCGGCCCCGGCTTTGAACGGGTGCAGGCTTATGCCCAGGCCAAGCCGAGGCTGGCCGTTTTGGGAAAGGTCTCCAAGGAGCAGTCGGCGCGCCGGTTCGAATATCTCTTTCCCCGGCTCACCGCCAAGTTCCGGGAGGGGTTCGCCAAAGATGGGCGATTTGAGCTGATCTCGCCGGAAGAGGTGGATCGGGCATTGGCAAGCTCGGGGATCGGAAAGGGGAAGCTCAATCCCGATGATGCCGCTCAGTTGAGGAAGATCGGAAAAGAGGCCGGAGCAGACCTGGTCTTCGCCAGCTACTATTACGAGATGGGCGGCCATGGCATGCCCATGCACTCCAACAATGTCGTCACCCTGGTCTGGGAGGGAAAGCCGGAGTTGGTCAAGATCGACCGGGACTACAGCCGGATCCTCTCTGAGGATGAACTGAT
>JAZDMQ010000105.1:0-17791 GCA_043800755.1 bacterium | reverse complement strand
CCGGGCCGAAGCTGGCCCCGGTGAGGACCCCGGAGAGGACATCCATCATCAGGGCGAGGCCATAGCCCTTGTGTCCGCCCACCGGCAGAATGAGGCCTTCCAGGGCCGCTTTGGCGTCCTCGGTGGGCAGGCCGTCCTTGTCGATCGCCCATCCCAGGGGGATCTTGTCCCCCTTCTTGGCGGCCAGGATGATCTTTCCCCTGGCCGCGATGGAGCAGGCCATATCGAAGATCACTGGTTTCTCCGATCCGGCCGGGGCCGCAATGGCCAGGGGGTTATTGCCGATCATGGCCTGATTTCCCCCGGTAGGCGCCATCAGAGGAACGGTGTTGGTGAGGCCGATGCCGATCAGGTCCTCCTTGACCGCCATCGTGGCAAAGTGGGCCATCGCGCCATTGTGGGTGGAATTGCGCACCCCCACCAGTCCGAAGACGCCCTTTCTTGCCTTATCGATCGCTATCTTCATGGCCCTGGCCGAGATGACCTGCCCCAGACCGTGGTCTCCATCCAAGAGCGCGGAGACCGGGGTCTCGTTCAGGACCTTCATCTGGGGCTTGGCCTTCACCGCCCCTCCCTGGAGGCGCTCGATGTAAATGGCAATCCGGGTGACCCCGTGGGTATCTACCCCCCGGAGGTCCGCCTCAATGAGGTTGTCCATGAGCACTTTGGCATCCTCGGTCGGCACCCCCACCTTCTCGAAGAGCCTCACGCAAAACTGGCTGAGGGGCTCTGTCTTCGTCAACACCACATTCTTGACTTCTTCCATCGCTTTTTCCTTTCTCTGTCTGGAAGTTAAGCGCGCTGATCCGCCGATCCTCTCGGATGGCGATCTTTAAGGGTCAAGGCCAAAAGGCCCGCCAGTAAGGGCATCAGGGCCAGGATCGTCATGCTCTTCTCCAGGCCAATCGAGTCCGCCATCAGGCCGGAGAGGAAGACCCCAACCCCACCCGTTCCGAAGGCCAGCCCCAACATGAGGCCCGAGGCCAATCCTACACTCCCCGGCATCATCTCCTGGGCAAAGACGATGATGACGGAGAAGCCTGCCAGGAGCATGGTCCCCGAGAGCGCCAGGAATAAGGGGACCCAGAGGCCAGAGGCCTTGAGAGCGAGCAGCATGAGGGGGGGGAAGAGGAGAAGGCTGCCGGCGATCACCTTCTTCCGTCCCCAAAGGTCAGAGAGATGCCCTCCCAGGAGGCCGGCGATGGCCCCGGAGAGGAGAAATATGAAGAGCAGACGGCTTCCCACGCTGAGGTTAACCCCCTTGCTCTGCAGCAAAAGCGGCAGGTAGACGATAAAGCCCTGGTAAGTCCAGGAGCGCAGGGCAACCACCAGGACAAGGGCCCCCAGTTCCACCCAGGGCATCTGCGCCCATGCGATCTTTCCTGCCTTCCTGGTACGGGGAGGAGGGGAAATGGCGAGATCCCCCCGCCACCGGTAGAGGATCAGGGAGATGGGAAGCCCGAAGGCCAACAGCCAGGCCGTGCTTCCGACGCCCCAGCGCAGGACGACCAAGGCCGCAAAGACGGGCCCCAGGGCAAAACCGAGGTTCCCGCCCAGGGTGTAGATCGCCATCCCCATCCCCCGGCGTGCGCCGCTGAGGTAGTTGACGGTCATCGAGGCCCGGGGGTGGAAGGCCGCGGTCCCGAACCCGGCCAGGGTGACGCTCAGCAGCAGGAGGGGGTAGCTGGGGGCGAGGCCAGACATCCCCATGAGCAGGGCCGTCCAGATGACCCCCAGGGCAATGAACCAGTCCGTCTTCCGCCGATCGGAGATGAATCCGAAGATGGGCTGGATCATGGAGGAGGTCACATTGAGCATGGTAGCCACCAGCCCTGCCTGGGAGTAGCTGAGGCCGAAGGCCGCCTTCTGGATCGGCAAGATGACCGGCAAGATATTCTGGGAAAGGTCTACCACCAGGTGTCCGGCCATGATGAGGAAGATGGGCAGTCGTTTCATATTCATCCAGTTCCCGGGATTACAGCTTTCTCTTGTCCACTACCCTTTTCGCCTTCCCCTCGTAGCGGACGATGGTCTTCGGCTCTACCAGCTTCACCCTGGCCGAGAGGCCCAGGGTGCTGCGCAGCCTCTCCTGGATGCTCTCCACGAACTGATGCTGCCTCTTCATCTCATCGAAGAACATCTTCTCCGAGACCTCCACTTGGATCTCCAGCTCATCCAGGGCCCCCTTCCGATCCACGATGATCTGATAGTGGGGCTCCGTCCCCTCCATCTCCAACAGGACCTGCTCGATCTGGGAGGGGTAGACATTCACCCCCCGGATGATGAGCATGTCATCGGTGCGGCCGGAGACCCTCGCCATCCGCACCAGGGTGCGGCCGCAGCGACAGGGCTCCGGATTGAGGGAGGTGATGTCGCCGGTGCGATAGCGGATCAAGGGAAAGGCCTCCTTGGTGAGGGTGGTGAGCACCAGCTCTCCCTCCTCTCCATAAGGGAGGACCTCTTGGGTCTCGGGATCGATGACCTCAGGGACGAAGTGATCCTCGAACAGGTGCAGGCCCGCCTTGAACTCACACTCCCCTGCCACTCCCGGTCCGATGACCTCGCTCAGGCCATAATTGTCCGTTGCCAGGATGGAGAGCTTCCCCTCGATCTCGCGGCGCATGCTCTCCGACCAGGGCTCGGACCCGAAGAGGCCCACCCGCAGGTAGAGGGACTTGGGGTCTACCCCCGTCTCCGCCATGGCCTCGGAGAGGTAGAGGGCGTAGGTGGGGGTGCAGACCAGGGCGGTGCTGCGAAAATCCTGCATAATCATAATCTGCCTCTGGGTATTGCCCGCGGAGACCGGGATCACCGAGGCCCCGATCCGCTCCGCCCCGTAATGGAGCCCAAAGCCCCCGGTGAAGAGGCCATAGCCGAAGGCGATCTGCACCACATCCTCTCTGGTTACCCCACCGGCGGTGAGAAAGCGGGCCACCAGATTGCTCCAGGTCAGGAGGTCATTGCGGGTGTAGCCAACCACCGTGGGCTTGCCGGTGGTGCCCGAGGAGGAGTGGATGCGCACCACCTCCCGCAGAGGGACGGCAAACATCCCGTAAGGATAGCTGTCCCGCAAATCCGCCTTGGAGGTAAAGGGAAGCCTTTTGAGGTCCTCTAAGGATTTGATCTCCTCGGGGTGCAGCTTCAGCCGATCGAAGGATTGCCGATAGAAGGGGACCTGTTGACAGACCCGATCGAGGGTGGCCTTCAGCCTCTCCAACTGCAGCCTGCTCAGATCCTCTCGCTTCATGCATTCGTACTCTGGCTCCCACATCTTCACTTTCCTACCTCCAGACCACGAAATCCTCCCCTGGCCCGCTTCTGCAGTAAGAGAGCTGGTCGCTGTCCTCTTGGGTCAGCCCCCAATCCGCGGGCGCAAGGGAGCCTTGGCGTCTTGCCTGATTTGGTTGATATCAGTAAAGAACCCCGCCCATCGGGCGGGGTTTTCATCAGAGATCTTACTAATGGCCGAGGATGCGGGGCGGTCTTTGCCCCAGGTCTCCCCGAGGGCATTTCGCCCTAAAGCGCATACACCCTCTCCCCCTTCAGGATGGTCACCCCTTTGCTCAGGAGGACGCGAATCGCCTCATCGATGTCTTCCAGGCGGAAGATGATGACCGCATTGTCGGAGCTCCGCTCCACGAAGGCATACATGTACTCCACATTCATCCCTGCCTCCTGGATGATGTGCAGGATCTGCCCCAGCCCCCCGGGCCGGTCCGGCACCTCCACCGCCAGCACCTCGGTCTCACCCACGGTGAAACCTTGCTCTTTAAGGATCTTGATCGCCTTATCATTATCGTTCACGATCAGGCGAAGGATCCCGAAGTCGGTGGTGTCCGCCAGGGAGAGGGCTCGGATGTTGACCCCTGCCTTCCCCAGGACATTGGTCACCTCTGCCAAGCGGCCCGCCTTGTTCTCCAAAAAGATGGATATCTGTCTCACCTTCATTCTCGGCCCTCCTCTCTTTGAGGAAGAGATTGAGCTTTCGTTTAGACCTATTGCCACCTGCTCGCGGAGATGAAATTCCCTGTGCGAGGCGGAAGACTGATTTCAGAGCTTCCTCTTGTCGATCACCCGCTTGGCCTTGCCCTCGCTCCGCTGAATCGATTTGGGCTCGGCCAGCTTTACCTTGACCGAGATGCCCAGGGCACTTTCGATCTCCTTCTCGATCTTGCGCTCGATGTCCTCTAATCGCTTGATCTGGTCGGAGAAAATCCCCTCATTCACCTCCACCTGGATCTCCAGCTCATCCAGGGCCCCGACACGGTCCACCACGATCTGATAATGGGGCTCGGCCTCCTCCATCTGCATCAAGACCGCCTCGATCTGGGAGGGGAAGACATTGACCCCCCGGATGATGAGCATATCATCGGTGCGACCCATGATCCTATTCATCCGCACCATGGTGCGGCCGCAGGGGCAGGCCTGGGGGATGAGGGCGGTGATGTCCCGGGTCCGATAGCGGATAAGGGGCATCGCCTCCTTGGTCAAGGTGGTGATGACCAGCTCCCCCGCCTGTCCTGGGGGCAGGCTCTTGCCCGTGGCGGGATCAATGATCTCGGGGAGGAAGTGGTCCTCAAAGATGTGGAGCCCCTCCTTGACCTGGCACTCGTTGGCCACTCCGGGGCCAATGATCTCGGTCAGGCCATAGATATCGAGGGCCAGGAGTTTCAATTTCCGCTCGATCTCGACTCGCATGCTCTCGCTCCAAGGCTCGGCGCCGAAATTGCCGGCCTTGAGGCTCATCCGTTCGAAGGTCATTCCCATCTCCGCCGCGACTTCGGCCAGGAAAAGGGTATAAGAGGGGGTGCAGGTGAGGATCGTGCTCCCAAAGTCCTGCATGATCATGATCTGGCGTTTGGTGTTTCCGCCCGAGATGGGGATCACCGAGGCCCCGATCCGCCTCGCCCCGTAGTGGACCCCCAGCCCCCCGGTGAAGAGGCCATACCCGTAGGCATTCTGCACCACATCATCCTTGGTGGTGCCGGAACAGGTGAGGCAGCGGGCCATCACCTCTGACCAGAGTTCGATATCCCGATGGGTGTATCCGCCGACGATCGGTTTGCCCGTGGTGCCGGAGGAGGTGTGGATCTCCACGATGTCCGAGGGAGGGACTGCAAACAGGCCAAAGGGATAGTTGTCGCGCAGATCATCCTTAGTGGTAAAAGGAAGCCGGGATAAGTCCTCTAATGAATTGATGTCCTTGGGTTTGACCCCCGCCTTGCGGAAGGCCTGATAATAGAAAGGAATGCGGTGGTAGGTCCTTTCGCAGATCTCCTTCAGCCTCTCCAATTGCAGATCCCTCAATTCCGGGATGGACATACACTCGAACTTGGGATCCCAAATCATACCCGATCTCCTTTCTCCATCTCCTCAGATGAAGGGATTTTTGGACCTCCTCAAGATAGCAAAAAATACAGAATAATCAAGGGACTTTTCGCCGATGAGTCCCCGCCTGCAGACGCCCGGCTTAGGCCGGGAAGGGATCTTCGGCGCCCAGATCGACGACCTCCAGCTCCCCCCAGGCCCCCAGGTTCTTCCTTAAGATCACCACCGCCCCGCGCACCCCGGCAATGGACCTGGCCAGCTCCAGGGCCGCCGGGACATCTCCTTCCCGCTGCACCCGGTTTCCCACCCGGGTGGCGACCGCGTCTGCCAGGGCGGGGGAGGGGGCGAGGATCACCGCGGCATCCGCCGCCCCCAGGCTCAGGGAGTGGCCCACCCTGCCCGCAGAGGTGCAGACCCCCAGGGGTTCCCCCCGGGATTCAACCTTCAATCCCAGGCGGTGGCTGAAAGGAGAAGAGCCGGCATAGATCTCCACCACCCGCGGCCTCTGGGATTGCAAGAAGATGTCCCCCCCGTTTTCCACCATCAACTCCGGCGAGAGGGGCACCAGTTCTTGGCCCACCAATTCGGCGATGGCGCCGGCAACGGCCGCCATGGGTCCCACATTCGCCTTTTCCGAAGAGGCTGCCATCAGCCGGACGATGGGAGGGGAGAAGGTCGAGGGGGAGACCGGGAGCAGGGAAGTGGCGAACTCCGGATGATAGGAGATGTAGCTCTCCAGCTCATCTCGCAGTCGGATCACGATCTCCCGGGCCGGGAGGGACAGGTCAGACTGGGCCTGAATCCAGAGGTCGGTCTCCTTCACCTCCACCTGAAAGCCGATCAGGTCCCTGGCCCGGGCCACCCTGCGGTAGGCTCTCTCCCGATACATCGCCTCCCTCACTTCAAAGGGGCGACGAGGCAGCTCACCGTGCCGAAGGCGCAGAGCCGACCCTCGCCGTCCATCACCTTGACCTGGGCTACCATCACCCTTTTTCCGGCGTGGAGGGCCTCTGCCTCAGCCAGCACCATCCCCTCTTTGACCGGCCGCAGGAAATTGACCTTCAGCTCCAGGGTGGGAAAAGGATGGTCGGCAGAGAGCAAAGGGCGCAGGGCGAAGTAGGCGACCGAATCGATGAGGGAACAGGTCATGCCCCCATGCAGGGTGCCCAAATAGTTCAGGTGCTCGGGGCGAATGCAAAAGCGCATCCGGGCCCTGCCCGGTTGATATTCCACCAATTCCAGGCCCAGGTGGCGCAGGAAGGGGATCGATCTGGCCCTCTCCCCAAGGTCGATCGGCTGTTGGCTCTCCCCGCTCATCGATTCCGACCTCTGGCCGAAAGGGGAAGCCAGGCAAAGGAATCCTCCGATTTTTCCGAGGGGATATATTCCAAGTTCACATAACCGGAATAGCCCATTTCCTCCAGGGCCTTCAGCACAAAGGGGTAATTGATCTCCCCGGTCCCTGGCTCATGGCGCCCTGGCAGGTCTGCAATCTGGATATGGCCGATCTTATCCAGATTGGCGCGTAGGGTGTTGAGCAGGTTGCCCTCCATGAGCTGCATGTGGTAGAGGTCATATTGGAACTTCACCAGCGGGCTTGCTGCCTCTTCCACCCAGCGGAAGCCCTCCTGGGACCTGGAGAGGAAGTAGCCGGGGCTATCGTATAGATTCAGGGCCTCGAACATCAGGGTGATCCCCTCCCCCTCCAGCCTCTTGCCCGCATAGCGCAGGTTGTCCAGGGCGCACTTCGTCTGCTCCTCCCGGGAGAAACCCTCCAAGGTATTTCCCGTCAGGGTATTGATCCTTTTGCAGCCCAGCTGGTGGGCCAGGGCGACCGCCTCTTCCAGGCTTTCGCGAAACTGCTTTATCTCCTTGGGATTCGACAACAGGCCCTTCATGTTAGGGGGGGTATTCAGATTGAACAGGGCCACCTCAAGGCCAAATCTCTCCTTCTGTTCCTTGAGCGCCTTCATGTCGTAGAGCGAGGGGAACCAGAACTCAAAGGCGGAGAAGCCTGCCTCCGCCACCTTCTGTACCCGGTCCGGAAAGGGATATTCGGCAAAGATCATCGAGATGTTCACGCCGTAGGTAAACATGGGGCTTCCTCCTCTGAAAAAGTGTGGCAGATTCGCCGCAATTCATGGCCGTTTCGCCATAGGCCTCGGCCAAAGCAAGACGACTTGAGAGGGCTCAGTCCCCCAGATCCAAGAAGCGCAGGCCCTCGGCGCCCCGGCGTTCCCCGGGCTAATGTGGCATGGACATTGCGTAACTTAAAGTGCCAGATTACAATCCACGGTACGAAGGATCCAATCATGAAACTCCTTCTGAAAGTCGCACTGGCCTTAGCCTTGACGGTTTGCCTCTTCTTCGAGGGATGGACGCTGCTCTTCGATCGTCCCACGCCGCCGCAACGGGGCGTGATGGAGCAGACCAGCACCCCAACCCCCAATCCCATCTCCTCCAAGCCGGCCTCCCTCCACCCGGAATGCAGTCGCCTGGGGGTATTTGCCCTGCACTCCCTGCTCTTTAATTGTATTGCCGACCAACGCCCGCCCGCCTCGGACAACCGGCCCGCCGAGGGAAGGCCTACTGGGCCATAAACCCCCCATCCACTGCCAAGATATGACCAGTGATCAGATTGGAGGCGGCTGAGGCCAGGAAAATGGCCGTCCCGATGAGTTCCTCTGCCTGACCCAATCGCCCCATCGGTGCCTTCTCGATCATCCTCTGGAAGTGGCCTGGCTCTTTCACCTTGATCTGGCTGACCAGTGGGGTATCGAAGACGAAGGGGGCGATGGCGTTGACCCTGACTCCCACCTTGGCCCACTCCACTGCCAACCCTCGGGTAAGCTGCACTACCCCCCCTTTGCTGGCCAGATAGGCAACGCACCCGGGATAGGCAATCAGGCCACCGATCGAGGCAATATTGATGATACTTCCCTTCCCTTTTGCCACCATGGCCTTACCGGCCGCCTGGCAACAGAGGAAAGTCCCCTTGAGATTGACCTCTAAGACCCGATCCCATTCCCCCTCCGGATATTCCAGGGCCCCACTGCGGAAGGTGATCCCCGCACTGTTCACCAGGATATCCACCCTGCCCCAATCTCGCAGGACCCTCTGCATCATCGCCTCCACCCCGGTCGATTGGGTGACATCCAGCTGCAGGGCAATCGCCTGGCCTCCCTGTCCTTTGATCCGTTTGGCCGTTTCCTCCGCTCCCTCAGCAGAGAGGTCCGCGACGGCCACCGAAGCCCCGGCCTCCGAAAACCCCATGGCGATGGCCTCGCCCAAGCCACTGCCACCGCCCGTGACGATGGCCACCTCTCCCTTCAGGGAGAAGAGGCCAGGAAACCATTTCCCCTTCCCGCTTTTCTCCTCTGCCATCTTCCCTTTCACCCCCATGTTCCCTATCCTGGTTCTGCCTCAACAATCCCTCAGCTTCTTATAGATCCCGATCTGGGGATAATCTCCGGTCATCGCCCGATACCCCGGGCCCTGGGCATTTCCCTCTCCCAGCATTTGGAAGTCCCATCCCCAGATCTGCATGGAGAGAGAGGTGATCCGTCCCGGATAAGTCAGGTCGGCTCCGGCCATGTTGGCCCCGCCGATGGCCCCCTGTTCCCAGGCGCTTTGCCATCCGTAATGGAGGGCTGCCTTCCCCTGGTAGGGGTCGAAGGCCTGGGCCGCATCCCCCCCCGCGAAAAGGAGGGTAATCTTGCCCTCCCCGTCTCTTTTTCTGACCACCTCCGCCGCCCGGAGGCCCGCCACCCCATTCCCCACGATCACATAATGGGTCATCTCTTGCTCCTTGCAGACGCGATGCATGGCCTTGCAGGCTATCCCCCGCCAGCAGCGGGGGCGGTCTTCTCCTGCACCCCCGGAGACAGCCTTCCCAAAATACCCAAAGATGCCCCTCTTGTCAATATCGGGGAATGCCTTGCCCGGGAGCCCCTCAAAAATGACTTGACTTTTTCGCCCGCTTCTTGTTAGCCTCTGCCAATCAAAAATGAGACGGTTATGGAAACCCCTTATATTTTGACCCTGATTACCGTCCCCAATCGAGAGCGGGCAGAGGCTATTGCCGAGGCGTTGATTCAAGAGAGGTGGGCGGCCTGCGTCAATATCCTCCCTTCGGTCCACTCCCTTTTCTTCTGGCAAGGGGCCAGGCAAAAGGAAGAGGAGTGGCTTCTCTTGGCCAAGAGCAGAAGGGTCCTCTTCGCCTCTCTCGCCGCCAGGGTCAAGGAACTTCACCCCTATAGCGTCCCGGAGATCATAGCCCTGCCCATCCTCGAAGGATCGGAGGAATATCTCCAATGGGTCGAAGAGGCCACCGCGAGACAGGGTGACCGATGAAAAGGCGTGCCTTGGTCCTGGGAGGAGGGGCGGCGCGGGGCGCGGCGCACCTGGGTGTGATCCAGGCCCTGGAAGACTCGGGATACAGGCCTGATCTGGTGGTCGGGGTAAGCATCGGCGCCTGGGTGGGGGCGGTCTACTGCTCCTTCCCCTTCCCCGAAGCCTTGGAAAGGATGGAGGCAGTCGCCCAAAGGATCGCGCTGGAGGTGGGGAAAGGAGACCCACTCTTGCCCTTCTTTAGGGTCCGCCACCTCTTCTCCGAATCCTCCAAGAGGACCCTATTGGGAGATGACCTGGGGCTCGAGGGCATCAGATTCTCCGATCTCCACACTACCTTCTATCTGACGGCCTTGACGCTACCCCAGCTCCGGCGAGTGGCCATCGGGGGAAGGGATAACGCCTCTTCGATCATCGATCCCCTCCTCGCCAGCTCCGCTGCCCATTGGCCCTACTCCTGGAATGGAAAGCTCTTCCTGGATGGAGGGCTCGCGGGCAATGTCCCTGTCCGGGTCGCGCAGGAGAGGGGTTGTGACCTCATCCTCGCGGCCAATCTCGGGTTTCTCTTCAAGTACTGTGCGGGATGGGGTCGATATCGGCCCTGGAGGATCGTCGACTATCTGGGAAAGCAGATGACCCAGAAAGAGTTTCAGGCGGCCCGCGCGGCGGGGGCAGTCGTCTATGAGATCTACTCTCCCCGAATTGAGGCCTTCAGCGTCTATGACTTTTCCTCGCCCGAGCGGCTGAAGAAGGAGGGCTATGAAGCCTGTCGCCAGATATTGGAAGAAATCCAGATCTAATCGCCGCCCCTTAAGGGGATGCCCCAAGCCGGGTGGGGCGAGGGCTCGACTCTTTCTGTCCTTGATCCTCCTGGCCCTTGCCCTGGCCTTCTTGCCTCCCTCTGTCCAGGCGGGGATCGCCCTGCCTTCCTCTCCCCCCAACAAGATCTCCCTCCCCTCCCCGGAGCGGGAGGGCAAGTCGCAGGAGGTCAATTCCCCTGCGGATGCAGAGCAGGAGACCATGCCGGGGGTCAATCATAGGAGGCCCGCAGAGCGCCTGGATGTAGAAATCAATCGATCTGTCTCGAACCACCTGCAGCGGTACCAGACCAAGGAGAGGGGCTCTCTGCTGGAGGGATTTCGCAAGGCCGAGGCCTATCTGGCCCAGGTCAAGGCCGTATTCGAGAGGATGGGTCTTCCGGTGGATCTCTGTAATCTCGCCTTCTTGGAGAGCGGCTTCAATCCCTTCGCCTATTCCCGGGCAGGGGCCGCAGGCATCTGGCAGTTTATGGAGTCAACCGCCAGGCTCTTTGGCCTGCAGGTGAACTGGTGGGTGGACGAGAGGCGGGACCCCGAGAAATCCACTCGGGCGGCGGCCGCTTACCTCAAGCAACTCTATCAGCTCTTTGGCTCTTGGCCCCTGGCCATTGCGGCCTACAATACCGGGGAAGCCAAGGTGCTGAAGGCCCTTCGAGGGCGTCCCCAGTCCGACTTCTGGTCTCTCCACCTTCCCCGGGAGACCTGGCGCCTGGTGTCTGGCTTCATGGCAGTCACCCTGATCCTCAGGGAGCCCGAGGCCTATTTTTTCCCCCCCATCCAGGAGGACTCTCCGCGTTACACCAAGGTCGCGCTCGATTCCTGTACGGATTTGAGGGTCATCGCCCGGGCTTGTGAGACCTCCCTGGAAGAGATCCGGGCCCTGAACCCGGAATTGAATTGGGGATGTACTCCCCCCGATCGAACCCACTACGAGGTTCGAATCCCTCTGGAGGCCAAATATCTCTTCTGGGAGGCCTTTTCGGCCATTCCCTCGGAAGAGAGGATCGCCTGGACCCGCCACTCAGTGCAAAAGGGAGAGACCCTCTCTCGAATCGCGAGGCGCTATCGGGTGCCGGTGCCGATAATTGCCCAGATGAACCACCTCCCCTCTTATCAGACCCTCCCGGCGGGGAAAGAGCTCCTCCTGCCCATTCCCCACGGGTTCCGGAGAGGAATGGCAGAAACGCACCTCGCCTACCTTCCCTCCCTGAGGCGGGCAGAGGCCGCCTCCTTTTCCCAGGAGTCCCCTCGCTCCTATGTGGTCCAGAGAGGGGATACCCTGCTGCAGATCGCCCGCCGCCATTGGGTGACGGTAAGAGAGCTGCGGCAGGCGAACGGCCTCGGGCCCCAGGCCGTGATTCGGCCTGGCGATCGCCTCCGAATCCCCGGGGGCCGCTCCCTCTGATCCGACCCCGCCTCCTCCACGGGCCATCTCTTCCCTCGCCTGGAGCCGTTGACCAAAGGAAAAGCCCCGAGGGATCTCTCCCTCAGGGCTTTTCCTTTCAAGGTCAGGTTGAGCTACTTAGACCTTCACTACATTCGTGGCTTGGGGTCCCTTCGGTCCTTCAACTACCTCAAATTCAACCTCTTGGCCTTCTTTCAAGGTCTTGAAGCCTTCATCTTGGATTGCTGAATAATGGACAAAGACGTCCTCGCCAGCCTCTTGTTCAATGAAACCGTAGCCCTTGCTATCATTGAACCACTTCACCTTGCCCGTCTTCTTCAACTCCGCACCTCCTATTTTTGAACATGACACCGTAGGAACCCGCCCCGTTGATCCTGAGACCTCGGGCTAGAGTTCAGGACCACCAAAACGCCAAAACCGATGGGCATCTCTCTTCATGACCTCCTTGTAATCCACGTTTTCGCCTCTCGCGGATTCGCTCACCCCCCCGGTTTCGGCAGAAAATACTTCATGGCAATACCTTTGTCAAGCCAATTCTTGAACAGGCATGCGCCCAGTGCCCGCACCCCGCAAGGGACACCGGAGGGATCCCAGGCCAGGTTGGGCCAGATCCGGTCCAGCAAGAAACGGGAGATGCTTGGGCGTCGAGGTCCGTTCAGGCTTGCCCCCTTGCCGCCAGAACCAACTGGCGTCCTCTCTCGAAGGCGGCTCGATTGAGATCCCGCAGCGGCCCCGGGAACTTCCTTTCCAGGCACCTCCTCCAGGAGGCGAGGGGGATCTCCAAGAGGGGGGATGCCGCCCCTAACATGATAGTATTCACCAACCGGCGGTCCCCCATCTCCTGGGCCAGGGAGAATGCCCCTACCTCAACATAGCGATCCTTCAGGGAGGAGAGGGCGGCCGCGATGTCCGGCGGATAGCACGCCCGCCCCAGGGTGACCAGAGGAGGGAGGATCCTTTGCCGGTTCACGACCAGGATGCCCTCATCCCTCAGAAGGGGCGACCACCGCAGGGCCTCTGCTTCCTCGAAGGCCAAGAGCACATCCACCTGCCCCGCCCTGATCAGGGGCGAGAAAACCTCCCGGCCGTAGCGGACATGGCTGGTGACTACCCCTCCCCTCTGCGCCATCCCGTGAATCTCGCTCTTCTTCACCTCAAAGCCGGCCTGGAGGGCCGCCTCCGCCAGGACCTCACTCGCCAACAGGACCCCCTGCCCCCCCACTCCGGCCACCAGGATATTCTCCACCTGCTTCTTCACGCGTCCTTCTCTCCCTGTATGGCGTCCTGCCTGCAAATCTGGGCGCAGAGGCTGCAGGCATTGCAGGCGGTCGCGTCGATCTGAACGACCCCCTTCCTTTCTCCGCCCTTCTCTTCCCAGGCCAGCGCAGGACAGCCCAACTGGAGGCAAAGCCGGCATCCGATGCACCTCTCGGAATCCACCGCATAGCCACCCCCTTTCCTCCTCGGCCCCAAGAGTACGCAGGGTCTGTTGGTGATCACCACCGAGGGGAGGGGCGAATCCAGTTCTTCCCGCAGGACGGCACGGGTCTGCTGAAGGTCATAGGGATCGACCTCCCTCACCCGCTCGATCCCCAGGGCCTGACAGAGCCGCGGAAGATTTAGCTTCCGACTCACCTCCCCCTTCAAGGTGATGCCGGTGCCCGGATGATCCTGCCCTCCGGTCATGGCGGTGGTGCGATTATCCACCAGGATGACCATCACCCGGCCCTGATTGTATACCACATCCAGGAGGGCTGGTATGCCACTATGAAGGAAGGTAGAATCCCCGATCACCGCCACCACCTTGGGAGAAGCCCCTGGGGGCATGGCCTTCTCGATGCCCAGGGCATTGCCGATGCTCGATCCCATGGCGATGCAGGTATCGATGGCCTCTATCGGGGGCAGGGCGGAGAGGGTATAGCATCCAATGTCCCCGGTGGCAGTTACCTTTAGCTCCTTGAGGGCTTGCATGATCCCCATGTGGGGACAGCCCGCGCATAGGACCGGAGGGCGGGGAAAGACGGGCGGGGTTGCCTTTCCCTTCCTCCGCGGGGTGGACTTCGGCCTCAGGATCTTTGCCCTGCGCAGCCCCTCCTCCACCAGGTCGGGATTGAGCTCACCCACGCGGGGGAAGAGGTCCTTTCCCTCGGCTCGAATCCCCAACCACCTCAGCTCCTCCTCCAGGAAGGGCTCCAATTCCTCCACCACCAGGATCCTCCCCACCTCGGAGGCAAACTCGGAGACCAGCTTGGCAGGGAGCGGGTAGGAGATCCCCAGCTTCAAGAAAGAAGCGGAGGGCAGGGCCTCCTTGGCATACTGATAGGAGATGCCCGCGGCCACGATGCCCACCTTGCGGTTCCCCCATTCGATCCGATTCAATCGAGACCGTTCCGCAAACCGACGCAGCTGGCTCAGGCGGTCCAGCACCAGCGGGTGCCTGGCTCGGGCGTAACCGGGCACCATGACGAATTTTGCAGGCTCTTTATGGAAGCCCCCGGGGAGATGCTCCTTCCGCCTTCCCAGGGAGACCGGCCCCTTGGAATGGGAGATGCGGGTGGTGAGGCGCAGCAGGACCGGGGCGTCAAACCGCTCGGATAGCCCTAAACCCAGGCGGGTATAATCCTTTGCCTCCTGGCTGTCAGCCGGCTCCAGCATGGGAATCTGGGCGAACTTGGCGTAATACCGATTGTCCTGCTCGTTCTGAGAGCTGTGCATCCCCGGATCATCGGCGGAGACCAGGATGAATCCTCCCCGGAGCCCGGTGTAGGAGAAGGTCAGGAGGGAATCGGCGGCCACATTGACCCCTACATGCTTCATGGCCACCAGCGATCGGGCCCCGGCCATGGAGGAGCCGGCCGCCACATCGAAGGCCACCTTCTCATTGGGGGACCATTCAGCATAGATCTCCGGGTAACGCACCATACTCTCTAAGATCTCGGTGCTGGGCGTGCCGGGATAGCCGGCCGCTACCCTCACCCCCGCCTCATAGGCCCCCCTGGCCACCGCCTCGTTGCCTGAGAGAAGGACTCTTCTCAATTTATACTCCTGGGTAGCCAATGGCTCATGCGAAAACGGCTCTATCCGCCCTGCTCCGTTTCCCTTATTTTCCCTGGAACTTGGGCTTCCGCTTTTCGAGGAAGGCGGATAGGCCCTCCCGGCGATCCTCACTTCCCCAGAGCTCTCCAAATAGCCTGGATTCCTGGGCCATTGCCTGCGAGAGACTGAGATCTTCCCCGCCGATTACCGCCTTCAGGGCCGCCCGCAGAGCCAGCGGACCCTTTCGCAGCAGATCCTGGGCCACACCCTTCACGAAGGAAATGAGTTCGGCCCCAGGGACCACCTTATCTACCAGGCCGATCCTCCAGGCCTCCTGGGCGTCAATGATCTCGCCCCGCAGGATCAGGTATAGGGCGCGGCCCCGCCCGATCAAGCGAGGAAGACGAGAGGTCCCGCCCCAGCCGGGGATGATTCCCAAGTTCACCTCCGGCTGTCCCAATCTGGCGGACTCCGAGGCAATTCGCAGGCTACAGGAGATGGCCAGCTCGCACCCCGCCCCCAAGGCCAGGCCGTTGATGGCGGCAATAGAGGGCTTCTTCAGCTCCTCCAGGTGCCAAGAAACCCCCTGTCCCAGCCGGGAGAAGGCCTCCGCCTCCTCCGGATTCATGCCCGCCATTTCGGAGATGTCGGCCCCGGCGGCAAAGGCCTTTTCTCCTGCCCCGGTGATGATCAAGACCTGGATCTGGTCGTCCCTTTCGACCTCGATCAAGGCCTGATCCAGCTCCTCGATCGCCCGGCGGCCCAGGGCGTTGAGGTGCTGGGGCCGATTCAGGGTGAGCCAGGCGACCTGCTCCTTCTTCTCCAGGATGATCTCTGAAAAGTCCATTTAAGCTTCTCCCCACCCGAGGGAGACGGCCCGGGGCTCGGGCCCCCGGTAGTCATAGAAGCCCCTGCCCGTCTTCTTGCCCAGCCAGCCGGCGAGCACCATGCGGCGGAGGAGGGGAGGTGGGGCGAACCGCCTCTCCCGATATTCGTGGAACATCACCTCTGCGATATGGAGCAGCACATCCAGACCGGTGAAGTCAGAGAGGGCCAGAGGTCCCATGGGATGACCACATCCGAGGCGCATTCCCGTGTCGATGTCCTGCACTGAGGCGAGGCCATTGTCCAGGGATTGAATTGCGTCCAGGAGGTAGGGAATCAAGAGGCGGTTGACTACAAATCCGCAACGATCGGGTACCAGGATAGAGGTTTTTGGGAGAGAGGCGACAAACTCCTGAACCACCTTTAGGGTCCGGGATGAGGTGAAGGGGGTTCTGACAATTTCCACCAAGTTCATCACGGCAGGTGGATTGAAGAAGTGGAGACCGATTACCTTCTCCGGCCTGCCAGTAGAGGCTGCCAGCTCGGTGATCATGAGGGAGGAGGTGTTGCTGGCCAATATAGTGGAGGCGGGACAGAGCGCATCGAACTTCCGCAGATGCTCCTTCTTGAGACCGATTTCTTCGGGGAGGGCCTCGATGATTAAGTGGCAATCCTTCATCTCCTCCAGAGAGGTCACCCCGGAGAGACGCTGCCGGGCCTGATCCTTCTTGGAGGCATCGAGTTTACCCTTCTCCACTGCCCTCTCCAGGCCCTTTTCGATCCTCTCCCTCCCCTTCTGCAGGAGTCCTTCTTCGGGCTCCCGCACCAGGGTGGTATAGCCGGCAGTAGCTACCACTTGAGCAATCCCCGCCCCCATGGTGCCACATCCCAGGATCCCAACTCTTCGGATTGCCTCCATCCCTTTCTCCTCCCCTCTGGTACACCCATAGCCTGTTGACTTTGAACGATGCTGAGGATTAACATCCGCAAGAGGGGGATGTCAAGAGAAAAGAGCCTGCATAGCGAGCTCTTCGAGGGAGGGATTGAGATGCGAAAAACTGCGATTTGCCTTTGGGGAGTCTGCCTGATCCTTTGGTGGTGCAGCCCAGGTTGGGCAGGAAGCGAGGAAGCGAGGGAGGTGGAGTTACTGGGTGTGGCGGCAGAGGGTGCCTTGAAGCAGCCCTATGTCGTGCTACGGGAGAAGGGCGGCCAGGGAGTGGTGGAGATATTCATTGGACCCGCGGAGGCCCAGGCCATCACCATGGCCTTGAATCAGCAGGTCCCTCCTCGACCCCTCACCCATGATCTGATGATCTCGATCCTGAGGGGCCTGAATGTCCGGCTGAAAGAGGTTCTCATCCATGATCTGTGAGAGAACACTTACTATGCCTGGCTGCATCTGGAAACGGGGGATGGTCACGAGCTATCCCTCGATTCCCGCCCCAGCGACGCCATAGCCCTGGCCCTGCGAGCCGGAACCCCCATCTTGGTCCACGCTCGGCTGTTTAGGCAGCCAGCCTCCGAGGTCAACCCATCTGAGCAGGGAGGTTCCTCTCGAGAAGAGCACGCCTGCCAGAATGACGCTTCCAGGAGGTCGAAGTACCCGGAGAGGGCTCTCAAATCCTGGCTGGTGCCACCGCGCTGAATTGATTGGCACTCCAATCTGCCCGAGTTTTTTTGATCGCGAGGATTGCCAACCTCCAGCAAGTTCGCCAACCCCTTCAGCTGGTTCTGGATTTGGATGTCGGGATGATATCCATCGGTGGTACCCTAAAACAGAGATAGACGCCCGAGAAATTGAAAAAGCCCTCTTGGTATCAGGGGTTTCGGTGAGTATAATGGCTCACCTGCAAGGTGAAATCCCATCAGACCAAGGAGGGCTCTGAATATGATACGACAAACGGTGTTGGGATTCAAGATCGAAAGCACCCAGGAACAGCTTACCGCCCACGGAGGCCTGGCCCTCCTGGCGGAATACAACCGTGGCCTGGGTTTGAGACAGCTCTCGGATCAGCATCTTCCCGCCCCC
>JAZDMQ010000010.1:0-23862 GCA_043800755.1 bacterium | reverse complement strand
AGGAGGCTTTCGGAGGATATTGGCATACCCAAGAGCCTAAAAGAAGTTGGCATTAAGGAAGAGTGGTTTGAGGGCATTGCTGAAGAATCTATGAAAAGCGGAAACATCGCTGTGAACCCCAGAAAGCCGGTCGTGGAAGATATGATCGAGATCTGCCGCAGGGCCTTCTAAGACACAATCCTGCCATTTCCAGAGAGAGAGGGAGCTATTATCCTTCTCTCTCTGGATTCTCTCGATCTGGTTGTGCCTTGACCGCCGGGGCATGATTCTGTGTTGTTTTATGAGTGAGAAAGCGCTGTCCTCCCGGGTCGAACGCCGAGTTTGCCTCGTTTTCCGTTTAGGAGAGGAGAGAGAAAGATGTCCTTGAAAGTCCGTTTGGCCTTTCCTTATCGGAAGTTGGTGGGGAAGGAGGAGGTAGAGTTGGACCTGGATTCCCCTACGAAGGTAAAGGAAATTCTGAGAATGATTTCGGATAAATACCCGGGATTCAGGTATTACGCAGAAAAAGGAACCGACGAGCAGATAGCCACTCATATGGTCATTCTGCATCACGACCGGGTGTTGCGCCTTGATGATCTGGTGGAGGGCGGTGCGACGATTCAGATTATGGCCCCAATTGCGGGAGGACAAGGGACCCTCCCGCCTTTTGATCCCTTAAGGGCAGCTCGGTCTTTGAAGGTGACGCAGGTTCCTCTCAATTGAACGGTGTTCCGCAGAACAAAGGAGGAAAAATAATGGCAGGTGGTTACATGGGAAAGGTTCTTAGAATAGATCTTTCCCGAAAGAAGACAGAAGAGCAATCCTTTAGTGAAGAGATCTGCCGCAAGTTCATCGGAGGCAGCGGACTGGGGGCTAAGATCCTCTATGATGAGACCAACTCCGGGACAGATCCCTTTAGTCCCGAAAACCCCCTCATCTTTATGGCTGGCCCCACAGCCAATACCTTGGTTCCCACCTCGGGCCGTCATGCAGTGGTTTCCCGTTCCCCCTTGACTGGGGTCTTCGGGGAATCCGACGCGGGCGGCACCTGGGGAGCGAAATTGAAACAGGCGGGATTCGATGGAATTGTCCTCACGGGCAAGGCGCAGACCCCGACCTACCTTTGGATCCAAGATGGAAAGGTGGAGTTCCGTGATGCCTCCCATATTTGGGGCAAAGACACCTATGAGATCGATCCCATCCTGAAATCGGAGACTCAGAAGACCGCCACCGTTGCTGCGATTGGTCCCGCTGGGGAGAAACTCACCCTTTTGGCTGGCATTGTGCATGATGGAAGGGATGCCCGAATCGCAGGACGATGCGGCTTAGGGGCAGTAATGGGGTCCAAGAATTTGAAAGCCATTGTGGTGCAAGGGTCGAATAAGACTTCGGTCGCCCGCCCCGAGGAGTTGGCGGCCAGTGTGAAAGATTTGCTGCCCACCATTCTCGAATCCTCCAAGACCTTTGGAAATCTGGGAACCTCTGGCGGAGTGCCTACCCATGAAAGCATGGGCAATTTTCCTCTCCAGAACTGGAGGCTGGGCCGCTGGGAAGAGGGAGCAAAGAAGATTAGCGGTGCGGCCATGGCTGAGACGATCTTGGTGAGGAAATATCACTGCCGGCAATGTCCTATCGGCTGCGGCCGTGAGGTAAAGGTTGATAAAGGTCCCTATGCTGGAGTAGAGGGAGCAGGACCAGAATACGAGACGATGGGGACCCTTGGGGGCATGTGTTTGGTGGACAACCTGGAAGCCATTGCCATGGCGAATGAACTCTGCAACCGCTATGGCCTCGATACGATCTCCGTCGGGGGCGTCATCGCCTTCGCCATGGAGTGCTACGAGAATGGGTTGCTCAACAAGAAGGACACTGATGGGATTGACCTCACCTGGGGAAACCATGAAGCCTTGGTGGCAGTGGTAAAAAAGATTGGGAAAAGAGAAGGAATTGGAGAGCTTTTGGGCAAAGGAGTGAGGAAGGCATCCCAGGAGATTGGAGGGATAGCCCCCGAGTTCGCCATGCATGTGAAAGGGCTTGAGCTACCGGCACATGACCCCCGTGCCTATTTTGGGGCGGCGTTGGCGTTCGCCACCTCTGCCCGCGGTGCCTGCCACCTATCCGCCTGGACAATGGGTTTTGAGAGGGGCCTGACCATGCCCGAGGTCGGAGCGGATGGCCGGGTTACCCGTTGGGAGGTAGAAGGAAAGGCGAAATTCGTGGCCGATTGCCAATACATGATGGGAATGTATGATTCCATGAAACTCTGCAAGTTTATAGCCTTCGGTGGGATCAAGCTCAGTCACGGCCTCAAATGGTTTAATCAAGTTACCGGCTGGGACATGGATCTTCCTGAATTCTTCAAGACCGGAGAGCGCCTGTTTAATCTCAAACGATTGATCAATGTCAGGTGGGGGGTAAGCCGTAAGGATGATACCCTTCCGCTGCGATTTCTGACGCACAAGAGGGTCGGTCCTGGCATTACAGAGGTTCACCTGCCGCCACTGGGAAAGCTTCTCTCAGACTACTATGAATATAACGGCTGGGATGAACTGGGGATTCCTCGACCGGAAAAAATCAAAGAGCTGGGGCTCTAAAAATGGGGCCGACAAAAGGGCATCTGTGATCGCGTGACGAATTCAAGCGGGGCCCATGTGCCCCGCTTGAATTTTTTGGGCCTCAAAGAAGAGACCCACCCGAGGGTATAGGAAATGGGATTATCGGAGTTACGGAGGAAAGTGAACCGGATAGACGCTCAGATTCTCGATCTCTTGAATCGGAGAGCTCAGATTGTAATTGAAATTGGAAGGGAGAAGGAGGAGCAGAAGATTGCCTTCTATGTCCCAGAAAGAGAGGAAGAGATCCATCGCCGCATGGCCTCCCTCAATCGGGGACCACTTCCCAACAGTGTCATACGCGCCGTTTACCGCGAGATCCTCTCCGGATGCCTCTCCTTGGAGCGTCCCTTGAGGGTAGCCTATTTGGGCCCTCCAGCCACCTTTACTCATCTTGCCTCCATGAAAAAGTTCGGGCGTTCAGCAGAATTTGTTCCCATGAGGGGGATTGGCGATATCTTCACCGAAGTAGAGAAAGACAATGCCGATTATGGTGTTGTGCCCGTGGAGAACTCTACCGAGGGAATGGTTAATCACACCTTGGATATGTTCGTGGATTCGGACCTGAAAATCTGTGGGGAGATTTTTTTGGAGGTATCTCACACCCTGCTTTCCCTTTCGGGCAAGCTGCAAGACATCAAGAGGGTTTACTCTCATCCCCAGGCGCTGGCCCAGTCCAGGAAGTGGTTAGAAGTCAACCTGCCCCATGCTGAACTCGTCGAGGTTTTCAGTACCTCAGCCGCTGCTGAAATGTCTGGAAGGGATCCTGAAGGGGCAGCCATTGCTTCTGATTTGGCTGCGGACCTTTATCATCTCGCCAGGGTTCAATCTCACATCGAGGATTATCCGAAGAACTATACTCGGTTTCTGGTGATTGGGAAGGCCTTCGGGCCGCGGTCCGGGACAGACAAGACCTCCATTCTTTTTTCCATTCGGGATAAGGTAGGGGCCCTACACCGGATTCTGGAACCCTTAGCCAGAAGGGGCATAAACTTGACCAGCATCGAGTCAAGGCCTTCAAAAATAAAGGCTTGGGACTACATATTTTATGTGGACTTTGAAGGATTTGTCGAAGATCCCCCAGCGAGAGAAGTGTTAGAATATCTTTGCGAAGAATGTTCTCTGCTGAAGGTTTTGGGTTCATATCCTAAGGAATTAGATTATTTAATTTAATATAGGCCGTTAAATTGTTATTGAATAACTTCGTGAAGCAGCGAAGCCGAAGGATATCAAGCTCAACGAGAAAGCCCCTAATTATCACCATCGATGGGCCGGTAGGAGCAGGGAAGAGCTCAGTAGCGAAACTACTGGCGCAGAAGTTGGGGTATCGGTACATCGATTCGGGGGCAATGTATCGGGCTGTAGCCTGTGAAGCCCTCTGCCAAGGAATCAATTTGGACGACGAGGATGCCCTTTCTTCTCTTATCGACGAAGCTCAAATCGAGTTCAGAGAGGAGGCAGGAAAGACCAAAACCTATATCTGCGGCAGGGACGTTTCAGATGAGATTCGATCTCCCCAGGTCAGCCAGACATCCTCAAAGATCTCTACCCTTGGGGGGGTGAGGAGGAGGCTGGTCGCTTTGCAACGACAGATGGGAAAAAGGAGTAGGACCGGGCTCGTCATTGAAGGAAGGGATATGAGCACGGTAGTTTTCCCTGATGCCAACGTTAAGTTTTTTTTGGATGGATCCTTGGAGGAAAGAGCCCGAAGAAGGTACAACGATCTGCTACATAATTGCATTGAAACAAGTATCGAGGAAACAATGAGGGAGATTCAAATAAGAGATGAGAGGGATAGCCAACGGGAGCTTTCACCCCTGAAGCGGAGTGAGGATTGTATAAGTGTCGACTCTACGCAGTTGGGCGTGGAGGAGGTAGTAGATTTGATGCTTGACAAGATTAGGGGGAGGTTACGGGAGAATGGAGAATGAAGATTGATTGGGAGTTAGCGGTTTTTTTCTTGCGCATGGGAAGCATAAAGTGTAATAATATTGGGATAAAATAGTTCGATTAGCTAAAGCAGAATTACAGTCTCAAATCGAAAGGACCCTTCCGGCAGACCCAAGAAATGATTTATGACATTTGCTATTTCTTGCTGAAATTGGTTTCTCATCTCTTTTTCCGTCTCAGAGTGATGGGAAGGGAAAACGTTCCTATAACCGGACCGGTCATATTAGCCTCGAACCATGTCAGTTATTTGGATCCAATTTTTTTGGGAGTCTCCTTGCCCCGAAGGATCAACTACATGGCCAAAGACGAGATATTCAGGAATCGTCTTTTTTTCTGGTTTTTGAGCAAGCTGCAGGCGTTTCCAGTCTCCCGTCAGCGAGTAGGCCCGTCGACCATCAAGAGGACACTCCAGCTCATGAAGAAAGGAAAAGCGCTGTTGCTCTTTCCTGAAGGAACCCGGGGAGATGGCAGAGAGCTTCAGAAGGCAAGGCCCGGGATAGGAAATATTGCAGAGAAATCGAAGGCCCCGGTGATTCCCGTCTATATTCAGGGCGCCGGAAGAGTGTTGCCCCGGGGATCTTTCTTGATACGCCTTCATCAGGTTACCGTATGTTTCGGGCCTCCCTTGATCTCGAGCCTTTCTTCTCTGCAGACTGTAGAAGCAAACGCAACGGGCAGCGGGAATTTCTCGGAACAGGTCATGGCGGGGATAAGAAACCTCAGGAAAAACCTGGAAGCGGATCGGGAGATCCCTTGTTAGGGGGGAGGTATCCGCTCTCCTGGAATGAAGGGATCCACGGAGATCAGAGTTGGATATTCGCGTAGCGGAGCAAGCTGGATTCTGCTTTGGTGTTCAGAGAGCCTACAATATGGCCCTGGCCGCCACTGAGGTAACTGATGGGCCCCTATGCTCTTGGGGGCCATTGATTCACAACCCTCAGGTGGTGCATTTCCTGGAAGGCAGGGGACTGAAGGTCATTACAGAGCTCAATGAGGTATCCCGTGGTGCACGAGTGGTTATTCGCTCTCACGGGGTTTCACCGGAGATCTTCCGGGGTTTAAGGAAGCGCGGGGCCCAAGTCATTGATGCTACATGCCCCTTCGTCAAGAAAGCGCAGAGTAAACTCTCGCAATTAGAAAAAGAGGGATATCAGGTCTTACTACTCGGTGATCGGGCGCATGCGGAGGTTCAAACCCTCATTGGCTACGCTCAATCGGAAGTCGAGATAATCAACGGCCTTTCCGATCTGGCCACTGTTGGTTTGGGGAAGAGGGTGGGGGTGCTATCTCAAACTACCCAAGGAGAGGCGGTTCTGAAAGACGTTGTATCTTACCTGTCGACCAAGACACATGAGCTAAAGGTCTTCAATACCATATGTGGTTTCACCGCTGCTCGATCAAGGGTTGCCCTTAGAATGGCAGGAGAGGTTGATCTCCTGCTGGTAGTGGGGGGCAAGAGCAGTGCGAATACTGCTCGTTTGAGGGATACATGTCGAGTGGTTTTGCCGGATACATACCAAGTTGAGACCTCGGACGAGATAAAGCCTGATTGGCTCAATGGGAAGTCAAAAATAGGAATTACGGCGGGCGCATCCACGCCACAGTGGGTTATTTTGGAGGTCATTAACCGATTACGGGATTTGGTCTCTGCAAGAGAACCAAAGGAAGCCTTGCTGGCTTTCCTAAAACCATAAAACGATTAGGAGGTACTGCCAATAATGATAGAAGAGACTCGAGCTAACAAGATCGAAAATGAGGCAAACCAAGAAAGCGAAGGAATGGTGACCTCAGAGAAAAGTCTCTCAGAGTCGCTTCCGGAGGGAGGCAGTACCATAAAGGAGGGGTTGACCGAACCTCGCCCTCAAGATGAGGTCCAGGAGTGGGGGGAGTTGTATGACAAGACCCTGAGAGATATCTCAGAAGGAGAGATCATTCGGGGTACAGTGGTTAATATTACCGATGATGCAGTAATGGTTGATATCGGCTATAAGTCAGAGGGGACAATTTCCATTCAGGAATTCAGAAGCCCGATGGGCGAGATTGAGATAAAGATTGGTGACCAGGTAGATGTCTATTTGGAGCAGAAGGAGAACAATGAAGGCATTGTTGTTCTCTCGAGGGAAAAGGCGGAGAAGATAAAGGTCTGGGATGAGATCACCCACACCTTCGAAAAGGAGGGAGTCGTTCAGGGGTTGATCTTGGGGAAAACCAAAGGGGGCTTGATGGTAGACATAGGTGTGAAGGCCTTCCTTCCGGGTTCTCAGATTGATCTGCGGCCCATCAAGGACCTAGACAGGCTGGTCGGTAAGACCTTCCCGATGAAGGTAATAAAGTTGAACCAACGGAGGGGAAATATTGTGCTCTCCCGTCGGGTCTACTTGGAGGAGGAAAGGAAAGAGGAACGGGAGAGAACCCTGGGAATCCTTGAAGAGGGGAAGGTGGTTAAAGGTAAAGTAAAGAACCTCACTGAATACGGCGCGTTTGTAGATTTGGGCGGGATTGACGGCTTACTCCACATCACGGATATGTCCTGGGGCAGGATCAACCATCCCTCCGAACTGTTTGTGGTGGGGGATGATATTGAAGTCGTTGTGCTCAAATTGGACCGTGAAAACCAAAGAGTCTCTTTGGGGCTAAAACAGAGATCCCCTGATCCATGGGAGTCGGCCGATGAGAGGTATCCTGTGGGCGGGAAGGTCAAGGGCAAGGTAGTCAGTCTTGTTGATTACGGGGCGTTTGTAGAACTGGAACCGGGCATCGAAGGCTTGGTGCATGTCTCAGAGATGTCCTGGAAGCAGAGAATCAAGCATCCCTCAAAGATGGTAGCAATTGGGGACATTATTGAGATCGTGGTGCTCGATATTGACAAAAAAGCCAAGCGTATTTCATTGGGAATGAAGCAGGCAGAACCCAACCCGTGGATGTATGTGGAGGAAAAGTATCCAGTGGGAATCAGGGTCAAGGGGGGGGTTAGAAATCTCACCGAATACGGGGCATTTGTGGAATTGGAGGACGGCCTCGACGGTCTTATCCACATTTCGGATATGTCTTGGACCAAAAGGGTACGCCACCCCTCAGAGATACTCAAAAAGGGGGATTGGGTGGAGACAATGGTCCTTCGGGTGGACAAGAACACGCACCGCATCTCCTTAGGCCTAAAGCAAGCCCAGGCCGATCCTTGGCAGACCATTGTCCCTGAAAAATACAAGGTGGGGATGGATGTAAAGGGCAGGGTAGTGCGGCTCATGGAATTTGGAGCATTTGTGGAGTTAGAGGATGGCATTGAGTGTTTGCTGCATATCTCCGAAATGCGCCAGGAAAGAGTCGCCAAACCAGAAGAGGTCGTCACGGTGGGTGATGAAATCACGACTAAGATCATCAAATTGGATACGGATGAGCGAAAAATAGGTCTCAGCATCAGGGCCTATCTGCAAAACAGCAAGGAAGAGAAAGAAGAAGATATGGGATGAGATTTCAGCAAGGGAGTTGCTTAGACTCTCATGGACATCTATTTTAGATGAAGAGATGCCTGAGGAGGGGAAGAGGAGGGAAGAATAGGATTTGGCCTCTCGATCCCCTGTGGCAGGAGAAGCGCCAGAGCAGTATCCCAAATTGAGGTGGTAGAAAATGTGTGGGAACACGGCAGGGCGGAGGCTTCTTTGGACTATCGGGGGAGGATTACTGAGCCTACTCGCGATACTCTTTTTTCTGGGTTTCTTTTTGGCCAGAGAGGGGTCTGGGGGGGGGAGAATCGGCCTCATCCGGATTGAAGGAGTGATTGCAGATTCGAGAGAGGCCCTTGACCAGTTAGAGAAATTTCAGAGAAGTCAGACAATCAGGGCCGTAGTCCTCCGAATCAATAGTCCGGGAGGCGGAGTCGCACCCGCTCAGGAGATTTATGAGGAACTCAATAAGACGAGGTCACAGCACAGAAAGCCAATTGTTGCATCCATGGGAAGTTTGGCGGCGTCAGGTGGGTACTATATCGCCTGCGCGTCCGATCGTATTTTCGCCAACCCCGGCTCTATCACCGGAAGTATTGGTGTAATCATGCAATTGGCTAACATCTCCAGGTTGTTAGAGAAAGTGGGGGTGAAGGCGACCGTCATAAAAAGCGGGGAGCATAAGGACATGGGTTCAATGACCAAGGACATCTCCCCCGGGGACCAAAAGATCTTCCAGGAGGTTCTGGACGACGTCCACGATCAATTTGTTGAAGCGGTGGTGAAAGGGAGGAAGTTGGACAAGGGAAAAGTTGCCGAGATTGCAGACGGCAGAATCTTCACCGGAAGACAGGCAGTCGGTCTTGGCCTCGTCGATGAATTGGGAGATCTTTCCGATGCCATCAACTGTGCCGCTCAATTGGCTGGGATTAAGGGGAGGCCCAAGATTGTGGAAGAACGGAAGAGAAGGTTCTCTTTGCTGGATATCTTGGGATCGAGAATTTTTCCCTTCTCTCCCTCCAATATGGATTCAACATGGCCGCCTCTATCGGTTCAATATCTAATGCGGTAACGTCGCTTACTCAATATGCACCCCGTGACCTCTTTCTGGATTTCGTGAAAAGGCCTCTATTTTTTGAAGGAGGTGGTGAAGGGGCAGGTTTCCATCTCTGTTAACACTCTGTCCCATTGGCAGGGGAACGCGCGAGCCATTATGCATCTGGCAAGACTGGAAAACAAGGTACCATGACCCCTCCTTGCAGGGGGGTGCATTCGCTCATTCCATGTTGAAAAACGTAAGATGTGGGGGGTGAAAGAATGACCAAGGTAGACTTGATTGAAAAGGTGGCTTCCGGCATAAACCTTACCAAGAAAGATACAGAAGTCATCGTCAACACCATCTTTAAGAGTATCACCGAGGCCTTATCTTCAAAGAAGGATGGAAAGGTAGAGCTGAGGGGGTTTGGGAGCTTCCGGGTCAGACAGAGAGAGGCCCGTCAAGGCCGTAATCCACAAACTGGAAAACCTGTCCGGGTTCCGGCAAAGCGCGCACCTTATTTCAAAGCAGGAAAAGAGCTCAAGGAACTCATCGATAATTGAATTTCCGCAGAGGCAATTTAGTCCTCCTCGATGAGGGCGAAGGACTCCTCTAAAAAGGAGGGAGATCATCGTCTCGCATTGTTTGGCCATACCTCATCTTTCAACCTCCTTGGCGTGAGGCCCAGCTGTGAATGTTCTAACTCTTGAGAAATCCCTGGTGGGTTTCAGGTTTTTGGCTGACTCTCTCTTTCTCCTTCCATACTCCCAGTAATCTCTTTCCCTTTGGCCTCATTCCTAAGGTTTACCCGGGGGTTGGCATGGAAAAAGGCCTTGATCGTACCCATCGGTGATGCTAAATTGAACATGATGTCTGGCGATCTTCAGAATTTCTTCCGCAAACAGAACAGGATGAAAGACACCTCTCAGCGGAAACTCCCACCCCATAGAGCGGCGATGAACATCCTTTGGGCTCCCTGGAGAAGGCCCTATATCGAAGACGCAACCAAGCCCAAAGGCTGTATCCTTTGCCAGAAGCCAAACGAAAAGGAGGATAGAAGGAATCTTCTTCTCTTTCGAGGAGGCCATTGTTTCGTCCTCCTGAACCTGTTTCCTTATAACAACGGTCACCTAATGATTGTCCCATACCGCCATTTAGATAGCCTGTCCTGCTTAAGTCCCGGGGAGATGGTCGAATTGCTGGAGCTGGCTCAAAAGAGCGAGGATATTTTGCGGAAAGTCCTCAAGGCCGAAGGATTTAACCTCGGTATCAATCTGGGAAAGGTGGCGGGCGCTGGCATCGCTGACCACATTCACCTCCACATATTACCGCGTTGGACGGGCGACACCAATTTCCTGCCTACCATTGGAAAGACCAAGGTAATTTCGGAGGACTTGGATTCGACTTACGAGAGGCTCTTCTCTCATTTTCATGGGCTTCCTGAGGCGGATCTGAGTTGAACGTTTGGAGGCAAGGAAAATGCTGGTGAAAATGATGGTTAGGGGGTTAGCACTCGATCCGATCACTAATATGCCGATCATCATTTTAAAGGATGCAGAGGATCGAAAAGCCCTGCCTATCTGGGTGGGAATCTTCGAGGCAAATGCAATTGCCCTGGAGCTGGAAAAGATCGCTACGCCTCGGCCCATGACCCATGACCTTATCAAGAATATTCTTGATCATTTGGGCGCAACTGTCCAACAGGTGGTCATTAACGACTTGCGGGACAATACTTTCTATGCAGTCATTGAGATTACGGTAAATGGTAACCGCATCCCTATAGACTCTCGTCCTAGCGACGCGATCGCGATTGCCCTCCGGGTGAACGCCCCGATTTATGTTGCAGATGCGGTCATAACTAAGGCGAAAAGTATTGATGTAAGCGATGAGAAAGAAGAAAATGATCGGTGGAGACAGTGGCTTGAAACATTAAAGCCGGAGGATTTTGGAAAATACCGGGCTTAGATTTATTTACATAATATCTATTATAAGAACACTCATTCTCGCCTCACCCCCCAGACTAAATCACAATTGCCAAAACTCGGATTCAAATTCTCCGGAAGGCACATTGACGGTGAAGTAGCCTGAGGGGGGCCACCTTTCCTCTACTGCTCCATTTTGCCACAGAAAAACAATGAATTGTATGTCCTTCCCAGCCTCTGCCCTAAGTGCCCTGAACGGTATCGCCATCTCTACAATATCTCCGATCGCTGCCTCTAAACCTTCCGCCGAGAACTCCTCTCGGGAATCAATGTTCAAAGCAGACCCGCCCTCATCCTCATAAAGTCTGACCGCGGGCCTCGGCGCTCCCACATCAAGCCTAACCTCAGCCCGGACGAAGGAAGGAGCGAGGAACCGGATATGGACGAATACGCCGCCGGTCCGTCCGCGTTCTCCTCTCCTCAATGAGTCTTCCTCGAAATCGAATCGCAGGAACATCCTATCATAGTCAAAACCCACGTAGATTGCGGAGAAAATAGCGTTTGGATGATGCATGGTGTTCCCTCTGCGACGGGATTCATAAGATGCAGCAGGAAGCCATTCAAAATAGGTGGTCAATTTGCCATCAATTGAAGGGTGAATGAGGTCCACAGAGGTAAGGGACAAGTTTTCTTTCTTCCTCGCTCGGAGGATGGGGACATAAAGGCGAGCGGGGATTTCAGCCTTGATAAAATGGTAGACGTTCATGAGGTGCTTCCTAAATAAATCATCAAACTCGTCGTCGATCCCCGAGCTATGGTCATCGCCATACCACCAGCACCAGTCACTTCCCTCGGCGATATACAGCTCCTCCCAGGCCCTCTTAAAATCCACACTCTCTTCCCCCCTCGCTGCGAGCCCTCGTTCTGGTGTCGCTTCAAGAGCAAGCAGGTCATCCCGCGTCTGGGTCAAGAGATCCCAGGCGGCGTTGTCCTCCTCATGGCCAATCCAGATTCGAAAATCGTGATTAATCCATGATCCTGCGGCAAGGCTGAGGATCTCATTCCGCGGCGGATATCTTTGGAGGAAGTCGCTGATTCGCGTGGTCTGCAAGCCTTCTTTCCGATCGAGTCCTTCATAGAGGAAAAGCAGAAAGTCCCGTCCGTCTTTCTTGTAATGTTCCCATGCATTCTCGCCATCCAAGATGATGGTGACAACAAAAGGCCCGTCGTCCTGGAAGGATTCAAGGTCTCTGCGTATCCGCTGAAGGCGACCCAGGAGGTCCCCTGCCGCCTCTTTCGCTTCCCAGCGCGCATAGGTAAAGCCAATGAGGTCGGAAAGGACATGATCTCTAAAGAGGAGGTCAATGCTCAGATCTGCGTTCCGAAAAGAATAAGGTTGGTACAGTAGTTTAGGCTTATCAAAGCATTTATGGGAGTCCCCGGGAAAGGTCAATCCAAGAGACCGATAAAGGATCTCTTCGTCAGAGGCAATCCATCTTATTCCAGCCCTCGCACTGAGCAAGGCCATCTCTTGACTCACGGACCCTTCGGGGGGCCACATCCCTTGAACAGGCTTATTAAAGTATTTGAAAAAGGCATCTTGAGCTTTATTGATCTGTGCAAGGGCATCCTCTGGATGGCGAAAGCGATATTTGGGCAAACTGATGTCGGGGCTTGGTTCCCTTGCCACATGGCTATCGCAGAGCAAAGGAAGTATAGGATGGTAATAGGGACTGGTCGTAATCTCAATTTGCCCCTCATCAAAAAGCCTCTGGTAAAGAGGAATAACCTGGCTGATGATTTGAACTTGCTTCTCTAATAGCTGGAGCTTCTCCTCCTCTGAATAGCTCCTTCCCTTCTGGACAAGGTAATGAATAAACGGATCAGCCTCCTTCAAAACTGAACTAAACCAGGCCAGATTGAACCAGACCTGAAGATCGAGAAAGTCCTGAGTGGAAAAGTGCCGCTGGATTTTTGCCCATTTTTCTTCGTCCCCCCCCCTCCCTCGTTTTTCCAGCAATTCCCGGTATCGAGGGTGAGGGTCGATCATGGTTTCCCAGTTTGCTGAAAAAAAATCTCGGAGGAGGTTTGCTTTGTCAGATGAGTTCAGATCTTTCGATGGCGTACGGCTGAGATCTAGGGACCGTTCTTTCACGCCTTTCTTGGCATAATCCTCAAGCTGCTCGAGGAGGGAAGGAACTATATTGAAGTTGAGACGAAGGTCAGGAAAGCTCGTCAAAATGGAAGCCATATGGTAGTAGTCTTTGATGGCGTGGAGTCGAGCCCAGGGCAGCCAATATTCTCCAGTTGCCAAATCTTTATAAAAGGGCTGGTGCAGGTGCCACAACAAGGCCACATACAGCGGATGACCAGACGACTTTCCCATAAACTCCCCTAAGGCAGGATGACGATTACCTCGTCCCCTCTCTTTTTTCCGGATATGCGGCCGGCATTTCCCTGGTAAGCGAAGACCTCCAAGTATCCAAAACTCCCAATGACGGCTTCCAATCTGCCCTTCTTGCCCTCTCCGTAGAAAGACCTTATCCCCCTTATTTCCAGACTGCCCAGCTTTAAGATAGGCTCAATTCCCTCCCTCTGCGAAGTAAGCTGGGCGAGGTCTGATTGGCAAATATTGGTGATTAGGTTGCCAAAGCGATCGGTGTGAAGAACTTCCCCGGCCAAGACACCCTTTCCGATCAATCGAGGCCAAGGGAGAGAGATCCTTACAAAGTCATCGATCTCCGAGCCAAAGGCCTCCACCTCGATGCCCTTGCAGAGATAGGCAGCCACCGGGGCGAAGACATCGCGGGCGTGGAAGGTAGAGCTTGGAGGGGATAGAAAATAGTGGCTGGCCTTGATTTCGAAAACCCTTCTCAATCCCCCTTTTTCAAAGATGTAGCTGAGAACCCCGTTATCCGGGGCAATGAAGTAATGGCTCTCCGTGGTAACCAATAAAGGGCGGCGTTTACTGCCCACGCCGGGATCTACCACAACCAGGTGAACGCTCTGAGGAGGGAAAAAGGAATAAGAAAGATGGATGAGGAACGCAGCTTCTGCGATATCGTAGCTGGGTAAATTATGACAAAGGTCGACGATAGGAGCCTGAGGGAGAATCCCCCAAATGACCCCCTTTATGATCCCCACAAAAGGATCATCCTGCCCAAAGTCAGTCAGTAAGGTGATCGGCCTGTAAGTCCTCACCGTCAGGTTCGCCCCGATTCCCTGAAGCCATTCTCATACCCTTACCATGGTGGCTGTCCCTTCGGCCAACAACTCCCCATCCTCGCTCTCTGCCTGAGCCGCCAACTCGATCCTCCTCCCCGAATCTGACAACAGCTCTGCAGTCACTATGATCTTCTGTCCAATCACAGCGGGGTTGCGAAGTTTCATCTCGATCTTGGCGGTCACTACTTTTTCTCCTCTCCGGAAAGCGAGATGTATCATGGTTTCGTCAAACAATACCGCCATAATGCCACCGTGCAGGATGTCCTTGAATCCTTGAAACTTCTTAGGCGGGATGAATTCGGTGCGAAGCCTCCCGTCTTCGAGAAGGGTAAAATCAAGCTGCATCCCATCCTTGTTGCCTTTGCCGCAGGCGAAACACATCCCGTCATCGAGGAAGTCCACGGTTCCCTCCCGTCGTTAGATAGTGATAAGTGGTCCTTCCAAATTCGGGTGAATCCGACTGGATTCAACTTCCGAGGAAACCTGAAGTGAAGATAACCCCATTTAGGCTCGGTTACCAAGATAGCAAAATAGGGTCATCGTCAGACCTCACCTCGAAGGTAGATTAGCATGGCGAGCAGCTTGGATTCGGATTGAAGAACTGGAGTCCTTGGCCGAGGAAGAGAAACTGTGGTGCATCAGAGACCTAGTCCGCAAAAGAAGTCCACATGTGACTGGAATGTCAACATTTGGTCGTACGGTTTTCACATGAGGAACAACTCCCATCTTCAGTTAGGCAATATCAGACCCTCTTTGAATCTATCAGGCGAGCAATTCTCCCTCGGTCAGGGATCCTTTTGAACAGGGGTTCCTTGTTTTGTGAGTAAACCCCCAGGTTTTCTTCAAAGGTCAGTTTGTCGGAATGAGTATAAATGATCCCCAAGGGAACCTTATCCTTTTCTATCCCCCTCCTAAAGGCTTCAATACGATCAGCAGGATCATAGGAGTCTTCTATATAATAGGTATGTTCCTTAAACCATTGGTAGGTGTTTACCTTATTAAATGAAACACATGGTTGAAACAGATCCACGAGCGAATATCCTTTGTGCAATATAGCCTTTTTCAAGATCTCCTTTGTCTGGGCTGCGTCACCAGCGAACGCCCGGGCTACAAACGAGGCATCGAGTGCTACTGCCAAAGCAATAGGGTTGAACGGATCATTGAATACACCGCTTGTCTGCACCGGGGTCTTGAAACCAATTTGGCTTGTGGGCGAAGCCTGTCCCTTGGTCAAACCATAGACCATATTGTTATGAACGATGTTAGTTATGTTTGGATTTCGACGTATCACATGTACAAAGTGATTACCTCCCTCTCCGTACATATCACCATCTCCACTCTCCGCTATCACTGTCAGTTCGGGATTTGAGGCCTTGATGGCTGTTGCCACCGGAAGTGCCCTTCCATGCAATCCATTAAAAAAGTTCGTCTTAAGATAGTGGGGGGTCTTCGCCGCCTGACCAATCCCCGAAACAATCACCAGTTTATTCGGTCCAATATTGAGTTCAGCAAGTGCCTCTTTTAATGTATCTAAGATGTTGAAATTACCGCATCCTGGGCACCAAGCTATTTCAATACCTTCGATATGATATGCGCTCTTCTCCATCGCTTTCGCCTCTTGTCCTCGGGAAGCAGATTGACAGGGGTCGCTGAGGAATTTCAACGAGGAATGGGATTGACTCCTGGAGCAATGCGATTTCCGGTAACCTGGAAGACTCTCTCTAAACCTATTTCTTCTTGAATCCTCTCGGCCTGGGGAAGGCTACGTTGGTCCAGGTAGAGGATGGCTGGTCGAAGAGGATTCCCCTCCTCATCCAACGCAATCAGAGAAGGGCACATGGTGCTGATCCCTACGCTGTCAATTTGACCCGTGTGGGTATTCCATTCCGCTCAACGGCGGTCTGGACAGCCCTACAGAAGGACTCCCACCAGATCTGGGGGTTTCCCTCTGCCCATCCGGGTTGAGGCCTCTGGATGGGATATTGTATCTGCTCAAACGCAAGGGGAGATCCCTCCCCATCAAATATGGTTGCTTTCAGACTCTGAGCCCCGATGTCTGTTCCCAAGAGCAGCGTCATCCCTGTTTATACATCCCCCTATTCAAATTTGAGTGCGGTCCCCAAGCCTTCTGCCAAAATGGTGATCTTTGCGGTGTCTTCCACCACCTCGGCCAAGTACAAAGTCTCAAACAGATTTTTCCCCACGGAGATAACCCCATGGTTCTGCAACAAGGCCGCCTTGAGGGTTGCATCCTGAAACGCCTCCATCACCAGCTTAGCCAGTTCGTCGGAACCTGGAGGGGCATAACCAATGAGCGGGATACGACCTACCCCCTTTGCTGCGGATACCGTCACCATCGGAATCTCTCTTCCCACCACTGAGAAGGCGGTGGCCGCCGCAGAATGGGTGTGAACCACGGCCCTCACCTCGGGTCGAACCCGGTAGATGCCGCAATGAAACTTGACCTCTTTGGAAGGTGTTAGGGATCCATCCAACACATTGCCGAGAAGGTCTACAAGGATGATGTTCTCCTCGGTACAATCCACGAAGGAGAGGCCACTGCTTTTTATCACTACTTGTTCAGTTCCTTCAACCCGAGCACTGATATTACCCCCCGAGCCCGAAGTCAAGCCACGATGATAGGCCCTCTTGCTGATCAGTTCTAACTCCTGCTTCGCTTTTCTTAGTGCATCCATATCTCTTCCCTTTCAATCCAGGATAATCAAATGCTTCAATCCCTCTAATCGCTCCTTCATCTGAATTCCCTCTATCACTTGCTCGAGCGGTAGGCGATGGGAAATCAGGGGGTTTACTCGGAAAGATCCGGAGTGAATAAGGGCAACGGCCTGGCGCATATTTTCAATAGAGTGCCCTGAAGACCCCGTAATGGTATACTCCTGGTAATGAACCCGATTGGGATCGATGCGGGCCAGGGACTCCGGTGGAACTCCGGCAAAAATGAGAAGTAGCCCCCCCTTCTTCAATCCTCCTCCCTGAAGTGCGTCCTCGATCAACCTACTTACCGAGGCAGCAGTAATCGCCACCTCCACCCCCTCCCCTTCCGTAAGGGCCTTTACTTCTGCCAGGGGATTTTGTTGCGGAATTTGGATGAGGTGATGAGCTCCCAACTGCCTTCCCAGCTCAAGCTTTTCAGGGTCCGTCCCACTCAGAATAATCGTTCCGGCCCCTGATAGGGCTGCGAGCTGCACATGGGTGAGACCGATGGGACCATCTCCCATGATCCAGACACGATCTCCCTTGCGGATCCTCGCCTTTTCATTTCCGTGAACACAAGCAGAAAGCGGCTCAGAAAAAGCAGCGTCCTCAAAACTAACATCGTCTGGGAGCTTGATCATATTCCCCCGGTCAATGGCTTCTCCGGGAATGCGCACGAATTCCGCGAAGCCACCATCATATTCATAGCCAATGGTGGGACGGGTTAGGCAGATGTTGAACCTCCCTCTGAGGCAGCAATGACACCTGCCGCAGGCGATGATGGGCTGAACTGTTACCCGGTCCCCTGCCCTCCACTCCTTGACTTTCCCTCCAACTTCCTGAATCTCACCGGCGAACTCATGCCCAATGATACGAGGGGCCGGGATCTTCTTGTTGCCTTTGAAAATACGAGCGTCGGTTCCGCAAATCCCTGCGGCCTTCACCCTAATGAGCGCTTCCCTCGGTCCAATCTTGGGAATTTCCACCTCTTGCAGCTCAATCTGAGAAGGAGAAAGGAATACCGCTGCCTTCATATCGGTTGTTACCCTCCTTGACAAAAGAAAACTTTGCCATCGCGCTAAGTGATGGCTTCCAGCGCCCGAAAGTCCTCTCTTAGATGGATGTAAATCCTTTTATAGAGACAATAGAGCTTTGAATAAAGCCGGGCATTCGCGTCGCTAGGCCTTACCCTGACTCTAACCTTTGCCAATTCCTTGCTTGTCTCACGGATGTCACGATAGATGCCTGTTCCGAAGCCGGCTAATAGCGCATTTCCAAACGTCTCTGTGTCAGGGGGATCCAAGACCGCCAGTTCTTTTTCCAATATGTCCGAAGTAATCTCCCTCCAGAGGGCACTCCTCGACCCACCACCACTCATTTTTACGTCGTCGATCCTTTTGCTCAATATCCCTTCAAAGGTATCGAAATTGTCTCGAGCAGCAAAGGCCACCCCCTCCAAAAAGGCCCGAACAATGTCGCCCTTGCGATGGCTCATATTTAGGCCAAAGAGAACCCCTCTAGCATAGGGATCCCAGATGGGGCTTCTTTCACCTGCTAAGTAGGGCAGATAGAGAAGCTTGTTGGCTCCGGGAGGGGACTTCATGGCCTCCAGATCAAGGAGGCGAAAGGGGCTTTCCCCAGTCTCCCTGGACCTGGCAGTCTCGGATTCCCCAAGTTGTTCCTTGAACCAGCGCAGGGAAAGGCCCGCCCCATTAGTGCAGGCAATGGAAATCCAATAGTCAGGGATACAATGGCAGGTGTTGATGAAACGGATGTCAAAGGAAGGTTCTTGCAAACACAGACAGATTCTGCCAACGCTGCCCAGAATATAAAATGACTCTCCATTCGAGACTACTCCACTGCCCAGCGCAGCCGCCACGGTGTCCATTGCACCGGCCACTACCGGAGTCCCCGCCGCCAATCCAGTCTCTCGGCTGGCCCAACGGGTCACCTCGCCCACAACCTCCCAGGAAGGGCAGAGGCGCGGAAGCTTCTCCATGGGGATATCCATTGCTTCACAGAGGTTCGTCGACCAAGAGCGCGAACCCCCCGTCTCGAACAACAGGGTTGTCGCTCCCCTGGACCAATCCATTACATATTCCCCGGTGAGCTGGTGGATGAGGAATCCTGTTGGGACCAGGAATTTGTGGGTCTGCTCAAAGATCCGTGGTTCATTCTCCTTGAGCCACAAAATCAGAGGGGCAGAGAAGGTTCCCGGCGCGACCCGGTTTCCCGTAATCCCAAAGATCTTCTCCTCCCCCACTGTGCGGCGTAGAGCCTCAGCCTGGAGAATGCTGCGTCGATCGATCTGCATTAGGGCATTGCGAAGAGGGGCTCCATTTTTGTCCACGCAGACAAGGGCATTAGTGCAGCTAATGCTGATTCCCCGAATGCTCTCTGCGCGAATATTGGAGCGGAAAAGCGCTTCTCGAACACCTTCCGAGGCCGCCTTCCACCAACCCTGCAGTGGATCCTCTTCTACCCAGTCAATGCGCGGATAAATTAGTGGATACGGACGATAAGCCTCTCCCCGGAGAGTACCTTCCAGGTCGAAGAGGCCCACCTTACACCCGCTCGTGCCCACATCAATGCCCAGCAGGGTATCTTGGGCGCATTGCTCCATCTTCACTTCCTGAGAGGCTAAGAAGATTTAAGGATTTCTAAGGCCTCATCCACTCCCTTGTTCCCATGGATAATAGCCTTTAACGCCCTGATCATCAAGGTGGGGTTTGGATGTTCCCAAATGTTTCGACCATATGCTACCCCAATCGCCCCCGCATCCATGACTCCGCGGGTCATCTCGAGAAATTGTCTCTCGGTCTCGGTCTTGGGACCACCTGCAGCCACAACCTTTCCGGGCGCAACCTCCACCACCTTTGGAAAACGCATCCGGGGAACCGGGATACCAGGTTTTGATGATGTCGACCCCCAATTCGGCCCCTGCCCTAACTGCGTAGGAGAGAGCCTTGACGCTATACTGGTCTTCTTCTTTGATCATCTCCCCTTTGGGATAGATGTGGGCGATAAGGGGCATCCCGGCCAAAGAGGCCTCCCGCGAGATTAAGCCCAAGTTATGGAGCATCTCCGCCTGCCTATCTCCTCCCACCAATACCCCCATGGAGATCGCATCGGCCCCTAACCTGGACCGCCTCGTCCACCCAGGCCACCCAGGTATCATAGGTCGGCTGGTAGGGAGAAAAGCTCGAGGCCTTCAAGACCAAAGAGACCTGCCCAGCATAGGGATAAAAGAACTCCTGTGCAATCCCTTTATGCATGGTGATACCATCTGGCCTTCCGGCAACTATTTTTCGGAGTGTCTCCTTCATATTGACCAATCCAGCGAAAACCCCCCGGGTGATCGAGTGATCGACGGTCACAAAGAAGACCTTGCCTGAGGGTCGATGCTTGATCCTTTCCAGTCTTATTTTCTTTCCTAAAGACAACATGAGGGGATCTTCTTTTGAAATAGGTTCAACCTGAACGATCAGGTCCTGGATGGGTGAGGCGGGGGTCGTGTCGTCCGCGCTCTTGGGGTGAGCCGCTCAGAGTGTGACGATGACCTTTATTCCCTCGCCGTTCTTGGTTATCTGAAAGGCCTGGCCAATGTCAGATAAGGGGAAACGATGGGAGATGAGCGGAGATAGGTCGATTCGCTTAGCCAATACCAGCGAGAGGGCTTCATGGAAATGAGAGCGAGAAGCGGAGGCGGTGCCAGTGAGGTAGACTTCGTTATAGTGGAGGATATTCGCCTCAATCTGGGCATCCCCTGCTCCACTGAAGCCGGCGAAGAGATTCACGGTCCCGCCCTTTCTGGTCACCTTCAGCAAATCATTGACCAGGGAGGGAACCCCAATGGCCATGATGGCTGAGTCTACGCCCCGCCCGCCTGTTTCTTCCAAAGCGACTTCGGTTAGTTTGAGGACATGGGGATCGAATACCTTATCAGCCCCCATGGAAGCAGCCAGATCTCTGCGGCCGGGGATCAACTCGCTCACCAAGATGCGCCGCGCCCCCGCCATCCTTGCTAACTGGATGTGCATCAGTCCAATGGGACCGGCACCAACAACCAGGACCACATCTCCAGGTCGGATGCCCGACCTGCGACTTCCATTGAAGCAGCAGGCAAAAGGCTCTATCAGAGACGCTTCCTCGAAGGAGATGGTCGGATCTATCTTTACCACATTTCCTGCTTTTACTGCCACCTCTGGGACGCGCATGTATTCTTGAAATCCGCCTCCATATTCATACCCGAAGGCCGTGCGATTCGCGCAGATATTCTCCATTCCGTTCAGGCAATAGTAGCAGTTACGACAAGGAACTACCGGAATGATGGCCACCCGGTCCCCGACATTGTATCCCTTGACTTCTTTCCCTCTCTCCTGGACCTCCCCGGAGATCTCATGGCCAATCACCGCTGGAGGCGTAATTCCCTTGGTCTTTTTTCCTTCGAAGACCCGGATATCCGTACCACAAACTGCACAGGCCCTCACTCGAATCAACAATTCCTCGTCAGCGATGCGGGGAATTTCCAGGTCTTTCAGCTTCATATCCCCTGGGGCAAAAAAAACAGCCGCTTTCATTAGATATCTCCCGGGCTTGATAGCACAGAATGCACCTCGGTTAACGGATTCGTCGCCCAATCGCGGGCCACCGGAGGAGGGGCAATTAGTGGCTTTTTAGGTAGAGCAGCTTGCGCTCCGCATAGGATTTCCAGGTTGAGTTGGGAAATCTCTCCACCACTTGCGTATAGGTCTTTGCAGCCTCTGCGGGTTTCCCGGTGGCCTCTTGGCACCTCCCCAAAGAGACCAAGACCTCTCCGATTAGGGCGTCGCGGGGGTTCTTATCTATGGTCGCGGAATAAGCAGCAGCAGCCTTATCGAATTCTGATTTCTGCTCGTAGCAGTAGCCTAATCCAAGCCCGGCCAAGAGGGAGAAACTCCCTCGCGGGTACCGCTGGATATATTGCTGAAAAGCAGAGATCGCTTCATCATACTTGGCAAGATGATAAAAGCATTGCGCGGATTGATAAAGGGCCTCACTTGCGCTTTCACTGCGCGGGAAAAGCGTCGAGATCTCCTGATAAAGCTTCAGAGGTTTCTCAAAATCAGGGATTCCCCCTCTTTCCAAGGGGGAATCCTCGGAGATAAGAGCGAGGTTTTCCCGGTATACTTGGTTGGCTGCAAAAAGGGCACGGGACGCCTTTGCCTCATATTTCTCAAAATAAATGTAGGCTGCGGAGATTGTGATTATTAAAAAAACGAACCCCACTGCCACAAAAGCAAAGGGCTTGGAATGCAACGAAATGTGTCGAATGATCCTCTCAAAAGCATTCAAGAGTTCGTCTTCCTTCAACTCCTTCTTTGAGAGCTTGGGTTGAGCCATATGTGTTCCTTCCTATTGCAGAGTTGACTTCAATCGGTTGAGCATCAATTTTGAGTTTTCAAGGATGCCGGAAAGCTTTTCATCTGGCACCCCTGCGCCACGGAGTATTTTCAAGGCAAATGCGTCGTCGATAAGGTCATGAGCATCGTGGGTGTCAGTATTTAGAATTAGGAAGGCCCCTGCCTGGGAGGCCAAGCGTGCTACATGGCCATTCGTCAGGGAATGTCCATTGCGAGAAGTGATCTCCAGGAAAATCGATTTCTCTTTCGCTTTCTTGACATCCTCTCCGGAAACCAGTCCGGGGTGGGCTAAGATGTCAATCGAAGCATCTAATGCGGCACGATTTGTGCCGGGAGGAACTGGCTCTGTAATGGTCTCCCCATGAACAACCACTACCTTCGCCCCCAAAGACCGAGCCGCCAGGGCCAACCTCGGGATGGTTTCTGGAGGCACATGAGTGATCTCCACTCCAGGGATTACATAGATCTCCCAGGATGAAGATAGGACTGAACAGACCTTGGTGAGAGAAGTCACCACCTGATCCAAGTTGGAAGCATCTACATGATCAGTAATCGCAATTGCAGTGTAGCCCTTGCTTCGTGCCCGTTGCACCAATTCGGACGGGATCAGGGCCCCGTCACTAAATAGGGAGTGGGTATGAAAATCGATCATCGGTTCATCCTTGGTGGGCCTGAGAGGACTCGAACCTCCGGCACGGGGTTTAGGAAACCCCTGCTCTATCCACCTGAGCTACAGGCCCGAGATTGGATCAAAAATGAACAGGTCAAGCCTCCGAGGGTTGGGGAGGCTGCGGTTGGGGTTTTGCCCTGAAATAAAGGTTTTCGTGAGATTGTATCAAGCATCCTGCCCTGGAATCTGGCGTGAAAGGCAGGTAACCCGAAATGGAAAATACACTATCAAGGCGCAGATCCCTTTTGGCGCGGGTTTAAACAATATCAGAAGAGAATACGATTGTCAACATAGGTTTGATGCACATAGGTTTGATGCGTAAGTCCGTATCTCAGTTGTCTCACTCTTCAGAACCTCAATTGTCTTGAAGTCGCAGCTTGAG
Organism: bacterium; assembly: GCA_043800755.1. Lineage (GTDB taxonomy): Bacteria > Methylomirabilota > Methylomirabilia > CAVQYV01 > CAVQYV01 > JAZDMQ01. Next base: position 526 of record JAZDMQ010000010.1, on the reverse strand, counting down.
GTGATCAGTTCTTAATGGAGTAATCACCGGTTACTCCTGATCTCACTCTTCTCCAAGGCTTTTCGCTTGAGGCTTTTCCAGAGCCGGCAGCAAACATACCGATCCTTGACCGGAGCGTGCCCCGCAAGCCTCGTCCTGTGAGCGGGGAGCTTCACTCGTCGGTTCTACGCGCGGCAGATCTTTCGAACAGAATGCAGGGTCTTTTGTCCGCGACTATAGGACAATTGAGATACGAGGTACCGGATCGCGTTCGAGAGAGCTAACCGATTTGACCCACCCCGCCGTCTCTCTTGGATTGGCCTTGCTGAAGCCATTCGGCGATATTTACCGACGAAGACCCTTCCAACCTAACACCTCAACGAGCTGCCGGAGTTGTGACCACTATGCACCTTCTTAAGAATAGGATTGAAAAATCAAATTGACAAATGAAGGTTCAAATAGTATTAATAAGCCCAGGCCGAAGTGGCGGAACTGGTAGACGCGCATGGTTCAGGGCCATGTGGTCTTAAGACCGTAGGGGTTCGAG
>JAZDMQ010000151.1:0-3184 GCA_043800755.1 bacterium | reverse complement strand
AATACCTTCATCTTCCTCCCTCTAATGTTTGAAGTGCCTCATGCCGGTGAAGACCATGGCCAGCCCATGCTCATTGGCCGCCTGAATCACCTCGGCGTCCCGCACCGATCCCCCCGGTTGAATGATGGCGGTCACCCCGGCTTTGACCGCCTCGTCCACCCCATCCCGGAAGGGGAAGAAGGCATCCGAGGCCAGGACCGTGCCTTGAGTGGGGAATTGGGCCTTCATCACTGCAATCTTCACCGAGTCCACCCGGCTCATCTGGCCTGCCCCGACCCCGATCGTCTGGTCGGCTTGGGCCAGGAGGATGGCATTGGACTTGATGTGCTTGATCACCTTCCAGGCGAAGCGGAGGGCCTGCATCTCTTGCCCCGTGGGCGGCCTCTGGCTGACCACCTTCAAGCCCCCCTCCTCCAGGGTGCCAGTGTCCCGATCCTGGATCACCATCCCACCCCGCACCCGTTTCATGTCCCATTCCCCCTGGGTGGAGGGCCTCTGGGGCCAGGGGCCGGTCTCGATCAGCCGGACATCCTTTCTGGCAGAAAGGGCCTCCAGGGCCTGCTGAGAGAAGCCCGGGGCGATCACTGCCTCCAGGAAGGTGGAGGCCAGCTCGCGGGCGGCCTCGACATCCACCACCCAGTTCAATCCCACTACCCCGCCGAAGGCCGACAGCGGATCCGTGGCCTTCGCCTTGCGATAGGCCTCCAACAGGCTACTTGCCACCGCCACCCCGCAAGGATTATTGTGTTTGATGATGATCGCTGCCGGCTCTGCAAATTCTGAGGCCAGGTTCAATGCGGCATCCAGGTCCAGCAGGTTGTTGAACGAGAGCTCCTTGCCTTGTCGCTGCACCGATCCCGGCAACGAGGGGAAGATGGGATTCGGTTCCCGGTAAAAGGCCGCCCTCTGATGAGGGTTCTCGCCATAGCGAAGATCCTGGACCTTCTCCAATTGCAGATTGAACAGGGCCGGGAAGGTGCTCGAGGGCTGATGGGAGATGTCCAGAGGCTCCCCCTCGCCCTTGCACTCCGCCAGATAGGTGGAGATCAGACCATCATACCGGGCGGTATGCCGAAAGGCCTTCTGGGCCAGGAGAAGGTTGGTCCCCTCGGTCACCTCTCCCCGGTTGGCATGGAGTTCCTGCAGGATGAGGCCATAATCGGCAGGATCGGTCAGGACCGTCACATCCGGGAAGTTCTTGGACGCGGAGCGGATCATCGCCGGCCCCCCGATATCGATATTCTCGATCGCCTCCTCGAAGGTGCACCCCTCCCGGGAGGTGGCCTGCTCAAAGGGATAGAGGTTGATGGCCACCAGATCGATGGGTAGGATCTTGTGCTGTTCCATCTGCTGTCGATGGAGGGGGTCTGATCGCTTGCCCAGGATGGCGCCATGGATCAGGGGATGAAGGGTTTTCACCCGGCCATCCAGCATCTCGGGAAAGCCGGTGATCTCGGAGACCTCCTTCGCCTGAATGCCTGCCTCTCGCAGGAGCTTGGCCGTCCCGCCGGTGGAGATGATCTCAATGCCGAGGGAGGCCAACCCTTTGGCGAATTCTACCACCCCGGTCTTATCAGAGACGCTGATCAATGCCCTTTGGACTTTTGCCATCTATTTTTCTCCCTTCTTCGATTCTCATCCTATCGTGCGTATGAGTCTAATAGTCGCTTTGAGTTCCCCGGCTTTAGCCGGGGGTGAAGGCTTCGTGGCGCCGAAGGCGCTTCGGTCCGTCCGTCTCCTTTGCTCCCGCGGGCATTCGCTCGTGCGATCTCGGTGGCCGAGAACTCGTCCTCCTCCAAAAGCCCATCGGGGGGGCTCAGATAGCTCGGCCTGACCTCTCCGAGCTCTCCTCGCTCATCAGCGCCCAAGGTCGCTCAGGAGCTGGCCGGACCGGGGAGAGAGAGTGGGTCGGGGTTGCCCGGGCGGATCTGCATGAGATGCGAATGGCATGGGGTCGTTAAGGATTCATAAACCCCCAGGCATCCCCTTGCTGGTCTTCCTTCTTCAACCCTTTACAGAGGACTCGCCTGTCCACGATTTGGAGCCGGCCCTGGGCAATAAGCTGGATGGCCCGGGGATAGATCTGGTGCTCAAAATGGAGGATCCGGGCCGCAAGGGCTTCCTCGTCGTCCCCATCCAGGACCGGGACAGTTGCCTGGATAATGATGGGGCCGGTATCCATGCCCTCATCCACGAAGTGGACCGTGCAGCCCGAGAACTTCACCCCATACTCCAGGGCCTTGTGCTGCACACGGAGGCCGGGGAAGGCAGGCAGCAGGGCAGGGTGGATATTGATGATGTGGTTCTTGTATTGTTGTATGAAGGTAGGGCTGAGGATGCGCATGAACCCGGCCAGACAGACCAACTCCACCTGATGGTCACGCAGGCACTGGATTACCGCCCGATCGAAGTCTTCCCGACTGGGGTAGTCTTTGGCGTGAAAGGTCGCGGTGGGGATTCCATGCTTTCTGGCCCGCTCCAGGGCATAGGCCGCGGCCTGATCGCTGATGACCACCCGGACCTCGGCGGTTAGCTTCCCTGCCTCAATCGCCTCGATGATCGCCTGGAGGTTGCTCCCCCGTCCGGATGCCAGGACCCCCAACCTGAGCGGCAAATCCGACCCCATGCTTGCCCTCCCTCTCCCGTGGCCCAGCGATTAGTGGGCCTCGATGAGCTTTACTCCCTTCTCTCCGGAGGCGATCTCCCCCACGATCCACGCCTTTCCCCTGAAGGATTGGGCGAGCTCGAGGGCCTCTTCCGCCTCGGATGCAGCCACGATGACCGCCATCCCGATCCCCATATTGAAGACCCGGAACATCTCCTCCTCGGCCACGCCCCCCTCCCTCTGCAGGAAGGAGAAGATGGGAGGGACCTCCCAGCTTCCCAGGCGGATGGTCGCCTGGCAGCCCGGAGGGAGGATGCGGGGGAGGTTGCCCGGCAAGCCTCCGCCGGTGATGTGGGCCAGGCCCTTCAGGTCGAAATGCTCTTTCAGCTCCTGAAAGACCTTCACATAGATGTGGGTGGGGCGGAGGAGTTCCTCTCCTAAAGGAGCCCCCAATTCGGGGAAGGCCTCTTCTAAATCATATCCCTTGAGGTCGAAGAGGATCTTGCGCGCCAGGGAAAAACCGTTGCTGTGCAGGCCTGAGGAGGCGAGGGCAATGATCTTGTCTCCCGGAGCGATGCG
>JAZDMQ010000116.1:0-4657 GCA_043800755.1 bacterium | reverse complement strand
TAAAGTGTGAAGACATCCGATCGGTATCCAAAGAGCGGCTTGTCCAAAGATTGGGACAAGTGACTCGAAATACTCTGGCCGCAGTGGAGGACCGCCTTCGCATCCTTCTTGACTTATGAAATTGACTTGGAATAATACCTTCGCCTCGTCAATTTACAATCGTAAATCACGTGCCCATACAGAGGAACCGCTGAAAGCCAGGAGAGGTCTTTTCAAGGTGCAGGCCTCTTCCATAGAGATGGCCTCGCCAAAAACCCTCCCTCGGCGCAGCGCATCGCCCGCGAAAAACTTCAGCCCGTCGGTCAACAAAACCATCCCCAGCAGAAATAAACCGACCCCGCCCACGAGGCCAAAGATTGTGGCGGTCACCTCGAGCCTCCGGGCGGTTGGAGTCTTACTCTCATCCCTTGCCGCATTTTGATCCCCGGATATTTTCTGAAGAAAAATTATTCGGACTCTGAAAGCATTTTTGCATACAACCGCTCGGCATCTTCCCGCCGGCACAGCTCCGTGCCCGGAGTCATGACGGCAGCGGCGCCGGCCGCTATTCCGAAAAGAACAGAATCCCGCTCTGTTCTTCCCCTCGCCAGGCTCAGGACCGTGCCGGCCACCATGCTGTCGCCGGCCCCGACCTTACTGACAATCGGCACGGTGGGCGGCCGGATATGCTCGACAACCTCTTCCGATACGATCAGAGCGCCGGCCGCGCCGAGAGAAATGACCAGGATTTCACACCGGCCGCTTTTTACCATCTTCACCGCCTCCGTCTCAATCTGTGACTCTTCTTTCATATCCTGCCCCACGAGGTCCCTGAATTCACGGTAATTGGGTTTTATCAGATAGACACCTTCCTGCAGCGCCCGGTTCAGGGCATCGCCGGAGGTGTCAATGATGACCTTTGCCCCATGATCCTTTCCGATCCGCGCCACCCTGCCATAAAAATCGGGGGGCACGCCGGGGGGAAGGCTTCCACTTGCGACCAGGTAATCGGGTTGGGGACGGATCGCGGATAGCTCCTGGAGGCATCGCTCCCGTTCTTCATTCTTCAGAACCGGCCCGGGCATTCCAAAACGGAATTGTTGCCCGGTGAATTCCTCCAGCACAACAAGACTCTCCCGCGTCGTTCCTTCTATGGGAACCGGCCGGTGGGTGATTCCTTCCTCTTCCAGGAGATCCTTAAGCCTATTTCCTGTGTAGCCCCCTGCGGGATAGAGGAGCACCGATTCCCCTCCCAGCTTTTTGATCGCCCGGGAGACATTCACCCCGCCCCCTCCAGGCTCAAAGCGTGGGGGTTTGCAGTAGAGTTTCCGTTCGGCAATCACATGCTCGACGCTGGAACTCTTGTCGATGGCCGGGTTCATCGTGAAAGAAACGATTTTCTTCATGGAACCGACCTCCATCCATTTGCCTTCCACTGTCGAAGTCCAATGATTTTATGCTCGCCAGCCTCCGCTCGGAGGCGGGGCAGCTCACTTCACCTGAACGGTGGAGACGACTTCGCGGACGCCGTCGGTTTCCAAGGCCAGGGCCGTCGCTTTGCCGATGAGTTCGGGCGACGCGACCGTGCCGGAGAGGGTGCCCCGGCCTGCTGCTGTGGCCACCGAGATACTGAGGACCGAAAGATCGGGATCGGCCGCCAGTTTGGCCATAATCGTCGCCGTCGCGCGCGCATCGAGGGCTGCGTCGGCCGCGGCTTCACCGATGGCGCGCGCCTTGCGCCGCACGACGCGGCCTTTCTCGACGAGTTCCTTCTGGATGTCTTCGGCGCGCAACTCCAGCGCTTCCAGCCTGGCGGCCAGCGCCTGTTTCCCCTGCTCGCCAACGGCTTGGGCCGACTCGCGTGCCTTTCCGGCCTGCGCGGCCGCGCGCTCGTCGGCTTTCTACACGGCTGGAGTTGTGCGACCGACGGTGAAATACCAAAGCGCACCCGCGCCAATGATGACGCCCATGAGCAATCCAATGATGAATGTTTAGCATAATAATTCCCCGAGGTCAAAGCTCAAGAGACACTTGAGGTAATCTGGCAGGAGAAAGGGATTGATCTAAAACTCCCCATGTTGTATGAAGGGGGCATGAAGATCGAGTTCATCTCCCCTGCTGCCGAGGATAGCGCCCGCCTCACCCCGCTGGCCCTGGCCACCCTGGCCGCCCTCACCCCGCCCTCGATTGAGGTATCCTTCTCCGACGATCAGATCCGGCCCATCCGTATCCCCGCGGACCTCAAGGAGGTGGACCTGGTGGCCATCTCGGTTCTCTCCAAGACCGCCCATCGGGCCTATGAGATCGCAGATGCCTACCGGGAAAGGGGAATCAAGGTGGTCCTGGGGGGGATCCACCCCACCACCGTGCCCGAGGAGGCCCTCGGCCATGCCGATGCCGTGGTGATCGGAGAGGCCGAGGGGATCTGGCCTCAAATCCTCGAGGATCTTGAGGCAGGCCGACTGCAGAGGACCTACCGCCAGGAGGGCCTCATCGATCTCAGCCAGTCTCCCATCCCCCGCCGGGAGATCTTCAAGCCCTATCGCCTCCGTTATGCCCCGGTGGATGTAGTGCAGACCACCCGGGGCTGCCCGTTTCACTGCGATTTCTGCACGGTCAATCCCGTCTTCGGCTCCCGCTACCGGATGCGGGAGGTCGCCTCGGTGGTGGCCGAGATCGAGACCTTGCACCGCCCCGGCCTGCTCTTTGCCGACGATAATGTCATCGGCAATGTCCCCTATTTTCGAAGACTCTTTTCTGAGCTCGCACCGCTAAAATTGAGGTGGATCGGGGAGGCCACCCTGGCCGGTCTGGAAGATGAGGAGAATCTGAGGATTTTGGAGAAGAGCGGCTGCAAGGCCCTCTTCATCGGCTTTGAATCGCTGAGCGCGGAATTGAAGGGCGTGGGAAAGGTCCAGAACCATCCCGAGCGCTACGAAGAAATCATCCGCAGGCTCCATGACCATGGGATCATCGCCTATGCCGCCTTCATGTTCGGCTTCGATTTCGACGATCCCTCGGTCTTCGAGCGTACCGTCGAGTTCGCCATTGCCAACAAGATCCTCTTGGCCCAGTTCGCGATCTTAACGCCCTACCCCGGAACCCCGCTCTACGACCGGCTCCAGGCGGAGGGACGCCTGCTGCGGGAGAGATGGTGGCTGGAGCCCAACCAGGAGGTCCTGGCGCCCCACTTTCGGCCCAAGCTGATGGAGCCCGAGCAACTGCGGGAAGGATGGAAAATGGCCTGGCGGGACTTCTACAGCTTCTCCTCCATCTGGAAGAGAAAGGCGCTCTGGCCCGCTCTCCACGCCCACCTCATCTACCTGCCTATGAATCTACGCCAGCGCCACTTCGCCCTCCACAAGATCTGCGGGGAACAGACCCGTCCTTGATCCTGGTAGACCAGGGAAAAACGTGTAGACCTCTCAAGCAGAACTGTTTCTCTCGGCAGAGAAAAGTGATATGATACTGAAGCTCGGAGGAGAAAGGTCACCCCTTGACTTGCGTCGGTAATCTGTCTCGACAGAAGGATGCGATTGGAAGCTCTGTTCTTCTCCACCGCGATCGTAGCGCTCGCCGAGATGGGCGACAAAACTCAACTCCTTTCTTTTGTGCTCGCGGCAAAGCTTAAGCGCAAGGTGCCCATCGCCTTAGGCATTCTCCTCGCCACTCTCGCCAATCACTTCCTTGCAGGCTATGTGGGGACCTGGCTTGCAAGCCTTGTGTCCCCCCGGACTCTAAAATGGATAATCGCCCTATCGTTCTTCGCCTTTGGTGCGTGGGCGCTCAAGCCCGACGAATTGAAGGAGGACCAGAAGCTCAGGGGCGCCGGCGTATTTCTCACCTCTTGCATTGCCTTCTTCCTCGTGGAGATGGGCGATAAAACCCAACTCGCCACGATAGCGCTCGCGGCCCGCTACGACTCCCTGGTCGCGGTGGTTCTCGGAACGACGCTGGGCATGATGATCGCGAACGTTCCGGCGGTCTGGATGGGCGAAGCGCTGGCCCGCCGAGTCAACATGAAGGTGCTGCGCTGGATCGCTGCCGGGTTGTTTGTCCTCCTCGGTGTCCTGGCACTCATTGGAGGGGATAGCGCGCTTCGAGTCTCGTAGGCCCGCCTAACCCCCGGCTGGCAGCAGACTCGCGCACTTCGCGCGATCGAGACCGAGGCGGCACGGTGAAAGGGCTATCTAACAGGCGATATACGAAAGAGTAAGGATAATTTCGTTCGGATAGTTCGGGGAGGAGGAGGTTGATATATATGAAGGCTAAGGAATTCGACAAGAAATTTGCTGAAGGTGAGGACATTTCGCAATACCTTGAGGTTTCGAAAGCTCGAAGGCCCCAGCAGGAGCAGAAAAGAGTAAACGTGGATTTCCCTTTATGGATGATCCACCAATTGGACAAGGAAGCCAAACGCCTCGGGGTGCCTCGGCAGTCCATCATCAAGGTTTGGGTGGCAGAACGACTCAAGAAGGCATCCTGATTCCAATTATTCCAGCGGACGCGGCAATACTGCGCGCCTGACTTAGGTCGTACGACTCACAGAAGAGAAGTGGGGGGCGGAATGAAAGGAGAATCCAAGTCAGGCTTCTTCCGTGATGACGGGACCGAAATCAATCCCGATCTGATCGCTAAACCGACCTTGTGTGTAGCCTGCCGGAAAGACGATGATCCA
>JAZDMQ010000118.1:0-19570 GCA_043800755.1 bacterium | reverse complement strand
GACCAGAGAGATCAGGGCAGCTATGGTCAGGATTCTTGATTTACACATGGCTTCCTCCTCATTTCCAATTCTGCCGCCTTCAAAAATAAAAGGCACCGTGATCTCTGGAAAAGAAAGATCTGGCCGGTGCCAACCTTCTATGCCTCCTGCCGAAAGGGAAAACAAAACTCAACGTACGTTGGGAATGGAGGCGAGTCCGTGTGACCAAATGGACGCTGCTTCATTTGGCCCCCATCTTGCTCGGTATTTACTCCTTAGAATCTTTCTTGTCAATAGTCATCGACCGAAACCATTCCAGCCACCCAAAGGCGGTGCCTCCGGGAAATCGGGAGCCTTGCAACGCCAGTTGGCCCATTACCTGCAGAATGATTTGATAGGGACTTGAAAAACCAAGTCAGAAAGATGACGGAAGAAAGATACTCGGAAAGCTTGCAGAGAATTCGCATCCCTGCAACACCCGGATTAATTGATTATAAGACAGCCACGGAGATTACGGATCCTATCAGAACTACCCAAAGGATATCCACATTCAAGGACAATGCGACAAATGCTGCGCTCGTAAGGAAAGCACGAGGAAGATCCCAAGGCACGTTCAAACTGGGGATAGAGGGGGGGATAGAGGGTCAAATCTTTAATCTTAACTTTGATAAGGGATTTGAAATCTTGGACCTCATAATGGAAGGCGGCTATTCTATTTTGTCAAGAATAAAGATTTGACCCCATGACCTTGATTGACCCCATGACCTTGACCCCATGACCTCGCATGTGGGGAACACAGGTTCTCCCGGTCGTACTCGTCCAGTGTGAACGGTTCATCCCCACGCATGTGGGGAACACCCCATAGAGCTCTTCAAAGATTCGTTCTACTCCGGTTCATCCCCACGCATGTGGGGAACACATTGTTACGTTCGCTCCGGAAAGACCCTCTCTCGGTTCATCCCCACGCATGTGGGGAACACATCCTGGGCTTCCGCCAGCTGAACGGCAAGCTCGGTTCATCCCCACGCATGTGGGGAACACCTAGTTCTTGCCCTCGGGGACCCAATCGAGCTCGGTTCATCCCCACGCATGTGGGGAACACCATCACCCGGCGCTCAATGTCATGTGCGATTTGCGGTTCATCCCCACGCATGTGGGGAACACAACCCGATGACGCAGGAACCGGACGCCGAGACCGGTTCATCCCCACGCATGTGGGGAACACGGCCAAGGCCTTCTTGATCTCCTTGTCGAGTTCGGTTCATCCCCACGCATGTGGGGAACACGACCTCGGTCAGCAGGTCAGCCGCATTGACATCGGTTCATCCCCACGCATGTGGGGAACACGTTTCTGGCCCAAAAGAGCAACCCTTGTCGATCGGTTCATCCCCACGCATGTGGGGAACACACACGATCTCCCGGGTCCCCTTATCTTTATTACGGTTCATCCCCACGCATGTGGGGAACACCCCGTCACTGCCCCGGCTGCATTCGCGCTCAACGGTTCATCCCCACGCATGTGGGGAACACGGATCGGACCCTCCCCTAAAAAAGATTTATTCCGGTTCATCCCCACGCATGTGGGGAACACACTTGATGGAACCTGCGAACATGGGCAAGAGTCGGTTCATCCCGACGCATGTGGGGAACACTGGCCTTCCCCACTGCCCATTTTTTGTTTAACCGGTTCATCCCCACGCATGTGGGGAACACACAACGACCACAAGCAAACGTGCCCGTCAAAACGGTTCATCCCCACGCATGTGGGGAACACATGCCTACGTTGATATCGAGCTGGGACTGGTCCGGTTCATCCCCACGCATGTGGGGAACACTGTTTTCCTGTATCCACATCGGATAATTGAAACGGTTCATCCCCACGCATGTGGGGAACACGTGAGACAGATTACCCCTGTCGGATATAATGTCGGTTCATCCCCACGCATGTGGGGAACACCTTTCAGGGTTTTCCCACGGTCCCCCGGCTCCCGGTTCATCCCCACGCATGTGGGGAACACGGAATCCCCCTTGTGCGCCGTCCATCCAATTCCGGTTCATCCCCACGCATGTGGGGAACACTAGAAACCCTCCCCAGCGGTGGCGACACGGGTCGGTTCATCCCCACGCATGTGGGGAACACTTGATCGGGGTGATCACGAAAGGAACGTACCACGGTTCATCCCCACGCATGTGGGGAACACCGTCCTTTCTACTTCGCCGGGTTGTAAGGATCCGGTTCATCCCCACGCATGTGGGGAACACTCGTCGATGGCGATGTTCTGTCCTGCTCCTCCCGGTTCATCCCCACGCATGTGGGGAACACCTTGGTGAAGGAAATGCCTACGATGCATGTGTCGGTTCATCCCCACGCATGTGGGGAACACTTTGTGTGGTTCACTGCTCCCCCCAAAAACAACGGTTCATCCCCACGCATGTGGGGAACACGGTTGATTGTCGGCGGTAACATTTTCCCGCAACGGTTCATCCCCACGCATGTGGGGAACACTCGTCTATAATGTCCATCCCGATACCCATTGACGGTTCATCCCCACGCATGTGGGGAACACTAACTCCCCGCACTTATCGCAGATCCCCAGGTCGGTTCATCCCCACGCATGTGGGGAACACCGAACCGCCTCATCCCCAGCCGTGAGCCAATGCGGTTCATCCCCACGCATGTGGGGAACACTTGACCTCGCCCGACCATACCTCCTTCTCATCCGGTTCATCCCCACGCATGTGGGGAACACCCTTCTTGTATCTGCCCGAAATTTCAGTCACTTTTCAAAGATCGAAATTCTACCGGTTCACAGCAGCATATTTCGTGGTCGAACTCAGCATTTTCAGGTAAGAAAGAAACCAGCTTCACTCCGTCTATCTCTACAGGTTCTCGACGATTGCTACCCCAGGTCAGAAAATCAAATCCGGATTCAGTGTTGGTGCTCCACACCATTACAGCATTGCCATCGCCGCTTCCCTTAGTCACCGTATCCCAAATCAGCTCTCTCACTCTGCGGGAGACATTTCCAACGTACACTCCAGCTCTCACCTCAAGAAGCCAAATTGCCAGACGCCCTCGCAGACGCGGAGGCACGTTCTCAACCACGATGACCAGCATCGCCCATGCCCTCCTTGTTCGGGATCGCAGGCTGGACGGATTCCTCGGGCACCTTGGGAAAAGGCACCTCGCCTGCCGCAAGTATTTCTTCGATGGTAGGAATGATCCTCTGCAGCAATCGTGTCTGTCGGAAGCCGTCACGACATGCGAGACGAACCTCGCGTTCGGGGTCTTTTGGTTTTCTCGAAGCTACGCGGAAGGCCACCGGGACAGCACTCTCGAACTTAAATATATCGGCGATATCATAAACAAAGGACTGGGGCTTACCCGTGTGGAGAAAGCCGACAGCGGGCGCATAGCCTGCGGCGAGAATGGCAGCTTCACAGATGCCGTAGAGGCAGGCAGTTGCGGAGGAGAGACACCTGTTAGGCACGTCGCCGCTCCCCCATTCGTCGCAATCGTAGTTACGGGATTGCCAGGGCATACCATACTGGCGAGCAATAAGCTCATACATCTTGCGAACTCTCACACCCTCGATCCCGCGTAGTTGCTGAACGCTTCTCCTCTCGGGAGGCGCCTCTTTAAATCGGAGGGCGTACATCTTCCGAACAATCTTCAGCCGCGCGTCATCGTCCAGAGCCAGTTTTGCCTGATAAAGAAGCCGGTCCGCCCTTGCGCCTCCTGGTTGGCCCGACGCATAGAGGCGAACACCTGCTTCGCCTACCCAGACGAGAAGACATCCGACTCTGGAAGCGAGCGCGACGGCAGCATGAGATACGCGCGTTCCCGGCTCAAGCATGAGGCAGGCAACGCCGCCTATGGGTATGTGAGTCCTCACACCGTTTTTGTCAACCACCACAAACGCGCCATCCAGCACGTCCAGATGTCCTTTTTCGAGAAAGATAACAGAGATTCGGTCTTTTATGGGGATGGGTTTAAGGGGGGGAAGGATGGGCTCCATGATCAGGCCCTCGCGAGTGACAAGAGCCCGCAGCCGAAGGCTTTTGCGGGGCCGACACCATTGGTTAGAGCATTGCTAAGTCTGACAGTGTCCGTAACCGCAAGGATACCCTCAAAACGGGCCATCTTTATGCTAATGCTATCACTTCTTTCTCCCTTCCTTCTTTTCCCGGTAGCGTACCCCTCATCGACAGCCAAGACCGAGCGATAAGAGACGCCTACGCTCTCTTCTTTTTTCTTGAGCCACCCATTCAGACTGTCATCTCTGATCAGGCCATACCGCTTGCCATCTCTTGTGACAACGGGATTTGCGCGGAGTCGAAAGCGGTAAAGCGCCCCCTCCCGGAATGCAGGGGAGAATTCCTTTGTCTGCACTCTCACGATTCCTTTGCCATTGTTTTCCTTATTTCGCCATGATGGGTTCATTTCACTCTGGACGAGTATTCTCACCAGGCCCACCTTCACCTCGGGCTCCACCCGGAACAGAATGCGCGAAGCATGCCCATAATCCGAAAGGCCGGACATGACGAACTGATGCAGGCGATAGACGTCTGATAGCACCCGCATAGTCCCTTTGTCAGTAAGGTCAAGAACGAGTTGCGAAAGGTACACCACTATCCTCCTTTGACGGAAAAGCATCGACAGGAACAAATTCCGTCCGTATGTACCGTTCCCTGAATTCCCGCTTGCCAAAGGCAAAAGAAACGGGAATATCCATCCTCGATTCGTGCGTTGCCGATGATGATTCGAGGACAAGACGAATTTCTTTCTGTTCCTTCCTGAGGTCACACAGCAAAGGGCAAGATAGGAGAGCTGCTTGCAGATCCGTCTTTTCTCGCAGCCCGTCAGGCAGGTAGAGCGGCATAGAGGGAACATACGATTTCCTGCCGAGAAAAAGCGGCCACACCGGTTTGGACAAAGCGATGTGCAAATTGAGAAGGATACTCTTATCTCCTTCCAAGCCGACGAGAAACACCGCATCCGCGAGGTAGTGGCGCTGTGAGATTTGAGCATCTTTCGCCACTTTTCCCTCGGCGGTGATGACATCCCGAGCCGTCTGAAAGTCGCGCCTGAGACGACCGTCGCTATCCACACGCACGCCCATCCGCAAGGCAGCCAGATCGTCAAGAGGCTCCGCCCTGTCTCTGCCAAGCGCCGCACAGAGCAGCCCGATGACACCGCTTTTGCTCGGTTCACGCTCTGTGTCCCGCTCCTGGAAACGGCTCCTTGTTCCCCATGATTGCATAGGGCCTGCAAGCGGCACGAGAAGCACTGCGTTCATGCGGACACCCCCGATCGAAGAGCATCGGATACCTGCCGCAGCATCTGCTCCAATGACAGAGACTTCTCGTCGTAAAGATTGAAAGAACTGTCGCAAATGACGGAGCCCCTTCCGTAGATTTTCTTGAGGCTCTCGTAATAGCTGTTCAAGGCCGCGATGGAGCGCTCTTCGAGGGAACAGTCGGTCTCTTTGCCTGGGTATACGGGTTTCTGAAACGCGTTCGCCAGAGACCACGGAGCGCCGTCTTTCTTCACGATCACTCGCGCAAAGCCCGCGGGATTCTGGGCCGCCATGCTGTTCTGCTTTCCAGTGGGGATCGCCTGGATTGACACCTCTATGAAGCCGATGACAGAGGCCTTGAGGAGGTCGTCGTTGAGGCCGAGGTTTTCCCGAAGTTTTTCAATATTGATGAGCGAATAGCGGTAGAAGCAGGAGCTGTTGAACTCCACGACACCGATCATGTCGGACCCGGTCTCTTCTCCCGGAAGCAAGTCATCGACGGCAGTAAAGTAGTCCATCTCCATTTCCACCTTGTGAGTGGAGATGGCGTGGGCGACCTGGCAAGCGGCGTCGACGCTCATGTTCTTGTTATCGGCAACCATCCTGCCGAAGAGTGCAACATCCGCGGCATAACTTCGTGCCTCCTTGCGGCTCTTAGAGATAACGCTGACAAGGCTTTTCTTCAGCTCTTCCAGGTGTTCGGGAACCGGAGACTTCCCCTTTTTCTTTCCCTTTTCCTCGCCCTCCTCTTTGGCCTTTTCTCTATCATCCGTGAGGAGCATGTCCCAGGAGTCATTCGCAGTCTTTGCGATTTCAGCCACTTCGTTTTCTCCAAGGTACAGGAGGTATTCCGTTTTTTCCGTATCGCTCAGCTTAAGGCCCAGGAGCTCAATCACGGCGACAGATACTTTCTCTGCCTCTTCAGTCGGTCTCCTAAATTCATCCGTGAAAATTTGTTTGAGGCGGCTCTTGATGCGTTTCGTCCGGACGCCCACTGTACCGCCGGCCTGCTCTATGGCTCTCGCGAAGGCAGGATGCTTCCGCACCGATCTTTTGATGCACTGGCTTGAAATCCTGGCCCTCCTGTACCCACCGAACTCGCAGTCTTTCGGCGCATTGGCATCATCTCGATTAAGGTTGGACGGTGCAAAATTCTGGATGATATGCAATTCTACGATCATTCCTTTTCTCCTCTCATCGGTGTTTCATCAGACTGCTGTTTTTCCCTTCCCCAGAAATCCCGCGCCCAGCCAAGCTGGACAAACCGGTCCGGGTGTTCCCATTGTTTCAGATCATAAAAGAGCCGGTAATAATCCACCGGAACGCCGCGGCCTTTCGCCAGCGAAACCGCGTGGCGGAGGTGGCCGCCGATATCGTCAGAGCTGGCAGAGAGAATGGACTTGAACCTTTTTTCGACGCTCTCGCTTTCTCCGCTCTTTTTGAATACCTCTTTGAAGACAGCACCAAAGGAAACGCCTTGTCCCGCTTTTTCAGAATGAATCCCGAAGATCGAGGCCAGCAGGAAACAAAGCGCTGGATCACGCGGCGATTCGTGCAAATAGGGAACTACATAGGGCATCATCTCGGGTGAATGTCCCATCTTTTTTCCGATGCCTCGGCGCAGTCGCGCCAGGGCGGCCCTGTCCTTCTCATCCCTCAGTCTTTCAAGGCTCGCAATGAAACTGCTATCGTACTTTCCCATTGTGTATCACCTCCTTCATTCGCCAAGTTTCGCAAGTAGCGCATTCAGGTATCCATCTGCGACGGACCACGCCTTATAAGAGCGAGCGGATTCGCAGTATCTTCCCCCCATGCATGTTTTCAAGGAGTCACGGACCGTGTTTTTTGTCGAAGTTACCCATATTTCGAGCGCCTTGTTCGGATCGTCGAGGTCGCGGAGGAAGTGATGGAAGTGCCCTTCCATAAGGTCCCAATACATACGGACCGCGCCCGATGCCGCAACCTTTTCTGAAACATCCTTGGAATTCGCCGGTAAGTACTTCTGCATGTACTTCTTTGCCGCGTCGCGCAAGGCTTTTTCACCGTTGTCGGCTATGGACATGCCTTTTCTCAGCGCGGCCACCACATCCTTGTCGGAAAGCAGCGACTGGGGTACATTCAGGCTCTCCCGCCGCCACGTCAGGGGATTGGCCTTTGAGTTGGCGAAGGCGATGGAGGTGCAGACATACCGGCGGGGCAGCTCGACAACGTCACCCATATTCGCCACCTGTCTGAACGCCTTCGGACGCCGGTCTTCACCTTCTTCGAAGGAAAAGAGGGCGATGCTGTCCCGCCAAACGAGTCGGTCCACGTCGAGTTGGGGGTGATACCAGTCCCCTTTTTTATTTTTTTTACTCAGAAACCCGGGGTTGGGAACCGAGGGGAATGCCTCTCCCTGTGCTATATGGATGTGCTCAACCATGATCTCTTTCCCCGTCGCCTGTGGCACGAGAAGGATATGTCGGCATTTGCAGGTGAGGAAATCCAGGTATCCTTTCGGTTCCGTGACCGATGTCCTTCCCACATCGGAGCGCTCCCACACAGGACAATCCTCTGGGGCGCTCGGTATGGGCTCAACGTCGCTGTATACAAGGAGGTTCAGCAACAGGGTCTCGAACAGCGATTTCCCGGTAAGAAGAATAAGGATGCCGTTCACCATCACGGCGTTAAGGAAGCTCTGCTGGTAGCCGAAGGGTTTTGTCGTCTTTTTGTTGAGGCCTCCGAGGGAAAACATCTGTGCCGTGATGAGAGTCATCGCGGCTTCAGAAGGAAAGAGCTTCACCGGAGTGTCGGCAGTCGTATGGTCAAAGAGAGTTTTGTTGTTGCCGCTCGCCGTACCGAGCATGATGGACGCTATGCTCTGGGGCACAGGTTCTCCCTTTTCGTTAATCACCAAAAGACCCGGCGTCTGGTAGAACGGCGTATCGGGAGAAAAAAGGTCGAAGCGGTGCCGCCATTTTTCAAGGTATTTGGGTATTCGGTCGTCAAAGAGTGCTCTTTTGTATAGTTCCTTCCATTCATTCCTATCCCGCGGTCCGCTCACCGCCCGGTGGACCACAGCCAGCAACACACGAAAGAAGGCAGCTTCGGTCAGGGGACTCTGCGGGCTAATGCCACGCAACTTATGCGCCTGACTGAAAAGGTCGCGCAGGCTGAGCAGGCGACCGACTCCTTCGCAGTCTGTACAGGGTATCCACGGCTCCTCCGCAAGATTAAAAGAAAATTCCACCATCATATCACCTCGATTCTTTGAGTATTCGAAGCCCTACTTCCTCTTCACGGTCATACAGAACGACCCTATTCCCCACGCTCGCGCGCCCTTCCTTCATCACAAGAACGCGGCAATGCCTGAGAAGCGGGGCATCCTTCCACCCTGGCGGTGGCTCCTGTTCAAGGAAATGCCTGACGAGGTGCCCGTTATCGGTCGAGATGCTGTGGGCATAGAGCCTTTTTGCATCTTCCTTATTCTGGACGGTTAAATCCGCACCTTCTTCCGCCAGTATGAGTGTCACGTTCGGGCGTGCAATCCTCGTGCTGATGCTTTTTTCATCGTCGTTATCGTTGGGAATTTCCGCGAGATATTGCGGATCGTTTATGCATGACCATGCATCCCGCACCGCCGCGAGCTGTGCGGCATAGCGACTCGCATATTCCTTTCCCAGCCGCCCCTCGTCCCACTTTTCCATTTCCTGCTGTAACCGCTCAGAGACAAGGATGTCTTCGCCTCCATATACCATTTCGATCAAGGGAGAAATACCATCCGGGATGCTGACTATCCGCGGTTGATAGGTATTCCGATCTATCAGGAGATACGCCGTTCTTGTCAGGATGTCGGGAAAATAGACAAACTTACTCCCTCCGAATTCCGTTTTTCCAGCGATAATGTCGGGCATAAGCACGTAAATAATACGGTCTTTCAGAAGAGGGGGCCGCCGATTGTCGTGGCGGTGGAGACGGCCTGCCCGCTGGAACAGAAGATCGATCGGGGAGAGATCGCTCACCATGAGGTCAAAATCAAGATCGAGGCTCTGCTCAAGCACCTGGGTTGCAATTACAATCCCCTTTGGTGGGCGACTACCGTCTTTCTTGTAACGTGAAAGAATTTGATCTTCGATTTCTAGTCTTCGTTTCAGTGTAAATCGTGAATGAAAGAGGATAGTGTCGGTACCGTCGAAATCAGCCTTCACCGCTTCATAAACATTCTGCGCCTCCGATACCGTATTGAGAATGCACGCAGCACAGCCACCTTCGGTTAGCTTTTCCTTAAGCATTCGGACAATGACCGTAGCTTTGTCCTCTTGCTCGCACACAACCGGGGCAAAGGTAACAGGAGGCGATTGAGGACCAGAAATGTTCCTCGCTATGACCTTGCCCGTGCCATCGACGCCGATAACGCAGGGATAAACGATATCGGGAGGGATTTCTGCTCCGGGTGAGAATGAATGAAGCAACTGCTGCCTTCGTTTCTGCGGGAGCGTAGCCGACAGAAGAATGACTGATGTTTCGCAATGAGCAAGCCATCCAATAAGACGCGTAATTTCCTCTGTCATATAGGCATCATATGCATGCACTTCATCCAATACGACAAGTTTTCCCGAGAGGCCGAACAGCCGGAGAAAGAAATGGCGCACCCTGAGAGCCGCCATAAGCGCCTGATCGATGGTCCCCGTCGCGTAGCTTGCAAGGATACCCTTCTTTCTGGCCGTGAACCACGAGGAGGCGACCACATTCCCTTCCCCCTTGGGGTCGTCATCATTGATGCTTCTTGTTTTTAATTCTTCATAGTCAGAATTGAGATCGGCGTTGGCATGGAGGAGATGAAGTTCTATTTGGCCAGTAAGGTCGAGCTTTTTCAGGAATGGGATCATCCTATTGAACATGGCATTCCCGGTGGCTTGGGTAGGAAGGGCGTAATACATCCCTCGGAGGCTGTTATGAGGGGATAGGTATGAAAAGGCAGCCTGGGCCGCCTCCGTTTTTCCCGAGCCCATGGGGCTCTCGACAATCAAAAACATGGGATGGCGCAGTTGAGAGATAGCTTCCATAACAGCTTCCTGGCATGCATTAGCCGGAAAAGGAAAGAGATCCTTGAACGGTTTCTCGATGAGGGAAACGGAATCCATTCCCAGCTCACGAATGAGGGCTTTGGCCCGCCCAGTCCGCTCGATCACGTAGGAGGATATATCTACCTGGGTATTGCCCGTATATGGGAAATGCCCTTCTGACGACCCAAGCCAGTCAGCGACCGTTATAAGCCCGGCCAGAATCAGGGCATCTGCGGTGGAGGAGAGGAAAACCGTCTCCAGCGTCTCGATCCGGAAAACTCCGGCGAGAAAGCGCACAGCCTGTCGTCTGGCCTCTTCCCATTCTTTCCCACCGTCGCGTACCGGTTCAGAGGAAACGAAGATGCCGTGATGGGCGGCAAGCACCGTAGACAGGATACGTGCAGACTCTCCAGGGCACGTCAGATCTTCGATAAGGATATCAGGCAGGCGATGGGCAACGATCTTGCCGTGGCTTTTCTCTGAAAACCTGGGGAGACCAAAACTCATTTCCTGCAGAGGGACGCAAAGGTCTTCCCTTTTCTTCTGAAATCCCGGACTGATTTTTCCGATATCGTGGAGGGAGACAAAGAAAGCGAGGCCATCCTTCCCCAACGGACCGAAGATTGAAAGGATTCGGTCCTGAAGACGCGGGGGGAACGCTCTCAGCAACTCGCCGGCAACAATCCCTACATCAAGCATGTGGCAGACCGCCGGATGGAAGGCGGTTCCATCCTTTTCCGCTTTACCCCAGAAAGAGAAGATATTAATTGGCCCAGAATTATTCATAGAGTCCTCGTTCGACAATACAACAGGTCAGTAGGGGCGGGTCAGGGGTAAGGTCTATTTTCTTAGCAACCATCCTTTTCCTCGCCCCATAAACACAAAAGGCACCGTGATCTTGGAGCCAGCGATCTATCCGGTGCCTCATCTCTCCCACCTCTTGCCGACCGGCGGAAAAAGGTTACTGCAGATGCTGAAACAGAGCCCTTTCAGAAAAATTGGGCCGCCTAAGTCCCCTCTTTGGCCCTCGCCCTTCTTCTTTACCCCTTTCGCCGCCTCTTGTCAACTTCTTTGGCGCCCCACGCCTTGCAGGGACGCGGGGCCCCGCTGAGGCGTGGCGTCTCCAAGCCTCGAGAGGAACGAACCCTTAATAGCCCTCTGTCCCCTTATGCCTTTCCTTTTGTCGACTGCAGCAGTCTGGCGAGCAAAACCTTGATTTCATCAAGATGATTGAGACAGATTTCATGAAGTTCATCCGGGGTCATCTCGTGATAAAAATGTACCATCCGATTCCGGTACCCCGCCATTTTTCTCATCAACTCTGCCTCTTCTTCACTCAGGATTTTTTTCTCCAAGAGGCCCCTGGCGATTTCCTTGTATTCCGTGGCCGGAAAAGCGAACCTTTTGACCAGGATGTGCCGGCCGATATCAAAGAGAGCTTCAAGAGATCGCCTCAGATAAGACTCGGCGGCGGCGAGGTTATGCCTTTCTCGAAAAAATGCTCCTTTGTCTTCGAGCGGGAGTTCACGCAGGGCGCTGATCATTTCCCGAACCCATGCGGCCCGCTGGGTTACGACTTTCGGATCGATATCGGCAGGAGTCATTCTATGCGCCCAGGATCATTTCTTGCTTGGCTTGCTCGTAGGGGAGAAGATCCGCTGCCATCTTCATGATATAGAGCTGATATTCGGCCTCGTAGGTGGCATCCCTCGTATAAAGAATTTCTCCCAGAACGATTTCCACCGCCAGGGAAACGGGAGCTTCCGGAAGAACAACCACATCTACTCGGGGCAAATGGAAAAGATCTTCAAAGAATATCGCAATTTCCACTTTTTCCGCGACGGTAAGAGGCCTTTCGGGCTTTACGCCAATATCCAGGTCCGAAGGGGCGGATGAAAGCCGATCGATGCGGCCCTCGACGAGATCTTGAGCCTCTTTTGCCCTGCTCCCAAAGACATAGATAATCTGCAGACGGTATTGGGCTGCGAGTCGCCCCATTTTTTCTTTCATTTCTGATTTCATCTTTTTAGCGCCTGCCTTCTTCTTTACCGCTTTCGCCCTCTCTTGTCAACTTCTAAGGAAAGAATAGGCCGATGCCGCCCCCCGGCGGCGCGGGGTGGGGATTGATTAGCACGCCGAAGGCTCAGTCGATCCACTTGGCCTCATGGACTTCACCTGATTCGGCCGAACCTCTCAGTAGAACAGTCTCCGCTTTCACTTGAGACCGGCAATGAAATCGTCAATCGAGATGGCCGCCATGGTCAGAATCTTCACGCTACCACGCGACCCCAGCTCGGCTGACACACGGGCCATTGTCTCGTTGTCCCGCCCTTCTACAATACTCACGAAATCGTACGGGCCCAGCACCGCATACTGGGATATCACCCTTACCCCCAGCCCTTCCAACTCCTTATTCACCTCTTTGATGCGCCCCGGGTTCCTCTTGATGGTCTTGGCGCCCTCATCGGTCAGGTTGCTCAAAAGAATATAAGTGGCCATTCGAAACCTCCTTTCCTCAACGGCTGAATGAGCAACAATCCCCACCTCTTACCATTTTCAGCGCCTGGGCTTGATCCCATGAAAACAGATAACGCGCTTCTTCATAACGATAATGGCCAGACGATCATGGATAAACCGAACAGTGCCATCTCCACATCTGCCGCTCGCGGGAGCTCTGAGGTTCGCATCGCCCTATATTTCTGGTTTGCCTCGCAGGCCCAGTCTTCGTTAATGTGATCCAGGTCCCTTTTGAGCTTCCTCGGGTCTTCTGTCTTGGCATCGGCGAGGGCAGCTTCCACATCAAGAGCATACTTGTCCAGCAACCTCAGGAGCTCGATCGTCCGCCAATCGACCGCGCCCCACTCGTAGGGCTTCAGAAATCTGAGAACCGCGGTGGCCCGTTTCGCTCTTCTCAGGTGTGTCTCTGGGTGGGGCGATGAGCCGAACCCGATAAGGGTCATGATGGAGCGGACGGCCTCCAGGTCCGTTTGGGCCTTCACGGCCTGCTGAAAGGCCCTCCAGATGGCGGCCTCGGGATTACTCTTGGCCAACCTTACCTGATGTTGCATGGACATGCCCTTCCAGCGCTCCACTTCGGCGAGAAAGGCTTTGGTTTCTTTCATGGCCTCTTTGGGAGGAGTCGAGTCAGAATATTGGCGAAGGAGTTCAACGATCCCTGCCGCTTGCCTTTCCAGGTCCCTCGTAAGCTTCCAATGCTCTGCATCCTTTTTGAACTCTTCCAAGCCGTCGGAAATCTGCATTCGATTTCTCCTGAGATTCATTCCTCTTGATTCCCTCTTTACACCCTTCTATTTCGTCTTGTCAACTTTTTTGAACTCCTTCCAGGGATGATGCGTAAATCCGTGGCAGATTTCTAAAGAAGAACCGTAAGGATGATGCCGGAAAGGGTTACCAGACAACCCACCAGGGAGTTGACGCCAGGGGCTTCACTTAGAACGAGCCAGCCCAAGAGGATTCCCCCGGTCACCTCCTGGGAGGCGATGATGTTCACATAGGTGGGATGGATGAGGCGCAGGGCGGCATTGTAGAGGGTATGGCCCAGGGCCAGGGGAAAGAGGGCCAGCAGGAGGATGGCGAGCCAGGCCTGAGCCGGGAAAGGAGGCCTCAGGGAGAGGAGGGCCAAAGGCAAGGTGAAGGCCCCTGCCAAAAGGTAGATCCAGAAGGTGTACTGGAACAAGGGGAAATGCCTCCCTTCTCGCCGGCCCCACACCGAATAGAAGCCAAAGCTGAGGGCCGAGACCAGGGCCAGAAGGTCCCCCCCGGCCATGCGCCAGCTCATCCTCGGCTCGAAGCCGGTCAGGATGAAGATCCCCAGGATGGCCAGGGCGATGCCCCCATATTTCTTGGGTGGCAAGGGCTCCTTCAGCAGAAAATGGGAGAGCAGGGTGACGAAGACCGGGGCGGTGTAGGTGAGGGTGAGGGAATGGGCGATGGTAGTGAAATAGAGGGAGGCGACGAAGCAGAGGACATGCAAGGCCGTGATCGCCCCGATGGGGAGCAGACGGATCAACTCGGGTCGGCTTGTCCGCAGCCGCTGCCCGGCCATCTGGGCGAAGAGGGCCACAAATCCGGCCCCCAAGAGCAGGCGAAAGGAGGTGACCGCCCACGGGGAGAAAGGTGTGGCCAGGCGCACCAGGACTGCCCCCGTCGAAAAGAAAGAGGTGCCCAGGATCGCCCAGAGCCATCCCTTCCAGTTTCCTTTACTCATCTTGTGAGCCGCATCTTCCGCATCTTCCAAGCCATCTTGACTTTCTCCGGAAATCTATTATAAGTGAGTTTAGGCTGATCGTCCAGTTAGGATGTGAAATAGGATCAAAGGGCGAGTCGCTCGAATCCGAGAAGCTGCTGTCTCGACCCGGCATCTAAGAGAATTATAGGATAGGAGCGGCCATGGCGCCTCTCCCTCCAGATGGGGCGGGATGACACCTTTTGCTTCCAACCTCTCAGCCAAGGAGGTATCTCCATGATCTCCAAAAAGATCCTTATCGCCCTCGCAGGTTCCCTGCTGCTATTGGCGCTGGGCTGCGCCACCATGCAACCGAAGATGCCAACAGATTCCCTCTCGGCCCAGGCAGGGGGCCAGGTCACCTTCACCGGAAAGCCCCTCATCCTGGTGGGATCGCCCATCGCAGTAGGCAATCCCCTGCCCTCGACCAAGTTGACGGACGCCACAACCATGGGAGAGGTGGACCTCTCGGCGGAGAGAGGTTCGGTCCTCTTCCTCTCCATCGTGCCCTCCCTCGACACCCCGGTCTGCGAGGCCCAGACCCACTACCTGGGGGAGGAAGGCAAGAGGATGCCTCCTTCCGTCAAACGGATCACCATCAGCCGGGATACGCCCTTCGCCCAGAAGCGATTTGCCAAGGAGGCCAAGCTCACCCAGCTTCAATACCTTTCAGACTACAAGGAGGGGGCCTTCGGGCGCTCCACCGGGCTCTTGATTGACGGACTGATGCTCCTGACCCGCACCGTCGTCCTGGTGGACAAGCAGGGGATTGTCCGATATCTCCAGGTGGTCCCGGAGCTGACCCATCTGCCGGACATGGAGAAGGCGTTCGATAAGGCCATCGCGCTCTCTCGATAGGGCTAAAGGACAAACTCTGACCTCGAAATCATCATGGCCAAGCCGGAATTCGATCTCTGCGTGATCGGGGGTGGGTCTGGCGGGCTGGTCGTTGCCGCAGGTGGGGCCGCCCTGGGTGCCAAGGTCGTCCTGATCGAAAAGCGGGCCTTAGGCGGCGATTGCCTCTATCACGGCTGTGTCCCCAGCAAGACCCTGCTGCACTCGGCCAAGGTGGCCCGGACCATGCGCATGGCGGCTCGTTTCGGCCTCGAACCCTCTTCCCCCAGGATCGAGATGAGCGCGGTCATGGAGAGGGTTGCCTCGGTCATCCAGGCCATTGCCCCCCATGATAGTCCGGAGCGATTTCGCAGCCTGGGGGTGGAGGTCCTCTTCGGGTCCGGCCAGTTCCTGGACCTCTGCACCTTCAAAATCAATGGTAGGACAATAACGGCAAGACACTTCGTCCTGGCCACCGGTTCCCGGCCGGCAATCCCGCCCCTGGACGGCCTGGGCTCCATCCCCTATCTCACCAATGAGACCGTATTCGCCTTGAATGGGCCAGTCCCCCGCCTGATTGTGCTGGGGGGTGGCCCCCTGGGCATTGAAATGGCCCAGGCCTTTTGCCGACTGGGCAGCGAGGTCCAGGTGGTGGAGCGGGGCAACCAGATCCTTCTGCGGGAGGATCCGGACCCGGCCCAGGTCCTTGCCGATCAACTGTTGGAGGAGGGGATCCAGCTTCACCTGGACCAGGAAGCCTCGCGAGTCGAGGGACAGGCCGACGGCCTTCGCCTTTGGCTGAAGCCAGAGCAGGGACAAGAAAAACCCCTTTCAGCCACCCACCTCCTGGTGGCCGCAGGTCGGAAGCCGAATGTGGAGGGATTGGGCCTGGAGGCCGCGGGGGTCTCCCTCGTCCAGGGGCGCATCCTGACCGATTCTTACCTCCGCACCACCAACCCTCGCATCTTCGCCTGCGGAGATGTAACCAGCCCCTACCAGTTCACCCATGTGGCGGAACACCAGGCGGGCGTTATCCTGCGCAATGCCCTCTTTCGCCTCAAAGCTCGGGCCGAGGAGCGGATCATCCCCTGGTGCACCTTTACCGACCCGGAGTTGGCGAGGGTGGGCCTATCGGAGGGCCAGGCCAAGGCCCAGGGCATCCCTTATCGGGCCTATACTTACCCCTTTGAGGAGATCGACCGGGCCCAAGCCGAGGGGGAGCTGAGAGGCTTCATCAAGATCATCACCCTCCCCAGGGGCCGGCTGTTAGGGGCCGCCATCGTGGGGCCGCGCGCCGGGGAGTTAATTCACGAATATGTGCTGGCCCTGTCGAAGAAGATGAAGGCCTCAGATCTGGCCAGGCCGATTCACATCTACCCGACGCTGGCCCAAATCAACCGGGCGGTGGCAGAGGTGCCTCTGAAGCAGGCCCTCACGCCAAAGGTGAAGAGATGGATCAAACTCCTCTTCCGACTGCACGGCGCCTGACCGAACCCCCCAAGGACAGGCCCCCCAGTTCTATCCCCTGGAGGAAGCTCCTCCTCCTGCTGCTCTTTGGGAGCGGATTGGTCGCCTTTTTCGCCTTGGGCGGCAATCAATTCTTCAGCTTCGCGGCCCTCAAGGCGCATCGGATCAAGCTCCACGACTATGCCCAGCATCATTACTGGATCAGCCTTTCAGGTGCGGTGGCCCTCTATACCGGCTCGGTCGCCCTCAGCCTGCCGATTGCCGCCGTGTTATCCTTGGCAGTTGGCTTTCTCTTCGGCCGGTGGGTGGGAACGGCGATCATCGTCCTCTCCGCCACCCTGGGGGCTACGCTGGTTTTCCTCGCCGCCCGCTATCTCTTCGCCGAGGCGGTGCAGCGGCGCATGGGACTGCTGGGCCAGAAGATGATGGCCGGCTTCCAGGAGAACGATTTTCACTATCTCCTGTTCCTGCGCCTGGTCCCCTTGTTTCCCTTCTGGCTGGTCAATCTGGCCCCGGCCTTTACCCCCATCCGGGCCCGCACCTATGCGGCGGCGACCGCAATCGGCACCTTGCCGGCCAGCTTCATCTTCGCCCATCTGGGACAGTCCCTGGGAGAGATTAGCTCCCCAGGCCAACTCCTCTCCGCCAAGACCACCAGCGCCCTGCTGCTGCTCGGGCTCCTGGCGCTGCTTCCAGTCCTGGCGAAGAGGTGGCAATCCAGGAGGGCAAGGATGGGACAGGGAACATAGAAAAGGAGGAATTCAATGCAGGGGACGCCAGCCTTGCTGGAGATGAGCGATTTTCCCGCCGTCAGGCGCGCCCGCCTGGAGACGCTCCAGGTGAACTTAGGATACCGCTGCAACCAGCAGTGCGTCCATTGCCATGTCAATGCCGGGCCGGCACGCCAGGAAATGATGGGGCGGGAGGTCATCGATCAGGTCATCGCTTATCTGGAGGCATCAGCCGTCAAGAGGCTGGATCTGACTGGCGGCGCGCCGGAGCTCAACCCTCACTTCCGCCACCTGGTGCATGAGGCACGAAAGAGGGGCGTGCAGGTCATGGATCGCTGTAATCTTACCATTCTGGAGGCCCCCGGACAGGAGGGCTTGGCGGATTTCCTCGCCCAGCACCAGGTGGAGGTGATCGCCTCCCTGCCCTGCTATCTGCAGGAGGGGGTGGACGCTCAACGGGGCGAGGGGGCCTTTGCCGCCAGCATTCGCGGCCTCCAGCGGCTCAACCAGTTGGGTTACGGCCACGAGGGCTCTCCCCTTCGACTGAACCTGGTCTACAACCCCGGGGGGCCCTTCCTGCCGCCGTCCCAGAAGGCCCTGGAGGAGGACTTCCGGAAGCGATTAGGTAGAGGATACGACATCGTCTTCCATTCTCTCCTCACCCTGGTCAACATGCCCATCCAGCGTTTCGCGAATATTTTGATGGCCGAGGGCCGTTTACAGTGCTATTTGGCCCTGTTGCGAGAGGCGCACCAGGAAGCCAATCTAGAGACAGTGATGTGCCGATCCCTGATCAGCCTGGACTGGCAGGGGATTGTCTATGACTGCGATTTCAACCAGATGCTCGGCCTACCCATGCGCATCGGGGGCCGGACCTCTCTTCATCTGTCGGACCTGGCGGGGGTGGATCTGGAGGGACATCCCATCGTGAGCGGAGATCATTGTTTCGGATGCACTGCAGGCCAGGGGAGCAGTTGCTGTGGGGCACTCAGCTGAAAGACCTGCTGGGGGATCCTATCCCCTCATCGACGATGGACCGAAATGAGGATGCGGAAGGCCTGGATGGAAGGATACCGGAAGATCGGCGTCGCGGCCGTGGGGGCAGGCTGGATGGCCGCTAACTTAGTCCTCCCCAGCAGCCTTGGTGGTCAATCCCCCACGGTCATCGAGGTGGGCAAGTTCTCCGCTGCGGTCCTGGGGCAGGATTTGCCCGCCGATTGGAAGCCCTTGACCTTCAAGAAGATCGAGCGCCACACCAGCTACACCCTGGTCAAGGAGGAGGGTGTCGTGGTGGTCAAGGCCGAGGCCAACGCCTCGGCCTCGGGCCTGATCCGGGAGATCAAGATCGATCCTAAAACATTTCCTATGGTAGAATGGCGCTGGAAGGTGGGCAACATCCTGAAAAAGGGGGATGTGAGCAAGAAGGAGGGCGATGACTATCCGGCCCGGATCTACATCACCTTCGAGTATGACCCCGGCAAGCTGGGCCTCCTGGAGAAGGCCCAATACGAGGCGGCCAGGCTGCTATATGGCCAGTATCCACCCCTGGCGGCGATCAACTACATCTGGGAGAGCAAGGCCCCGAAGGGGACCATCGTCCCTAATCCCTATACTCGGCGGGTCAAGATGATCGTGGTGGAGAGCGGACCGGAAAAACTTAATCAATGGGTGCGGGAGGAGCGCAATCTGTATCAGGACTACCGGCAGGCCTTCGGAGAGGAGCCCCCGATGACCTCGGGGGTGGCGATTATGACCGACACCGACAACACCGGAGAGTCCGCCACCGCCTATTACGGAGACATCCTCTTCAAAAAGGCTGGGGCCGCAGGTGAGTAGATGGATCTTGGAACATGAATCCGGAATCCGACTTGGCTTTTTCTTCGGGGTCCTGGCGGCGATGGCCCTCTGGGAATGGCTCGCCCCGCGCCGCCGCCTGACGGTGGGCAAATCCCTCCGCTGGTCGTCCAA
>JAZDMQ010000098.1:0-5232 GCA_043800755.1 bacterium | reverse complement strand
CTGGGTATCCTCGATCTCCTGTCCGCAAAGGCCGCAGATGCATCGGGTGGAGAGGCGATTGAAAAGCCGGCGGATCCTCCTCATCCCCTTCATGTGGAGAAGTCGGGAGCCGATGACGATCCCCGCCCCCTCCTCCTCCGCTGCCTTCAGGAATCGAGGGATGTCAGAGGGATCATGTTGTCCATCCGCATCCAGCGTCAGGATGGCGTCCCAATTCCCCTCCTTAAGCAGGAGCTCGAATCCGGTGCGCAAGGCCGCCCCCTTGCCGCGGTTCCGGGGATGATGGGCCACCTCCGCTCCGGCTTCCCAAGCCCAAGGGCCGGTTCCATCCCTCGATCCATCGTCCACCACCAGCACCCGCCGGCTGTAGGGAAGACAACCTTTCACCACTTCCTGGATCCCGGCGCCCGCATTGTAGGCGGGGATGAGGACGGCCGCCTGCATAATTCCCCCTCCTCCAAAGTGACCGGAGCGTGCCCCGCAAGCCCCGCCCTGTAGGCGGGGTAAAGGGGCACAACCTGAATTGAAATCTCATTCTTTTCCGGGAAGCCCCGCCCTGTAGGTGGGGAGCTTCACCTCGCTTCTCTCTTTTTCCCTGTTCTTATCATGGGCTTTGGGGCCTTGTCCATACGATTCTTGGAATGGGGCGGCCCCCTCTCTGGCCATTGACACCTCCCTTGGAGTTCGACTATCATAGGCCGTGATCGATCGATCCTTCCCATTCTCGTCCAGAAAGCCAAAGGAGCCCATGATGCCATACGGATACCACGGAAGGCTCATCGCCTGCGATCTCTCACTCAAGGCCTGGGAGGTCATAGAGATCCCGGAGGAAGAAGTCCGGTCCTACCTTTTGGGGAGCGGCCTGGCGGCCAGGATCCTCTATTATGATCAACTGGGCCCCGACCTCGATCCCCTGGCCCCGGAGAGCCCCCTCCTCTTGATGGGAGGACTCCTGACCGGGACCTTCGTCCCGGGCGCCTGCAAGACCTCAGTGGTGGGGAGATCCCCCTTGACTGGCATCTGGAATGAGTCCACGGTAGGTGGTTTCTGGGGGGCAGAGCTCAAGGCCACCGGCTTCGACGGCCTTATCCTGAAGGGCAGAGCCGCTGAGCCCTCTTATCTGTTTCTGCACCCCGGGGGATTGGAGATCCGGCCAGCCTCCCACCTGTGGAAGATGGACTGCTTCCAGGTGGCCGAGGCCCTGGTCCAGGAAACGGAGAGAGGCGCCCGGGTGGGGGCCATTGGCTTGGCCGGGGTCAATCTCTCCCGCATGGCCTCCATCATCTTCGATGGCCGCAGATCGCGGGCCGCAGGACGGGGTGGGATGGGGGCCCTCATGGGGAGCAAGAACCTGAAGGCCGTGGTGGTCAAAGGGAAGGACAAACCGACCATTGCCCATCCCGATCGTCTGCGGGGAAGCATACGAGCCGAGGTGGAGTCCATCAAACTGCTGACCAAAGGCCTCTCCTCCTACGGGACCGCAGGGTCGGTGGCCCTGGTGGAATCCCGTGGCGATCTGCCTATCAAGAATTGGCTGGGGGGAAGCTGGGAGGAGGGCGCCCAGAAGACCAATGGCCAGGTCATCGCCGCCCGGATGCTGAAAAGCCACCACACCTGCTTCTCCTGTCCGGTGCGTTGCGGCAAGGAGATCCACCTCGCCGAGGGGGAGTATGCCGGCCTGGAGGGTCATGGTCCGGAGTATGAGACCACGGCGGGCTTCGGCGCCCTCTGCCTCAACGATAACCTGGAGAGCATCCTGGCGGCCAATGAGCTCTGCAACCGCTATGGCCTGGATACCATCTCTACCTCCTCCGCCATCGCCTTTGCCATCGAGGCCAAGGAAAAGGGCCTCCTGCCCCGCATGGGGCCCCACGATCCCGACCTAACTTGGGGCAACCATCGGGCGATCATTTCGACCATCCACCTCATCGCCCAGCGCCAGGGCCTGGGAGAACTCCTCGCCGATGGGGTCAGATCGGCGGCGGAGAGGATCGGGGGGGAGGCGCATCGCTTTGCCATCCAGGTGAAGGGACTAGAGATCGCCTATCATGACCCCCGGGCCTTCACCTGCATGGGCCTCAATTACGCCACCGCCAATCGCGGGGGCTGCCACTTAGAGGCCCTCTCCTATTTCCTCGGCTATGGACTCGCCCTGCCCGACTTGGGCTACGATAAGCCCCTGGACCCCCACCGCTCTGAGGGCAAGGCAAAGCTCTGTTATGACCTCCAGAATTACATGGCGGTCTATAACCCCTTGGGGATGTGCAAGTTCATCTTCCGGGGGGGCTTGGGGCCCAAGCTCCTCGCGGAGTGGGTGAATGCCGTCATGGATTGGGACCTGGACCAGCAGGAGCTGATGCGGATCGGAGAGCGCCTTTTCAACCTCAAACGCCTCTTCAATGTGAGGTTGGGG
This sequence comes from bacterium, assembly GCA_043800755.1. GTDB lineage: Bacteria > Methylomirabilota > Methylomirabilia > CAVQYV01 > CAVQYV01 > JAZDMQ01. The sequence continues at coordinate 2,819 of JAZDMQ010000098.1, read as the reverse complement.
ATCTCCCGCAAGGACGATACCCTTCCGGAGCGCCTCCTGACCCACGACCGGGGCACCGGCGGAGCCGCGGGTAGCCTCCCCGACCTGGGAAAGATGCTCCCTGAATACTACGACCTGCGCGGCTGGGACGAGCAGGGGATCCCCAGGAACGAGAGGCTGGAGGCCTTGGGGATCGCCTCCCCCGACATTGTCCGTCCGGTCATCTGAGGGGGGAGACCCCGCCCGGGATCAATATTTCCTTGACTTTCCGCTGAGATCGGGTTAAATGGAAATCTTACTTCGATTCGTTTCGCGGCCCTTATCCCACCCCTTTTATCGTGGCACCGTATGGCTTAGAGTATTCTTTATCCCCTATTTCTTCATCTGCAGAGAAAAATAGGATGGGACAGCGTTTCCCCCTGAACGCCTGAGAGAGGCCGAGACCGGCGGCAGCCCCCGAAGGATGCTTTCTTCTGGGGCGATGCCTCTGCTGCCCGGACCGGCTAAGCGAAGGAGAACAACATGCGCCTCTTTGCCCTGCTCTCCCTGATTTCCTGCGCCGTATTCCTCTATATGGGCTCCTTTATCTATTATCAAGACCGGAAGAGCCCATTGAACAGGTCATTCTGGTGGATGTGTCTCTTCATGTCCCTCTGGTCCTTTTCCGAGTTCATGTATCGTCAGGCAGGAAGTTCTGATGTCGCGTATTTTTGGATAAAAGTCCGCGCCCTCTCCTGGACCCTCCCCCTCTCCTTTCTCCTCTATTTCGTCTTGATCTTCACCGAAAAGAAGGAGCTTCTGCGGCATAAGGCCTTACCCTTCTTGGTCTTCGCCCCCGCACTCGCCTTCTCCATCATCGACTTCTCTACCGATCTGCTCAGTGGCCAGCTTGTAAGTACGTATTGGGGATATGCTTCTACCAGTCCCAGGCACTCTTGGGTTAATTGGACGAGCATGATCTGGACAATGGGAATCACCTTGCTGGCCATCCTGCTATCCCTCCAATATTACCTGGCGGTAACGGATGAAAAGAAGAAGAAGCAGATGAAGTACATACTGATAGGCATCAGCGTCCCCATCCTTGCCGGGATTCTGACGGAAATAGCGCTTCCGGTTTTTCAAATCAGACTTCCGGAATTGACCAACACCTCCGGGATCTGGCTTGCTATCTTCGTTGGATATGCCATCAGGAAATACGAGCTTTTCACCCTAAGCCCGGCGGCGGCATCCGATAATATCATCTCGACGATGACCGATTCCCTCATCCTGATGGACCCGAGTGGAAAGATCGTTACTGCAAATAAGGCCACATTGGATCTGCTGGGGTATGAGGAAAGAGAAGTTATCGGCCAAGCGGCCGACAAGGTCTTTGGAGAAGAATTTGGCAAAAGCAAGGTAATCGAAAAGGTCTTCGCGAAGGGGTCGATTACCGATCAGGAAATGGTCCTTCATCCCAAGAAAGGTGGAGCTATATCGGTCATTTTTTCAGGTTCGGCAATCAAGAACAAAGAGGGAAGAAACATAGGGTTTGTGGGAATCTCGAAAGACATCACCTCCCGCAAGCGGGCGGAGGAGCGAGCTCTTCATCAAGGTGCGGTGTTGGAAGGCATCAACAAGGTATTTCGAGAGACATTGAGGTCCGAAACGGAGGAGGAGGTCGCCAAAGTCTGTCTGGGCGTGGCCCAGGAGTTGACCGGCAGTAAGTTCGGCTTTATTGGCGAAGTCAATCGGGCCGGTCGCTTCGATACCATCGCCTTGAGTGATCCTGGATGGGAGGCTTGTAGAATGCCGAAGCCGGATGCCGCGGTGATGATTAGAGACATGGAGATCCGCGGCATTTGGGGGAAGGTGCTGAAGGAGGGACAGCCCCTGATCGCCAACGACCCATCTTCCCATCCTGATCGGGTTGGAATCCCCCAAGGTCATTCGCCGCTGACCTCCTTCCTCGGCGTTCCATTGAGACATGCGGGTCGCACAATCGGCATGATCGCTCTGGCCAACAAAGAATCGGGCTATGACCTGGGCGATCAGCAAGACATAGAAACCCTATCCGTGCCCTTTGTGGAAGCATTGAGCCGCAAGCGGGCGGGGGAGACCTTGCGGGAGAGCGAGGAGAGATACCGGGCAGTGGTGGAGCAATCCCCGGACGGTATCTATCTGACGGATGTAGAGACCAAACGCATCATAGAGGCCAACCCGGCCTTTGCCCGGATGCTCGGCTACACCCCAAAGGAGATGCTGGAACTCTCCGTCTACGATATCGTCGCCGCCGATCGAGGGAGCATTGACGAAAGGTTTCAACGCATCCTGGGAACGGAGGGCTTCTTTGTCTACGAACGACAATACCGGAGAAAGGGTGGCTCCCTCTTGGATGTCTGGGTCAGCGTGAATATCATCTCCTATAGAGAAAGGAAGGTGATGTGCACCATTGCCCGCGACCTCACCGAACAGAAGCAGGCCGAGGAGGAAACCCGACGCCACTCCGATACCCAGGCCGTGATCAACTCATTGCTGCGCCGCTCACTGGAGAATGTTCCTCCAGATGAACTCCTGATGCTCGCCCTGGACCTCGTCCTTTCCATCCCCTGGCTTTCCTTCCAATCCAGGGGCTGCATCTTCCTGGTGGAGGAGGACCCTGAGGCCTTGGTCATGAAAGCCCAAAACGGCCTTGCCAAACCGATACAGAAGGCCTGCGGTCGGGTCCCCTTCGGACGGTGCCTCTGCGGGCGGGCAGCCTCCACGAAGGAGGTACAATTCTCAGATTGCCTCGATGAGCGCCATGACATCACCTATGAAGGCATATTCCCCCACGGCCATTACTGTGTTCCCATCCTCTCGGC
>JAZDMQ010000096.1:0-2086 GCA_043800755.1 bacterium | reverse complement strand
TGGAGTGTCCGGTGTGCAGCCACGCCCGCCGGAAGCAACGGGGGCTGGCCTTCTGGTTTGTTAAGGGGATCGAGGGTAGCCTCTGCCCCTACTGCAAGGCCTACGAGAGGGTCTATGGCCGCAAGGCCCACGAGCCGATGCCAGCAAGCTGAGCCGGTCTGATCAAGAGGAGAGCTGAGCCCCGGGCCTCGCTGGGAGCATAAACAGAGGGACGATCAGGAAGGGTTCCAGGGGTGTAGCCTGAGGAGTGGAGAGCCTCGGGGTGTGTCTCATCGGGCAGGGTCCTCAGGGGTGAAACAGAAAGAAGTCGTAGATGGCGCGGGCGATATGGGCCATGGCCCGCTCAGACTTGGCATCAGCCGCCTCAGGTGATTTTATGAATACGGCCATTGCGACATGGCCGCCGCCGTCAGGAAGAGTCATGATTCCCGCATCATCCAATACTGATCCCGGGAAGGTTCCCGTCTTGTGAGCCACGACAACTCCTGGGGGGAGTAGCCCCTTGAGCCGGCCTTCTCCTGTCCGGCACCGGGACATGATGTCCAGGAGTAGATCGGTCGTCTCCGGATTCAACAGACTCCCGCGATAGATGCGCTCCAGAAGCAGCACCATCGCATCCGGGGTGGAGGTATCGCGCAGATCCGCTTCAAATCTCCTCCGTGCAGCCCGGCGTGATTCCTCTGGAGCCTTCGCCTCCAGATCCTGCAGGGCTTCCAGGGTCCAACCCTCCTCTGGCGGCAGCTGAAACCCGGATCGGTCGGCGATCATTTGCAGGGTGGAACGGCTTACCTCGATGCCGTTGATTCCGATTTCCTTCAGCCGGGAAGTGACGACTTCCGGTCCGCCCGCCAGACGGAGCAAGAGATCGGTCGCGCTGTTGTCACTGACGATCAGCATCAGTTCGAGAAGATTGCGCACCGAGAGGATGACACCAGGCTGGTTGAGGAGGCCCGTTAGAGTCCCGGTTCCCAGATGCAGGTCGCTGGCCTTGACCTCGATCATCTCGCCCAGGCTGATTTCCCCTTTTTCGACACGAGTGAGAAGCTGGACCGCGATCGGGACCTTGTAGGTGCTCGCCATGGGGAGGCGCTCGCCTCCATGCAACGATATCTGCCGTCCGGACTCGATATGGATTGCGGAAACGCCCACGGTCCCCCCTGCCAATCCCGCCAGTCGCGTAAGCTCCTGCTGAAGCCTCCCCTTCGCAGTTAGATAGGCTTGCTCATCGACGGAGGCCGCCTCTGAGGGAAGCAATCCCAGAGTGCCGGCCAGGACGAAAAAGAGGAAGAGAATGATGAGGCACTCGGCTATCCTCTTTCTCAATCCAACACATCCCAACAAGGCAACTATCGGGCTCCGACGGGACTGCTTCAATGGTCTTGGTTTATACGATCCTTCCAATAGTCTGGCCTCTTGTGAAGATTCGCAACTGCGACCACCAGGATTTCATCTTTCCGAATTTGGTAAATGATTCCGAAAGGGAAGCGCCTTGTGCGACACCTTCTCGTGCGCTTTGAGCAGGGATGCCAGGCTTCGGGAAATCTCCCAATTCTATCCAGCGTCTTCGAGACCTCGGTCAGGGACACCTGGCCAAGCCCGGACACCTCATGGTTGTAGTACGCGACGGCCTCATCGAGTTCGATCTGAGCGATCTCAAGGAACCGAATTCGCATCGCTGCTCCTATTTGTACTTCTCGAGCACCTTTTCCAGACTAACGGCTTTGATCTCCCCTCCTTCGTAGGCGTCGATTCGACTCTCTGCCTCCCTTGCCCATAATTCATCGATCTCCTTGTCCGGTTCATCCAGACTAGACAGAAGCCTGTCAATCAATTCCGCCTTTTGCGAAGGCTTTAACGCCAATGCTTCTTTCAAGACTTCACTTGGTGTAGCCATTCTCTCTCCTCCCTCTGTGCAAGAAAAAGTTCACACTCTTTGTTGTTTCACGCTGGCAATGTCGCCATATCACAATTCTTACTGCGAACATCTATTTTCTATTGTTGCAACAAATGATTGGAGATTTACATCAGCAATACCCCACTCCCATTTACCTGTCAACCGTTTTCAGCCAGATTTTTCCACCTCTTG
>JAZDMQ010000077.1:0-37496 GCA_043800755.1 bacterium | reverse complement strand
CTGGACTACGGCGGGCATGGCCTTCTCCGCGATCTCCGTGCCCTTGAGGATGGGCTTGGACTTGCCTAAGGCCGCGAGGTCGAAGTCGGGGATGGAAGCGAGGAGGGGGAGGCCGAAGCTGATGGGGACGGCAAAGCCGATCCCCTCGGGGATGGGTGTGATCCCGAACTCCTGTCCTGCCCGAACCCCGAGCTTGGCGTGGACGACCCCGATCACCTGGCCCCGGTTGTCGACCAGAGGTCCACCGCTATTGCCCGGATTGATGGCGGCATCCACCTGAAAGAGTCTTCTGGCCTGGTGGGAGCGGATGGCCGTGAGGCTGCCCTTGGTCACCGTTACTTCCTCCCCCAAGGCGGGCCCAAAGGGAAAGCCCATGGCCCATGCTTCATCCTGGACTTTCATGGCATTGGAGTTGCCGATGGGAAGGAAGGGGAGATTGGTGGCCTCCACTTTGAGCAAGGCCAGGTCGTGATCCTTGTCAAGAGATAGGATGGTGGCCGGCAGAATCCTTTTGTCCTTCAGCCTCACCTCGATAAAGGCGGCCCCTTCCACCACATGGGCGGCGGTGAGGAGATAGCCGTTGGGATCCACCAGGAAGCCGGAGCCGGTGGAGGCTCGCTCCTGGGCGGAGGAGGGGAAGGCGGCAAGTGAAATGAAGAGGAGAAGGAGGAAGACCCATGCGGAGGCAGAGAAACACCAGGGAGGACGAGGACCTCGAAAGGATCTTTCTCTGCCGAGACAAGACGGCGCCCATCGGAGCGAACGACTCTTCTTCATGGATTCCCTCCTCCCTTTCCTGCGCAGTGTTCGAGGCGATGCCGCCGGGCAGGCTCCGCGCACTCTTTCTCTTCGGTCCGGCCGGCGCCTGAGCGACCTTGGGCGCTGATGAGCGAGGAGAGCTCGGGGAAGTCAGGCCGAGCTGTCTGAGCCCTCCGATGGGCTTTGGGAGGAGGGCGAGTTCTCGGCCGCCGAGCTCGCACGAGCGAATAACCGCGGGAGCGGGGGGGGTGGCCGGACCGGCGACCCTTTGCGCCAAAAGCCATTGCCCCCCGGCTGAAGCCGGGCTGCCAAAGCGGCTATCAAATGGAGCCATCGATCCCTTGTTGAGTTGACCTGAAGCACAAAGAGTGCTCCAGATTCAGTTCCGATTCACCATAGCTCTACTCGGCATCGGAAGTCAATGCTGGATGGAGGAGGGGCCAGAGGTCAGATTGCAATGGGAATCCCAAAGACTTGAATCCTTGAACCCTGAAATCCTCACCCTTTCGCCCTTGTGCGCTTACGGCAGCAGGTGATCGAAGTCCTTCTTGAAGCTCTCCATGAAATCAGCCAGGCGTTCGATGGCCGCCTCCACCCAGATCTTTCCCTTTTCCGCAGAGGCCACCAAGGGATTGCCCATCACCCCGGACTTACTGAGCTTGTCAAAGCGGGCCCGGATGTAGACCGGGGAGGCAGAGGCGAGGTCGCTCCAGGTATATTTGGACAGGATGGGGGGGATCTCCTCCACCGCCTTGTTCATCTCCACATGCTCGGGGTCGAGATAGAGCTTGCAGGAGGTCTCAAACTCGCAGGAGTGGGAGATCCCTCCCAACTTCGATTCCCGGTGCTTCTCCACCAGATCGGCGATCAGGTCCCAGTAGGTGATGGCCGCCACTAAGGCATCGGACTTCTCCATGGCGATGTGGGCCGCCTGGGGCACAATGAACCGGTTATAGCCGTGGCCATTGATGATCACCAGGCGCCGAAAGCCGGAACGCGCCAGGCTGAGGCAGATGTCCACCAGGCAATGGAGCAGGGTCTCGCTCTGGAGTGAGATGGTCCCCGGAAACATCCACTCCTTCTCATTGTAGCCGAAGTTGAGGGGGGGAGCGACGATGGTGCCCGAGCGCTCCGCCGCCTTCTCCGCCACATGGTAGCAGATGGCCATATCCGTATCCAAGGGCAAGTGGTAGCCATGCTGCTCGGTGGAGCCCACTGGAATTAGCACCGGGGTGCCCTTCTCCACCTCCGCCTTCACTTCCGGCCACTTCATCTTATAGAGGATCATGCCTCTCCCCTCCTTACCGTGAGGTAATCACCGTCAGGATACAACCACTATCCAAAGGGTCCTGTCACCTCTTCGCCGTCTTCCGTTTCAGAGCGATGGCCCGCTGGGCCGCCCTCACCACATTCTCCACCGTCAGCCCGGCCTGCTCACACAGCTGATCCTGGGAAGCAGATTCGCTGTAACAATCTCGGATGCCGACTCGCACGATGGGGATGGGATGGGCCTCGGACAGGGTCTCCGCCACCGCCGATCCCAATCCCCCCACGATGTTATTCTCCTCGATGGTGACCGCCGCCCCGCACTGGGAGGCAAGGGCCAGCAGGGCCTCTCTATCAATCGGCTTGAGGGTGTGGCACTCTAAGACCGAGGCGGAGATCCCATCCCTCTTCAGCAGATCCGCCGCCTCCAGGGCCAGGCGCACCGGGAGGCCGGTGGCGATCAATGCCACCTCGGCTCCCCCGGGCCGCAGCAAGTTGGCCTTTCCGATCTGGAATTGATAATCCTCCCCGAACAGGACCGGGGTCTTGACCCGGGCCAACCGCAGATAGGCCGGGCCTGGCCAATCCACCAGGGCCCTCACCGCCCTCTCTACCGAAACGGCATCCGCCGGGTTGATCACCGTCATGTTGGGGATGGCGCGCATGATGGAGAGGTCCTCCGTCCCCTGATGGGTCACCCCATCGAAGGCGCCGGAGAGGCCCCCCAGGCCCGCCACCACCCTCACCTTCAGCCCCGGGTAGGCGATGAAGGTCCGGATCTGCTCCAGGGTGCGCATGGAAAGGAAGACCGCATAGCTAGCCACGAAGGGGATCTTCCCGGTGCTGGCCAAGCCCGCGGCCGCCATCATCATATTCTGTTCGGCGATGCCCAGATCGAATACCCGCTCCGGGTAGGCCTGTTTGAAGGGCAGGACGCCCATGGATTTCAGGGTGTCGGCCACCAGGACCACGACCTCAGACCGCTCCTGGCCCACTGCCAGCAGGCTCTGGCCGAACGCCTCGATGGTCGATCTTGACTCGTTCATGAGAGCCTCACCTCCTCCTCTAACAGCTCCTGCAAGGCCTTCTCGGCCTCCTCCCGGGTGGGGGCGGTCATGTGCCACTTGTTGTCGTTCTCCATGAAGGAGACCCCCTTTCCCTTGGTGGAGTGAGAGATGATGGCCGAGGGCTGGCCCTTGGTGGCCTCTGCCCGGGCGAAGGCCTCTAAGATCGCCCTTAGGTTGTGGCCGTCGATCTCCTGGGTGGCCCAGCCGAAGGCTTGCCACTTCAAGGAAAGCGGCTCTAAGGGCATGATCTCCCCGACCGCGCCCCCGCTCTGCCAGCGGTTATAGTCGATAATGGCCACCAGGTTGTCCAACTTGATCTGGGGGGCCGCCATGGCCGCCTCCCAGATCAGCCCCTCCTGGATCTCCCCGTCTCCCAAGATTACATAAGTGCGGTAATTCAGGCCATCAATGCGGGCGGCCAGGGCCATGCCCAGCCCCGCTGAGAGGCCATGGCCCAGGGAACCAGCCGTCATGTCCACCCCCGGCGTCTTGACCATATCCGGGTGGCCCTGCAGTCGGCTGTGCAGCTGGCGGAAGGTCAAAAGCTCCTCCTTGGGGAAATAGCCCCGTTCCGCCAGGGCGGCATACCAGCTGGCACAGGCGTGTCCCTTGGAGAGGACAAGCCGATCCCGAGCGGGCCAGCCGGGGTTTGCGGGATCAATCCGTAGCACCTGAAAGTAAAGCACCGCCAGCAGATCGGCGATGGAGAGGCTGGGGCCAATGTGGCCCGACTGGGCCGTGTAGACCATGCGGATGACGCTGGCCCGGATCGCTCGTGCCTTCGCCTCCAGGTCACTCAGGCTTTTCTGTGAAATCATCCCATTCTCCTCAAACTCACTATCATGGGTTCAATAAGAAAAAGGTCCCAGGTGGATCACCTGGGACCTGGGATGCCTTCCTTATTTGAGCAGATCCAGGAACTGTTGAAACTCTGCATCCGGGATCTTGAAGCCGTGCTGCTCTTCGGGGAAGGTTTGTTTCTGAATATCGTCCGCAAACTGCTTCAAGCCTCCTACCACCACATCGAAGACGTTCCCGTACTTCTTGACGAACTTGGGCGTGAAGCGGGGGAACATGCCGAACATGTCGTGGAAGATGAGGCATTGCCCATCGCAGGCCAGCCCAGCCCCGATGCTGACCGTGGGCACGGTGAGCTTCTTGGTGATGATCTCGGACACCTTCATCGGGACGCACTCTAACAGTACCGCGAAGGCACCCGCATCCTCCAATGCCAGGGCATCATCTATAATCTTCTTGGCGGCCAGGGCGCTCCTCCCCTGGGCCTTGAAGCCGCCGAAGGCAAAGATCGATTGCGGGGTGAGGCCCAAGTGCCCCATCATCGGAATTCCCGCTTGGACGATCGCCTTGACCTGGGGGATCACCGGGGCGCCTCCCTCTAACTTGATGGCATCGCACTCCGCCTCCTTCATGAAGCGGCCCGCGTTACGCACCGCCTCCTCCACCGAGGCCTGATAGGCCATGAAGGGCATGTCCCCGATCAGGAGGGGGTACTTGAGCCCGCGGCGAACGGCCTTGGCGTGATGGATCATCATGTCCATGGTCACCGGCAGCGTAGTCTCATAGCCCAGCATGGTCATTCCCAAAGAATCACCTACCAGGACGACATCGATACCCGCCGCATCCACCATTACCGCGAAGGGGTAATCGTAGCAGGTGATCATGCTGAACTTCTGCCCCTTCTGCTTCATCTCGGTCAGCATGGGGGCGGTGATCTTTTTTCGCTCTTCCTTCTTCTCTTCCATTGTTGCCTCCTTGGTTGAGGGCGGCGAATCTGCCGCCCCATTGTCCTCTGAATCTCCCGTTAGACGACCACTCCAGCGTTCAAGTTCCTTCTTGGTCCCTCCTATCGCTCCACCCGGTACTTCTGTAGGACGTCCTCATTTAGCTCGATCCCCAGCCCCGGGCCCTGGGGCATGGCCACCCAGCTTTTTCCATCAATGCGAATCGGCTCTGAGATCAGCTCCTCCCGCAGGGGGTTAGGGTTGCGATCCATCTCCAGGAGATAGCCATTGGGGATGGAGGCAATCAGGTGCATGTTGGCCACCAAGGCCACCGCCGAGGAGAAGGAATGAGGTACGCAGGGCAGCCCGAAGGCCGAGGCGATCGCCGCGATCCTCCGGCACTCGCTGATCCCTCCCGTCCAGATGCAATCCGGCTGGACGATGTCCACCGCAGATGCCACGATCAGATCGCGGAATCCAAACCGGCTGAATTCGCTCTCATTGCCCGCAATGGGGATGGAGGTAAAGGCCGCCAATCGGGCACTCCCCTCCACATTGTCGGTGGGGACCGGCTCCTCGAACCAGGCGATATTCAAGTCCTCCATCCGCTGGGCCATGGCCATGGCCTGCTTGGGGGAATAGGCACAGTTGGCATCCACCATCAATTCTATCTCCGGTCCAATGGACTCCCTCACCGCCCGGATCCGCTCCAGATCCTCCTGCATCGAGAGGCCCCCGATCTTCATCTTCACCGCCGTATAGCCCTCTTCCACATAGGAGGCCATCTCCCCCGCCAGCTCCCTCCTCCCTTTGGAATCGGTGTAGAAGCCGGCGCTGGCATAGGCCCGCATCCGATCGCAAAAGCCCCCCATAATCTGATAGAGTGGCCTTCCGCAGGCCTTTCCTAAGATGTCCCACAGGGCGATGTCGAGACCACTCATCGCCGCAATAATCAGGCCCCGGCGCCCCCGCATGATCGTCCCCTGGTAAATCCGGTCCCAGTGCCTCTCCGGAAAGAGGGGATCCTCTCCAATGAGATAAGGGGCCAGCTCCTCCTGGATCACCGCCGCCGTAGAGCGCAGCGGTCCCCCATAGCAGGCGGATTCCCCCCAGCCATGGATCCCGGCGTCGGTCTCCACCTTGATCAGGAGGGAGGAGCGGCGGGAAAAGGCCAGCCGGGAATCCCGCATCTCCTCCCCCATGGGATAGGAGAGGAGGATGGTCTCAACTCGCGTGATCTTCATGAAATGGCCCTTGTTTTAGTGAATGAAGAGGACCTTTCCACCCCTGCGATGTTTCACATTCTCGAAGGCCTCCTGGAATCCCTCCAGGGGGAAGCGATGGGTGATCACCGGATCCACCTTGAGCAGGCCTGAGGAGAGCAGGTTGGTCACCTGGAACCAGGTCTCCCACATGACGCGGCCGGTGATCCCCTTCACCTCCGTCTCCTTGTAGATGAATTCATTGGGGATATCCAGGACCACCTGCTGGTCCGGGATGCCGACGAAGGTGAACCGACCCGCCTTGCGCACCACATTCATGCCCGTCTTGATGGCACCGGGTGCGCCACTCACATCCAGCACCACATCCACGCCACACCCATCGGTGTCCTTCAGGATCTCCGCCGTCACATCCACCTTATCGGCGTTGTAGGTGATAGTGGCCCCCATCTTCTTGGCGATCTCCAGGCGCATATCGCTGATATCCGAGGCATAGATCTTCAATGCCCCGCAGGCCTTGACCACCCCGATGGCGAAACAGCCGATGGGGCCGCATCCCAATACGGCCACCGTCTTCGCCCCCACGGGCCCCACCAGGGCCCCATGGGTGCCCACGCCGATCGGCTCCAAAATCGCCCCCATCTCGGGATTGAATCCCTTGGGCAGCTTCCAGGCACAGACCGCGGGCATCGCCATATAATCGGCGAAGGCCCCCTGGGCGTGGATGCCGAGGATCTTCATGTTCTGGCAGATGTGTTGCAGGCCCGTCTTACATTGGTAACACTGGCCACAGGGGATGTGGGTCTCCCCGGCCACCAGCTCCCCTACCTCGAAGCCTTCCACCCTCTCCCCCATCTCGGCCACCTCGCCGCAGAATTCGTGTCCGAAGGACATGGGGAGCTTCAGGCGGGCCTGGGCATAGGGGGTCCAGTCCCAGATATGGACATCGGAACCGCAGATCGCCGAGACCTTCACCTTCACCAGCAGGTCTTTGGGGCCAATCTGGGGAATGGGCCAATCCTTCTTGAACTCGGCCCCCACCTCCGGCTTGCTCTTGACTATGGCGCGCATTGTGCCTTTCATCTTTCCCTCCTTATCCAATGGGCTTTCTCTTCACCCCTCAGGGGTACATCAATAAGACCTTGATGACATCCTCGGTCTTGCGATAGAGGATCTCCAGGCCTTTCTGCGCCTCCTCCACCGGAAGGCGGTGGGTGATGAAGGGCTTTACATCGATCCTCTGCAAGCTGATCATGTCGATGGCCGCCAGGAAGTCAGCCCGGTCATACATCTGGACCCCCTTGAGGTGCATCTCTCCGCCGATAATGCCGAAGCTGTTCTTGATGACCACCGGCTCCTCGAAGAGGGCGATCAGAACGATCTCCCCCTTCCTCCGCACCACCGCCAGAAGGTCATCCACCACCGAGGGATACCCCGCAGCGTCGAACCCGATCTCCGCCCCGGCGGGATGGACCTCCTTCTTGACCACCTCCTCCAGTCTCTCCTGCTTCACATTGACGGCTCGCGTGGCCCCCATCTTCTTGGCGATCTGCAGGTTGAATTCGATGACATCGGCGGCGATGATGTGACCGGCCCCTTGCGCCTGGGCACAGGCCATGGTGGCCAGTCCGATCGTCCCCGAGCCGATCATGACCACCGAGGAGCCCAGCTTGACGCTCGATTGCCTCACCGCATGAAGGCCGACGGCGAGAGGTTCCACCAGGGCTCCCTCCTCGTAGCTCATGTTGGCCGGCAGAGGATGGACGATCCCCTCCGGGGCCACGACATATTCCCCGAAGGCCCCATTCCAGGTCGTGGTCCCCAAGACCACCTTTTGCCTACAGACGTAGTAATCCCCTCCCTGGCAATAGATGCAGCTGCCACAGCTCTTCTGGGGTTCCACCACCACCCGATCCCGGGGGCGGAATCTCCGAACCGCGGAGCCTACCTCGGCCACCTCCCCCGAAACCTCGTGCCCCATGATGGCAGGAGGATGTCGAAAGGGGTGGGTCCCGTTGTAGGCATGCACCTCTGATCCGCAGATCCCCGCGGCCTTCACCTTGATCTTTACCTCATGGGACTCCGGCTCCGGCTCCGGAACCTCTTTCAACTCGATGCGAAAGGGAGCGGTAAACACCGCTGCTTTCATGACCTCTCCTCCTCTCAAGATCCCCCGGTCGGTTGAAGCTCCCCCTGGAAAAGGGAGGGATCTTCGGACGCGGGCAACTCCATTCCCATCTTATTATTAGGTTCAAAAGATCATGATTCCCAAAAAAAACTCGTTCAAAGACAGTCCTCGATCATCCCCCTCTATCCACCCCTGATCTCTGCAGGAGGGCGATGCCCTGCTGGATCAAGTGCTTGGTCCTTCCTCCCTCCATATAACCCTGCACCCCATCCACCACCTCCAGGTCCATCCTCCCGCTGGGCCTCTGGTAGTAGGCCACCCAGAAGGGAAAATGGAAGAGCAGGGCCCGCGAGCTCAAAAGCTCAGGGGGCTTCAAATGGAAGGTGTGTTTGCGGAGGTTCCACTTGGTCAGCCAATCCCTCGCCTTCGCCAGGGCCTTCTCCTGGGGGACCAAGGTGGCAAAGACGGGCGCCTCCGGACCCTCCTTGCGCAATTCCGGTTCTACATTGGTGAAGGCGCCGAACCCGCAGACCGCATCGACCAGGACATAATGGACCTCGGTCCCGGAGCGCGCAGACTGATGAAAGGTGAAGAGGTAATGGGGGACATAAACCTTCTCAACGCGGAGCAGGCGGCGCTTGCAGGAGTCAGGAAAGAGGAGGGGCCCTAAGAGCCCCCTCCTCTTTTTTTCCCATCTGGCAAGAATTGATTCGACCTTCTCTCGAGGCAAGACCTCCGTCGGTATCTCGATCTCGGCGGGGCTCATTTCTTAGCTACACGGGCCTCGGCCTCGGCCAATTTGGCCTTGGCCCTCTTCCAACCCCAAAACGCCCAAATCGCGACACCCGCAAAGAGGATCGCGGAAAAGACGGTCACCCAGGCCTCGATCGGCGTATTCACCGTGGGAAGGGCCATGACCAGGAAAGCCCCAAAGAGCAGAAAGAGCCAGAACATCGTAATGCTGGAGACCCGGGACATGCGCAGATCATCAATATCTGATCCCACCTCCTGGGCTTTCTTCTTCCACCACTCGACGATCTCCTCTTTGCCCACTTTCTGTGGGGCACCCCCCGATTTTGCAGCATCTTCCACCATCGCATTCACCCCCTTTTTACCAGAAGTAGATGGTTATGGCCAGCAAGAGGAGACCTACAATCCAGGTCCAGGTCCCGATGCGTTTAAACCAGGGGAGCCCGCTGCCCCCGTAGATGGGTACCCCATTCTTCAGGACGATCAAGTCCCCTGCCAGGGAGGTATCGATGTCCACATTGGAGGGGGCCTCCACGAAATTGCCCTTGGCCAACGCCTCCTCCACGTTCTTGTAGTGTTTCATATTCTCCGGAAGGGTCCAGACCACCTTTCCCACCCACTCGGACTTGGGCAACGCGCCCCGAATCGCGTTCTCGATCTCGGAGATCAGGAAGTAGGCAATGGTGGTGAAGACCGTATTGGTGAGGGGGAAGACCAGGAAGTGGCCGAACTTCGGACCAATCAGGGCCTTCAACGGCGCCCAGGGGAAGACGAGGTTCAGGGTGCCGAAGAGCCCGCCTGCGATCATGGCCAGGAAGCCCGACCAACGGCTGGAACGGGGGTAGATGGTGGAGAAGAGCACCGGCGGCAGGAGGGGGGCCACAAAGGCTCCGGTCACCTTCATCCAGGTGTTCATCATGCCACCCTTGGCGATAAGGGGAACCAGGCCTACCCCCAGGACAAACCAGAAGAAGGTGATCACCCGGGAGACATTCAGATAGTGGCGATCGGTCGCCTCATGCTTGAAGAGGCGGGCGTAGACATCCCGGGTGAGGATGCCCGCGCAGGACATGGCATTGGCCGCGATGGTAGAGACCGTGGCCGCCATGACCCCGGCCACGCAGATCCCCAACAGGCCTGAGGGCAACAACTCGACCATCATCTTGGGATAGAGGATATCCCGGGGGGTCAGGCTGGGATTGGCCACGCCATACAGGATCAGGCCGAAGATCCCCACCGGGATGACCGCGGCCTGGTGGAGGATGCAGATGGGCCCGGCCAGGGTATAACCCAGGCGGCCATCCCATTCGGTGCGGGCCGAGAGGGGACGGGAGATCTGCTCCGCCTGATAGACCGCATAGCCCAAGGTGCCAACGGCGATCCCCAGGAATCCCAACCCCCACCCGATCTGCGGGTTGCTGGGCTGAAATCCGATGTGCATATACTGAGGGAACTTGGCCCAGACCGCCGGAAATCCACCGGTGGCCGACCACCCCACGATGAACAGGGCCCAGGCGGCCACGGTCATCAGCACCTGCTGCGCCGTTCCCACCACCACGGTGGCGGCCACCCCTCCGAAGAGGACATAGACGAAGCCCAGGGCCAGGGCCAGGATAGAGCCTCCGAGCAGGCTGGTTCCGGTCAGGACCTTGAAGAGGAGGGCCGTGCCCAAGATCATGTTTCCCATGACGAAGAGACGCTGCAAAAGGATGAGCATCGCCCCCCAGATGCGAGCGGCGACGTTGAAGCGAACCTCCAGATACTCCGCCGGGGTCCAAACCCCGGAGCGATACATCACCGGAATGGTGGTGTGGGCCCCAATGAGCCAGGTGAGGGGACAGCAAATGGCGTACCAGGCAAAGGCCACAAAACCATGCTGATACCCAAAGGCAGCCGCGCCGAAGTAATCACCCACATCCGATTGTACCGCCTGGCAGGAGGGCGCGATCAGATACCAGGGCTGGGTCCGGCCCGCCAGCAGGTAATCCTTGACCGACTTGATGTATTTCCTAAAGGGAAAACCTGCGACCAAGACTCCCAGGATGGAAGCCCAGAGGATAACCCAGTCTATTGTCTTCATAGACTTCTTCCTCCTTGTGAAGGATGACGATCACGATGATTTTTTTGTCCCGCCTCGCGTTCGATTCTACCCTCCCTCCTTTCTCCTGGATGGCCCGCGCGGAGGGACTTCAATTGGGAATGAGCTGGATTTGTCGAATTTTTATCGCAGATTATGGCCACCTTGTCAAGGACAAAATCGGTGCCTCTCCCGCTCTCCAATTTCCCATTGACAGAGCCTGCAGGGCATAATAGCCTGGGTCAAGAAGCGACAATTCTTTGGGGAGGAGGAGCTCAGATGGCCCGAATCGAACACCCGGTGATGGGAAGGAAGGGGATGGTCGTATCCCCCCATTATCTCGCCTCTTTGGCGGGTGCAAGAATCCTCCTGTCGGGGGGTTGCGCGGTGGATGCCGCGATCGCGGCCAATGCCGCCCTGGGGGTGGTTTATCCCCATATGTGCGGGATTGGCGGCGATCTCTTCATGCTCATTTATTCCGCCCAGGAGGGTCAACTCATTGGCCTGAATGCCAGCGGCAGATCCCCTGCCCGGGCCACCCGGGCCTTTTTCGCTGACCAGGGACTGAACTCCATCCCCCTGCGGGGGGTCCTCTCGGTGAGCATTCCCGGCGCTGCGGACGGCTGGTCCATGGCCCAGCAGAGGTTTGGGACCATGAGCCTGGAGCAGCTCCTTTCTCCAGCCATCGAATATGCGGAGGCGGGCTTCCCGGTCAGCCCGCGGCTGAGTCGCTGGATCGCCGAATGTTCCCCTGTACTTTCCCAATACGAGGAGAGCCGTAAGACCTTCCTTCCCAACGATTCGATCCCCCAACCCGGGCAGATCCTCAAGCTCTCCAATTATGCTCGATCCCTGAATATGATCGCCGACCAGGGTGCGGATGCCTTTTATCATGGACGACTGGGAGAATCCATCAGCCGATTCTGCGAAGCGGAGGGCGGGCTATTGCGCACCGAGGACCTCGCCTCCCACCGCTCGGAATGGGTGGAGCCCATCCACACCAGCTATCGGGGATACGAGGTCTACGAGCTCCCCCCCAACACCCAGGGGCTGGCTACTCTGATCGAGCTCAACCTGGCCGAGAACTTCGAGTTAGCCCAGCTTGCCCACAACTCCTCCCCCTATATCCATCTTCTGGCGGAGATCAAGAAACTCGCCTTCGCCGACCGGGACGCCTATATCACCGACCCCGATTTCGCGGAGATCCCGGTGAGGGAGCTCTTATCGAAAGGATATGCCAGGAAACGGTCGGGGGGCATAGATCAAGGTAAGGCTAACCCAGCCGCCCATGCGAGCTACCCTGTGACAGGCGACACCATCTACCTCTGCACCGCAGACCGTTGGGGCAATCTCGTCTCTTTGATCCAGAGCCTCTATTTCCCCTTCGGGTCCGGGGTAGCCGTTAAAGATACCGGCATCCTCTTGCAGAATCGCGGGGCCTATTTCTCCCTGCGAGAGGACCATGTCAATCGGCTGGAGTCGATGAAGCGGACCATGCATACCCTGATCCCGGCCATGGCCTTCCGCGATGGAAAGCCCGTCCTGGTCTTTGGGACGATGGGAGGCGAGGGACAGCCCCAGACCCAGCTCCAGGTCCTGTGCAATTTCATCGACTTCGGGATGAATGTGCAGCAGGCCATTAACGCCCCGCGCTGGCTCATGGGCCCTCGCAGCCAGGGAGACCCGCCTTATCTCCATTTAGAAGGAGACATCCCCCAAGAGGTAGGAGGGGAGTTAGAAGCGAAGGGACATTCCGTGAAGTGGTTAGAGGAGTGTTCGGAGTTCTTCGGCCACGCCCATGCCATCGCTGTCGTCGGGGAGGGGGAGCAGAGGATTTACGAGGGGGCGGCCGACCCCAGGAGCGACGGCTGCGCCATCGCCTGGTAGAGAGAGAGGAAGAAGGATCTCCAAGAGACCCTAAAGGTCCTCAAAGTGGGAGAGGCGCCTGAACTCCCGATATCGCGCCTCGATCTCCGAATAGGTAAGGGACTTCAAGCGGTTGAGGGAGAAATCCTCCACATTGAAGGAGGCCATCACGCTCCCCATAACCACGGCCCTGCGGATATTGGTCTCGGAGAAATTCAGGGTATTGGCCAGATATCCCATAAACCCGCCGGCAAAGCTATCGCCGGCGCCGGTGGGATCACAGACCGCCTCCAGGGGATAGGCAGGGGCCGCAAAGCAGCCCTCGTTGCAGAACATCAGGGCCCCGTATTCCCCCCTCTTCACCACCAGAGAGTTGGGCCCCCAGGCGAGGATCTGGCGGGCCGCCTTGACCAGATTGGGCTCTTTGGCCAGTTGCCTCACCTCCGCATCGTTGACGATCAGCACATCCACCGCCTTTAGGGTCCTCTTCAAGGAATCTGGTTTGCCCTCAATCCAATAGTTCATGGTGTCCGCCGCCACGAATTGAGGGTCCTTCACCTGCTCCAACACCTCCCGCTGCAGGTCGGGGTCGATGTTGGCCAGAAAGACGATCTTCTCCTCCCGATAGGCCTCCGGGATCCGAGGAAGGAATTCGGCGAAGACATTGAGCTGGGTCTCGATCGTCTTCGCCTGGTTCAAATCATAGCCATACTCGCCCTGCCAGCGAAAGGTCTTCCCCCTGGCCTGTTGCAGCCCCCTCAAATCGACGGACCGATTCCGCAGAAACGAGAGGTCTTCGCTGGGGAAATCCTCTCCCACCACCGCCACCAGGCTGACCGGGGCGAAAAAGCTTGCGGCGGCGGAAAAATAGGTGGCCGATCCTCCCAGCACCTCTCTTACCGCCCCAAAGGGAGTGGCCACGCTGTCCAGGGCCACCGAGCCCACCACCAGGATCCCCATTCTATTTCCCTCCTCGCGATACCTCTTCCGGCTATTTTGAGCTCCAGCCTCCGTATCCCTGCGCGATTCGGCCTATTCTTATACACATCCCTGCTCCTCCTGTCAAGACAAGGCCACCGGCAACGGGGGAGGGCTTCGGCGGTGGGCCAAATTGGAGTTGACAGTTCCGGGCAAATATAATATGAAGGGGTGGTTTGTCGAACCGAACCAACCCACAAAGGGGGAAGAGTATGGAGACAGTGGACAAAGAGAAAATCTCCTTGCTAAAAGAGAAGGCCAAGAAGATCCGCAAAGGTGTGGTACAGGTCTTGGCCCAGTCAAGTGGGGGCCATTTCGGGGGAGCCCTCTCGGCGGCGGATATTCTCGCGGCGCTCTATTTCAATATTATGAAGATCAATCCTAATGACCCCTGCTGGCCAGATCGAGATCGCTTCATCCTGAGCAAGGGCCACATCAGCGTTGCCAAGTGTACCGCCCTGGCCGATGCTGGCTATTTTCCCTTCGAGGATCTCCTCGCCACTTATAATAGACTGGGAAGCCCCTTTGGCATGCATGAGGATATGACCAAGATCAAGGGCTGCGACATGACGGCCGGGTCCTTAGGCCATGGTCTCTCTGCGGGCGTGGGCATGGCCATCGCCGGGAAGCATGACCAGAAGGGCTATCGGGTCTTCGTGATGATCGGGGATGCCGACCTGCAGGAAGGATCCACCTGGGAGGCCATCATGTCCGCTTCCCAATTCAAGCTGGACAACCTGGTCTGCATCGTGGATCGCAACCAGATCGGGGTGGATGGTTTCACGGAAGAACTGATGGGCCTGGAGCCCCTGGCGCGGAAATTCAATGACTTCCGCTGGGCGACCCGCGAGATCGATGGCCACAATATGGAAGAGGTCGTCAGCACCCTGAAATCACTGCCTTTCACCCCTGGGTCCCCTTCCGCCATTATTGCCAATACGATCAAAGGGAAAGGGGTCTCCTTCATGGAAAACAATCATCACTGGCACTTTGGGGTTGCCACCAAGGAACAAACCGAGGCGGCCCTGGCAGAACTGGAGAAAGGAATCTGAGGGGACAAGGAGATAACGATGGAGAAATCAGCAAATCCAGTACAGGCCTACGCCAAGGCCTTGGTGGAGGTAGGCGGCCAGGACGAGAGGATATTCTGCCTGACTGCTGACCTCATGCACCCTTTCATGATCGAGGAGTTCTCTCTCAAGTACCCTGACCGCTTCTTCAATGTGGGGGTGGCGGAGCAAAATCTGATGGGCATTGCAGCTGGCCTGGCCACCTGCGGCAAGATCCCCTTCGTCCACACCTATACCCCCTTTATGGTGATGCGTTCCTGTGAGCAGATGCGAACCGATGTCTGCTATCCCCGCATGAATGTGAAGATGGCAGGGATGTGCAGTGGCATCAATATGGGGGTGGGCGGGGCCACCCATCACTCGGTGGAGGATATCGCCATCCTCAGGGCCATCCCCAACATGACCCTCCTCTCCCCTGCGGATGCGATGGAGATCGAGAAGGCAGTCCATGCCGCCGCAAAGCATGAGGGACCCACCTTCATCCGTTTTGGCCGCTACCCTGCCCCGGTGATCTATGAGGCAGATTATCCCTTCGAGCTGGGCAAGGCCATCACCCTGAAGGAGGGAAACGACATCTCCCTGCTGGCCACGGGCCTCATGGTCTCCCGCGCCCTGGCCGCCGCTGACCTGTTGGCCAAGGACGGCGTCTCCGCCCGGGTCATCAACATCCACACCATCAAACCGATCGATCGATCTGCGATTCTCAGGGCGGCGAAGGAGACCGGCGCCATCGTCACCGCCGAGGAGCACAATGTCATGGCCGGTTTCGGCTCAGCCGTGGCGGAGGTGGTGGTGGAGGGATATCCTGTGCCCATGCGCCGCGTCGGCATTGAAGACACCTTCTGCGGCTTGGGACCCACCGAGGAGCTGTATCAGAAGTGGGGGCTCACCGCCGAAAATATCGCCCAGGCGGCCCGGGAGCTCCTCAAGGTCCGCCCTAAAGCGGCCAGGGCCTGATCTCTTAGAAGGATCTATGAAACTCGACCCAGATTTCACTCGATTCCACACGGCGTTGACCCTGAAGGGAGAGCCGGACCGCGTCCCCTTGGCTGAGGCCTCGATCGACTATGATGTCAAATGCGCCTTTCTGGGCCGGCCCGTCCAGACGATCTCTGACGAAGTGGAATTCTGGTACCGGGCAGGTTATGATTTCGTCTCCATCCAGGCAGGATTTCGGGAGGTCTTCTGGCCCCACTACCTCTCCCCGAAAAAGGGAGAGAAGGCCCAGGACATGACCCGGAAGATCAAGGGCGACTATACGGTCTACCAGGGGGGCACCACCGAGCGTTCCTGGGCCCCTGAAGGCAAAGGCCTCATCACCAACTGGGACGAGTTTAAGGACTTTCCCTGGCCCAAGGCTGAAGATCTGGACTACTCCATGGTGGAGAAGGTCAAGGCCCATCTGCCTCCAGGTATGAAGGCCATCGTCTACATGGGATACATCTACACCTCGGTCTGGTGGCTCATGGGCTTTGAGACCTTCTGCTTCGCCCTGAGGGAGAATCTGGGGCTGGTGGAGGCGATCCAGGAAAAGGTGAAGGAGATCCAATCCGAAGCCCTGAAGGTAATCCTGGGCTTCGATCATGTAGGGGCGGTCTGGCATCCCGATGACATCGCCTACACCGAGGCCCTGATCGTCTCCCCCGCCTATCTCCGGAAGTATGTCTTCCCCTGGTATAAGTGGGCGGTCGATTTGTGCCGCCAGCGCGGCATCCCTTCCATTTACCACTCGGACGGCAAAGTCACCGAGGTGATCCCAGATCTCATCGATTGCGGCTTCGCTGCCTTGCATCCCATTGAGCCCAAGGCGATGGACATCGGAGAGTTGAAGCAGGAGTATGGACGGTCGCTCTGTCTCATCGGCAACATTGATCTCGGGTACACCCTGACTCGCGGGACCCCGGCCGAGGTGGAGGAGGAGGTTAGGCTGCGCATCAAGGAGATTGGGCCCGGCGGTGGCTATTGTGTCGGATCCAGCAACTCGGTTCCCTCTTATGTCCCCTTGGCCAACTTCAACGCCATGCGAGAGTCCACCTTCAAGTACGGAGGCTACCCCCTGCAGGTTTGAGACAAAGGGATCCGGATGCGCCTCGCCCGATGGTTACTGCTCTTGCCGTTGCTGATCTGCTCCCTGGCCTGGGGGGAGTCCCAGGAGGCGCGCGACCACTATAACCGGGGGGTCATCTATCAATCCCAGGGGAAGTCCGAGGAGGCCATTGCCGAGTACCAGCAGGCCATCGCGCTGGACCCTCAATATGGTTGGGCCTGGAGCAACCTCGGCAACATCTGGCTCTCCTTGGGGAAGGCGAAAGAGGCGATCGAGTGTTACCAGCAGGCGATTGCCGTTGACCCTAAGGATGCCAGTTTTCACAACAATCTCGGCTATGGCTTCAGCCGCCAGGGGAAACTGGATCTGGCTGTTTTGGAATATGAAAAGGCCCTGGGGCTCTATCCAGATTATGGGGCGGCCCTCTTCAACCTCGCCTGCCTTCATTCGCTTTCGGGCCACCTGGACCTCAGCCTGTCCTACTTGCAGCAAGCGATGGAAAAAGGATTCTCCGATCTGGAGTTCATCGAGAAGGAACCGGATCTTGCAAGTCTGCGGGCCGATCCTCGCTGCGCCCAGCTCTTGGCTCGCCAGCACGAGAAAGGGGCGCCCCAGTGACCCCCAGGATCCTTCAACCAGAGATCGATTACGACGCCGTCTTCCTCGTCCCAGTCAGCGGTTTTCGGGGACGGCCAACTCCTTGAGACCATGCCCTTATCCAAAGACAAAGTCCTGATCGTCGACAATAACCGGCATTTTGTGAGCCTCCTCAGCCTCTTCCTCACCAAAGAGGGCTACCAGGTGATGAAGGCCTTTGATGGGGTGGAGGCCCTGGAGACGGTGCGAAATGCGCCCCCTGACTTCGTCATCCTGGATCTGGTGATGCCCAAGATCGATGGAGCACGGGTCTGTCATTACCTGAAGTTGGACCCCCGTTACCAGAACATCCCCGTCATCATCCTCTCGGGTGTGGCGGCCGAGGTCTCCACCAAGGTCTTCGAGATCGGAGCCGATGCCTATATCGCCAAAGGGAACTTCGAGGAGTTAAAACGGGATGTCTTGAGCACCCTCAATCTCTTCCAGGGCAAGACCTGGATGGCCTCCATCCGGAGGTCCATCGTGGGCGTGGAAAAGATGCAGCCGCGGGAGGTGGTCAACGAGCTCCTGATCGCCCACAATCACCGGGAGACGGTGCTCGAGAATATCGCGGAGGGGGTCCTGGAAGTGGACGCGGGAGGAAAGATCATCTATGTCAATCCTTCTGCCTCGAAGATCCTGGGCATCCCGGAACTGGAGCTCATCCTCAACTCGTTCTCCTCCACCCTGGATGAGCACTTCAGCAAGGAGATCGATCGGATCACCAAGAAATTCAAGATCAGCTCCACCCCCCTCAACGAGAGCATCACCTTCCCCTACCAGGACCGGATGCTGCAGATCAACTTCACCAATATCCTCGAAAACCTGAAGTTCTCAGGTTTTTCCGCCATCATCCAGGACATCACCCCCCTCACGGAGAAGATCCAGGAGCTCTCCCTCTTGTCGGAGATTGGCATCGTCCTCACCTCCACTTTGAACCTAAAGACGGTCCTCGATCTGGTCATGACCAAGGTGAAGGAGGTCCTGGATGTGGAGGCCGGATCCCTCCTCCTGCTGAGCAAGGACAAGTCAGAATTGACCTTCGAGATTGCCCTGGGAGAGAAATGGCAAAGCCTCAAGGGAAAGAAGATGAAGGTTGAGCGGGGGGTCATCGGGTGGGTGGTTCAATCCGGGGAGTCCCTCCTCATCCCGGATGTAGCCCAAGACGAGCGCTTCGATCGCTCCTGGGACAAAGAGGCGGGATTTACCACCCGCTCCACTCTCTGCGTCCCCATTACCACCCGGGGAGAGGTGATCGGGGTATTGCAGGTGATCAACAAGCGGGATCAGACCGCCTTCGCCGAAGAGGATCTGAGCCTGCTCTCCTCCATTGCCCGCTATGCGGCCATCGCCATCGAGAATGCCCGACTCTACGATGAACAAAGGGAGATGAACGAAAACCTGAGGGCCATGCAAGAACGTCTGGTGGAAAGCCAGCGGCTGAAGGCGATGGCGGATCTGGCCGGGGCCACGGTGCGCGAGTTGAAGCAGCCCTTGAGGAGTGTTCACCACCAAGCAGATGTCACCCTACGGGCATTGCCTGAGGACCATCCTGCCTTTTCGCATCTGCAGGAATTGATGAAGGAGATCTCAAGATTCGGGGAGATCGTCCGCCACATCGAAAAAATCACCAAGATGGGGGAAATCGTGGAGAAGGAAGGCCAACGAGAAAGGAAGAAATCGTGAGGGACGCAGGGATTTGGCAGAAAGAGGATGAGGAGATGAAGATGAAGCAAGGGCGCTTTCTGGTCTTGCTGAAGGCAATGATTTGCACCCTGATGATCGCCTGGTTGGTCCCTGCCCTGCTCTCCGCGGAAGGGGCCGAGCTCTCTTTAACCCAATTGATCGAGGGATTCAATAAGGCCACCCTGGGTTCGGTCGCCGACGCCGTCGATCAGGTGACGGGCCAGCGCGGTTTCATGTATCACGATATGCGGCCCCTCTTCAAGGCCAAGATCGTGGGGCCAGCGGTAACGGCCTTGATAAGGCCCTCTATCCAGGCTACTGGACCTCATGTCCCTAATCATTCTCTCATGGCCATCGATGAAGCCAATCCAGGATCGGTGCTGGTCATTGTGGTCGAGGAGAGCCTGGACATCTCCGGGCTCGGGGGCCTGATGGCCACCGCCTGCAAAGCCCGGGACCTGGCTGGGGCGGTCATCGATGGGGCCGCCCGGGATGTGGACGAGATCGTGGAGATGGGCTTCCCGGTCTTCTCCCGCAGCATTACCTCGGCGACCTCCGTCGGTCGATATGTCAGCGTGGGAAAGGATATCCCAGTGCAGTGCGCTGGGGTCACGGTGAATCCAGGCGATATCATCGTGGCGGGAAGCGATGGGGTGGTGGTGGTCCCGAGGGCAAAGGCCGCCGAGGTCCTGGACATCGCCCAGAAGATCGATGAGAAAGAGGCAAAGATGGTGCCCCTGATCAAGCAAGAGAAATCGATCCTCAAGGCGGTGGATAAATATAAGAGGCTGTAGCGCCGCCTCCCAAGAAAGGAGAGACCTCCCCTCCCTTCCCAGAGCAATCACCTGCTGGACTGGCCCAAATCCGCCCTCCCCGGCTGGAAGGAATACCCCGCCCTCGACCTCGTTCTCCAAGCCTTCGGAGTAGTGCCCTTCTTGCCATCACCAGAAACCATTGCGGATTATTCGGGAGGAAAGGAAGATCACCCATGAGCTTGATGACGGCCGAGCAATATCGAGAGAGCCTGAGACCCCTTAAGCGGACGATCTATTTTCGGGGCTCCCGCATTGAGGATGTCGCTGCCCACCCGGCCACCCGGCCCCATGTCAACGCGGCGGCCATGACCTACGAGATGGCCCTCGATCCTCAGTTTGAGCTGCTTTGCAGCGCCACTTCCCACCTGAGCGGAGAGCGCATCAGCCGCTTCACCCATATCCACCAGAGCGCGGAGGACCTGGTGAAAAAGGTCAAGATGCTTCGCCTCATTGCGCAACGGACTGGCTCTTGCTTCCAGCGCTGCGTGGGCTTCGATGCCCTCAACGCCCTCTTCAGCATCACCTACGAGACGGATCAGAAGTTGGGAACGACCTATCACCAGCGCTTCCTCAATTACCTCGCCTATGTCCAGAAAGAGGACCTCATGTGCACCGGGGCGATGACCGACCCCAAGGGGGACCGCCACCTGCCCCCCAGCCAGCAGAAGGACCCGGACCTCTACCTCCACCTGGTGGAGAAGAGGAAGGATGGTATCGTCGTGCGAGGGGCCAAAGCCCACCAGACCGGGGCGGTTAATTCCCACGAGATCATCGTAATGCCCACCACGGCCATGGAGGCTGCGGACGAAGCCTACGCCCTGGCCTTTTCCCTCCCAGCCGATGCGCCCGGCCTCCTCTACATCTTTGGCCGTCAGACCAACGATAGCCGGAAATGGGAGGGGGAGATCGATCAGGGCAATGCCTCCTACGGCACCGTGGGCGGCGAGGCCCTTATTGTCTTTCAGGATGTCTTCGTCCCCTGGGAGCGCGTATTCCTCTGCGGGGAACATGACTTTACTGGACCCCTGGTCGATCGCTTCGCCTCCTATCACCGCCAAAACTACGGGGCCTGCAAGGCGGGCAACTGCGATATCATCATCGGGGCTGTCTCCGCCCTCGCCTTCGCCCAGGGCGTGGCGGGCGCCTCTCATGTGAAGGACAAGGTGGCCGAGATGGTCCATTTGACCGAGACCCTCTACTCCGGGGCGATCGCCTGTTCCAGCGAGGGACATAAGACCCCCTCCGGGGCCTATTTCGTCCATCCCCTGCTGGCCAACACTACCAAGCTCAATGTGACCCGATTCTATTACGAGATCTGCCGTCTGGCCCATGACATCGCCGGCGGCTACCTGGCCACCATGCCCTCGGAGCAAGACCTGCAGGACCCGAGGATCGGGCCCTTGGTAGAGAAGTACTTCTCTCCTGGCACCGGGGCCTCGGCCGAGGAGCGGCTGCGCCTGGGGAGGTTGATCGAGAATATGACCTGTGGGGCCCCCCTGGTCGAAGTGATGCACGGGGCCGGCTCTCCCCAGGCTATGAAGATCATCCTTCTGCGGCAGGCGGGCCTGGAACAGAAGATGAAGTTGGCGCGCAGGCTATGCGGGATTGAAAAACCATGAGGATCTGCGTTCAATACTGCGGCTCCTGCAACCCTCAGCTTGACCTGTCCCAAATTGAGGAAGGGCTCCGCCGGGAGGCCGAGCGTAGCGGCCTGGATCACGCTTTCGTTTCCCCGGGGGAGGAGAACGATCTATGCATCCTCCTCAACGGCTGTCCGGTGGGCTGCGCCGATCTTCAGCACACCGGATCCGGCCCAGTGAAGAGGCTCCTGGCCAGGGGATGGAAGACAGACGGGCAACCGGATTGGACCTGGGAGGAAGGAGAGAAGACACCTTGATGAAGGAAATTCGAATCCATGGCCGTGGAGGCCAGGGCTCGGTAGTGACGGCGGAGATCCTGGCCGTCGCTGCCTTTGAAGACGGAAAGTTCAGCCAGGCCTTTCCCTATCTGGGGGGAGGAGGAGACCGGCGCGGGGCGCCGGTGCAGGCTTTTCTGCGAATCGGCGACGCGCCCATTCGCCTGCGCAGCAAGATTCACGAGCCTGACTATGTCATCGTCCAGGACCCCACGCTGGTGAAGGAGGTCGAGGTGGGCAAGGGCCTGAAGCCGGGGGGGATCCTGATCATCAATTCCGAAAGGGATCCCGGCGATTTGGGCCTGCCCGCCGGGATCCGGGCCGTGGCCGTCCCCGCCTCCCGAATCGCCCTGGAGGTCATCGGGCGACCCATTATGAATACGGCCCTGATGGGGGCTTTTTCCGCCATCTCCCAGGAGGTCTCCCTTCCCGCGGTGCTCCGTGCCATCCGGGTCAAGTTCCCGGGCGAGGTGGGAGAAAAGAATGCCCAGGCGGCCCAGAGGATGTATGAGATGCTGAAAGGAAAGGAAGGCGCATGAAGCTAACCATAGGAGCGATTTGTGGCCCGGCCGGCTCGAAGGCCAACCGGACGGGCTCTTGGAGATCCTACCGGCCCATTCTGCATCCAGAGACCTGCACCGACTGCGGCCTCTGTGCCACCTTTTGTCCGGACAGCTGTGTCTTCCCCCAGGGTGAGGCCTATTGCATCGACTATACCTATTGCAAGGGTTGCGGGATCTGTGCGGAGGAGTGTCCCTCCGGGGCGATCAAGATGATCGTCGAAGAGAAATGACGAGAAAGGATCATCATGAAGTTACATGAAACAAAAGGCCAAAGGGCAGTGATGGAGGGCTCCTGGGCCGTCGCCCAGGCCGTGGCCCGCTGCCGTCCTGGGGTCATCTCCGCCTATCCCATCACCCCCCAGACACACATTGTGGAATATCTCGCCCAGCTGGTGGCCGATGGGGATCTGGCCGCGGAGTATCTGAGGGTAGACTCGGAGTTTTCAGCCGCCTCAGCCGTCTATGGGGCCTCCGGGGCAGGGGTGCGAGCCTATACTGCCTCCTCCTCTCAGGGCCTGCTCCTAATGACCGAGGTGCTCTACAACATGGCGGGGACGCGGCTGCCGGTCGTCATTAGCGCCGCCAACCGCACCCTCTCGGCCCCCATCAGCATTCAGCCGGACCAGCAGGATACCATCTCCCTGCGAGACTCAGGAATCATCCAGCTCTATGTGGAGGATTCCCAGGAGGCCCACGACGCCCATATCCAGGCCTTTCGCATCGCCGAGGACCCCGAGATCCTGCTGCCGGTCATGGTCTGCATGGATGGCTGGTTGATCACCCATACCTTCGAGCCAGTGGAGGTCGCGACCCAGGAGGCAGTCGACGCCTTCTTGCCTCCCTTCAAGCCCCTCCATTCCCTGGACCCGGCCTGTCCCCTGACCTTCGGCTCCTTCACCGATGACGACAAGCTTATGGAATTCCGATATATGGTACATCAAGCCCAGCAAAAGGCGAAGTTGAGGATCGAGGAGGCGGCGAGGGCCTTTGAGCAATCCTTCGGCCGATATTATGGAGGCCTCATCGAGGCCTATCGGACCGAGGGCGCCGAGATCCTCATCCTGGCCATGGGGACCATGGTGGGGACCATCAAGGAGGCCATTGATCAGATGAGGGGAGCGGGCCATAAGGTCGGTCTGATCAAGATTCGCTCCTATCGGCCCTTCCCCGCCGAGAGCCTTCGCGAGCTGACCCAGTCTGCGAAGGCAGTGGCGGTGCTGGACAACAACATCTCCCTAGGTGCCTTTGGAGCCCTGGCTGCCGATGTCGCCCTCTGTCTGGCCAATCAAATCAGGCGGCCGGCGATCCTGCCTTGCATCATCGGCCTCGGGGGCCGAGAGATCACCATCGATTCCATCAAATCTATCGTGGAGCGGGCACACCAGGTTGCAGAGGGAAGGCCTCCCCTCGCGGATTCCTTCTGGGTAGACCTGCGCCCCGAGTTGCTTTAACAGGGTTCGGGAGTCTAACTCCCTGAGAGTTCAAGAGGAAAGGTTAATGTCCGCCAAATTAATCAAAGAGAGAGAACCTGAGTTGTTAGCCCCTGGCCATCGAGCCTGTCCGGGCTGCGGGACCGCCATTGCGGTCCGGCTTATTTTGAAGGCCACGGGTCGAGATGTGATCCTGGTCTCCCCCACTGGCTGTCTGGAGACCTTCGCCTCGCGCTACCTGGAGTCTCCCTGGGAGGTGCCCTGGATGCACCCCCTCTTCGAGAATGCCGCCGCAGTGGCCTCGGGGATTGAGGCCGCCCTGCGGGTGAAAGGATCGTCCACCAAGGTGGTGGTGATCGCGGGAGACGGGGGGACCTTTGACATCGGCATGGGAGGCCTCTCCGGCATGTTCGAGCGGGGCCAGGACATCCTCTACATCTGCTATGACAACGAGGCCTACATGAACACCGGGGTGCAGCGCAGCGCCTCCACCCCGTATCTCGCCTCCACCACCACCAGCCCTCATGGCCGGAGGGCCTGGGGTGAGGATCGCCCCAAGAAAGACATGCCAGCCATCGCCGCCGCCCACGGGATCCCCTATGTGGCCACTGCCTCCTTGGCCTATCCCCAGGACCTCATCAACAAGATCAAAAAGGCCCTCTCCATCAAAGGGCCCAAGTATATCCAAATCGATTGCCCCTGCAACATCGGCTGGGGCTTCCCGGAGAGCAAGACCATTGAGATAGCGCGCCTCGCGGCGCAGACCGGCCTGACCCCCCTCTTCGAGATGGAGAATGGCCAGGTGACCAAGGTAAGGAAGATCAAGGACCGCAAGCCGGTGGAGGAGTATCTCGAGGCCCAGTCCCGATTCCGCCACCTCTTCCAAAGGGAGGGCGGGGCGGGGCAGATCGCCAAGATCCAGGCCATTGCCGACGCCAATGCCCGCCGTTACGGCCTGGATAGCTGAATAGACGGGAAAATTCTGAGGCGAGGCCTCGGCCGATCGGGGCTTGAAATCATCGCGTCCATGGTCGAACTGCCCCCTCCCGGAGGCCGGGGCCGGAGAGAGAAAGCTTGATCCCCCTGCGCGACAACATCCCCCATCGCCATCCCCCTCTCATGACCTGGCTGATCATCCTGGCCAATGGCCTGGCCTTCGCCTTTGAGCTCAGTCTTTCCCCCTCCGAATTGAAGGAGCTCTTCTTCGCCTTCGGCATCGTGCCGGACCACTTCTTTCACCCGGAGGGCTTCTCCCCGGTGGCCGTGCCTCTGGTGGGCCTCTGGCCTCTTCTCAGCTCCATGTTCTTACATGGGGGCCGGCTCCATATCATCGCCAACATGTGGTTCCTCTACCTCTTCGGGGATAATGTGGAGGACCGGATGGGGCATCTGCGCTTCGTGGCCTTCTACCTGATCGGGGGCCTCCTTGCGGGAGCCGTCCACTGCTGGACCAATCCGCACTCCACCTTGCCCACCATCGGGGCCTCCGGGGCCATCGCCGCAGTCATGGGGGCTTATCTGGTGATGTATCCCCGGGCCCGGGTGATCACACTGATCCCGATCTTTTTCTATCCCCTATTTATTGAGATACCTGCGGTGGTCTTTCTGCTATTCTGGTTTCTGACTCAGGTTTTGAGCGGGGGGTTGGCCCTGGCGGAGAGTGGGAACTTCGGGGGCATCGCCTGGTGGGCTCATATAGGGGGCTTCCTGGCGGGGATGCTCCTCCAATTCGTCTTCGTTCGCTCGAAGGGACATCATCGGTTCTATTTTGAGACTGAACACCATCCGTGGTAAGCTCCGGGGAGACGCGAAAAGATAAGGAAAGTAATTCCAGTGAGGGCTACCTGAAGGAGGAGCTATGAAGAGCCTTTCCGACCTTTTCTGGATTTTTTTCATCCTGATGGCCATCCAGCCGGTCATCAAGAAAAAGATGCTGGAGGCGGCGCGTCAGCGCCTGATCGCCAAAATCGAAAGGCAATTTGGATCACGCCTGATCTTGCTGGTTCACCGCCAGGAGACCATGGCTTTATTGGGTTTTCCCGTCTTGCGCTACATTGACGTCCAGGATTCCGAAGAGATCATGCGCGCCATACGCTTGACCGACCCGGAGATTCCCCTGGATTTGGTCCTGCACACCCCGGGAGGGCTGGTCCTGGCCGCCACCCAGATTGCTTCCGCCCTGCACAAGCACAAAGCGAGGGTGCGGGTCTTCGTTCCTCATTATGCCATGTCCGGTGGAACCCTCATCGCCCTGGCGGCAGATGAGATCGTCATGGACGAACATGCGGTGTTGGGACCGGTGGATCCGCAATTGGGCGAGTACCCGGCGGCCTCCCTAATCAGGGTCCGCCGGGAGAAACCCATCCAGGACATCGACGACCGAACGCTGATCCTGGCCGATGTGGCGGAGAAGGCCCTGTTTCAGATCCACGAGACCCTGCGCATCCTCCTCTCCGACAAGTACGAGCCTGCCCAGGCAGAGGAGATCACCAACATCCTCTCCCAGGGGATCTGGACCCATGACAACCCCATTACCTTCGAGAAGGCCAAGAAATTGGGATTGAAGGTCAGCTCCGAGATGCCCCCTGACATTCACAAGCTGATGGCCCTCTTCCCTCAGCCGGTGCGCCGTCAAGCCGGCGTGGAATACCTCCCCTGGCCTCGGCGCCGGGACAAGCTTCCTGGGGCCACTGGCCAGCGCCCGCACGATTGAGGGGTCCCTCGCCCGCCCGGTAACTTAAGAGGGGTAGCCTCCGTTTCTAACCCTTCTCCTCCTCTTCCATCAGGATCTCTGCCACCCAGCGGGCGCCATTTCCCACCACGGAGGGACATTTCTCCTCGTGGGCCCCTGCGTCTTCGAATTTCTTGAAATCATCGGCGTCCCGGATGTAGAAGGGCCGCCCAAAGATCTTCTGCTGGATATCCCGGCAGATAATGGTCCCGTATTCGGCGATGAACTTGTCGTGGAGCTTCTTGGCCAGATCGAAGGCCCGCTTTCGAGTTCGGTTCGTATCCAGGAAGTTCTCCCGGGTGCGGCCATAAAGCTGGCCCAAGGCCATGACCCCTCCAGTATATGCCCCGCAGCAGCCATCACCGCACAATCCCACCCCACCTGCTAGGCCGCTCGCCGCCCGAAAGACCTCGTCATTCTTCGCCTCGAAGAGGTCCTGGATGGCAGCCAGGACGCACTGGGAGCAACCCCGGTACACCTTCTCATATTCGAACCCTTTATCATAAGCCTTCTTCAGCATCTCCTCCTTATTTCCCTTGCCAGTCTCCTCGGGCATGGTGTAACCTCCTAAGATAGAGATTTCGGGGGCTATGCCCCCGCATGTTGCCTGATGCCCTCATCCAGCGCACCGAGCGGGGAGGATAACAGTTGCCCTCCTGACTGTCAAGGTCAATCGGAGGGGCTTCAGGCGCAGGAGGAGGGGTGAGAGATTGACCCTGTCCGTCTTAGGAAAGGTCCCAGCGGGTTTCATCTTGGCCTGCGATCGAATCCAGAGCCCACCCGGGATGTCCATTCCCGATCCCTCCCGGGAGCCGGCGGCCAGCAGGATATTCCTGTCGCCGGAGAGGCCGCTGGGGGTCCTGATTTGGGGGGCCGGGAGCTTGGGATCGGACATCTCTGCCGAGATCGCCGCCGCCCTCGGGGATCAAGAGAAGGGGCAACGGCCAACGATCCGCCTGATCGCCCACGACCTGGCCCAATCCCTGGCCAAAAAGGGGCAACGGAAGTTCGCTGACCTCCTTCCCTACCTGCGGCCTCGGATTGGGTTTTTCCTGGCCGGCTTTGAAGCCGAAGACGGCCCTCCCACCGACTGGGCCTGGGATATGAATGAGGCCTTCTCCCCGCCTCGTCCGGTCAGGACCGACCGCCCCGGAGAGCCGCAATACGGCTTTAACTGGCGCGGGCTGGACCTGTGGCTTACCCGCCTTCTGCTGGGATACGACCCCTCCCTTCTCCATCGATTGGGGGCCAGGTTCGCTGTCAGCGAGGAGCAACTCCTGCCCCTCTTCAGGGAGGTGGAGCTGCCCCTTTCCTACTCGGGGATGGATCTGGAACAGGCCACGGAGATGGCCCGCTTCATGATTCACACCACCTTGGGCCTGCTCCACCTGCAAACCTATCCCCGAAGTTTTAGCTGGGAGATCGAGATGGCGATCATCACCCCCCAGGGAGCGTGCTGGGCCTCTCCACCGGGGGCTGAAGGAAGGAGGGAAGAAGAATGAGGGTTCAGATCAATAGCTCGACCCTCGAATTGCTGGAGGGGGACATCACCGTCCAGGATACAGAGGCCATCATCAATGCCGCCAACTCCGGCCTGCACGGAGGGGGCGGAGTGGATGGCGCTATTCATCGAGCCGGGGGACCAGAGATCATGGAGGAGTGCCGAAAGATCGACGGCTGCCCCACCGGAGAGGCAAGGATCACCAGCGGCGGGCGGCTGAAGGCCAAATATGTGATCCACGCCGTCGGACCCATCTATTCTGGAGGCAGGCGGGGCGAAGCGGAGCTCCTGGCCTCGGCCTACCGCAACAGCCTGAAATTGGCCTCAGCGCACGGCATCAGGAGCCTGGCCTTTCCCTCGCTGAGCACCGGCGCCTACGGCTATCCCCTAAGGGAGGCCGCCGCCATTGCCCTCAAGACCACTATCGCCTATCTGAAGGCCCACCCCCCGGGGATCGAGATGGTCCGCTTCGTCCTCTTCGGCCAGGAGGCCTACGAGACCTTCCAGGGGGCGCTGGAGGAGGTCACGCCGAGAAGGGACCAGGCCCCAGGCCAGTGAAGCCAGCCCGGAAACCTCGTTCGTTGTCTCTCAATCGCCATCCAGGGCGCAACGGAAACCGAGGATGCAGTCGGCCATCGTCTTATCCCCCCTGGCCCGGGCGGTAACCTTGACCTGCTCGGCCGAATTCGCCCAGGATCCTCCCTTGCCGATGCGGAGATCCTTCGAGTCCGCGGGGGCATCCGGGGCTGGCTCATCCCCAACCCACTCCCAGACATTGCCCACCATATCCATCACCCCATAGGGACTGGCCCCCGAGGGAAATTGTCCCACCGGGGCTGGACCCTCAAATCCATCTTGCTTCCCGGTACTATTGCACCGATCGGACGACCAGGTGTCCCCCCAGGGATAAATCCGGCCATCCGGCCCCCTGGCTGCTTTCTCCCACTCTACCTCAGAGGGGAGGCGCTTCCCGACCCAGCGGGCATAGGCGACCGCATCCTCCCAGCGCACCCCCACCACGGGCTGCTGCGACTGATTGTAAGCCGGGTCTTCCCAGTAGGCCGGCTTGGGGTGTTTGGTCTCTTCCAGAAACTTGGCATATTGGGCGTTGGTCACCTCGAATTTGTCGATCCAGAAGGCCTTCACCGGGACCTTCTGGGATCCTCCTTCTCCGCCCTCGGTCAGAAATTCCCCTCCCGGGACGAAGACCATCTCCGAGCCGTCCTTTCCCCTCTTCTCCGAGATCGTCTTAATTGAAGCGAGCGGAGAGAGGGAGAGTTTGACCTGGAGACGGAGGATGCCATCCGCAGAGACGACGACCTCCTCGCTGTGCGGGAGAAATCCCTCCTTGGAGAGCTTGACCTTTCTTGCTCCCACAGGGACCTCCAGGACGACCGGGGTCGTCCCCTTTTGTCCGGAATCCACCTCTATGCTGGCCCCCTCGGGCTCCGTGCTCACCTTCAGGAAGCCAGTCCGCTCCGAGGGATTCTCACCCCAGGCCAGGGGTGTAACCATCAGGCCCAGTAACAGACATGCCATTGCGAAGCTCAGCATGAAATCTGATCGGAAAGTGATCCTCATTCATTCCTCCTCTTCCCCTTCGATTTGAAAATGGCTGCTCACCTCGACCACTCCGGAGAGCGTGGCCATGACCGAACAGTATTTCTTCTCCGACAGCTCTATGGCGGAGGCCACCGCCCCTTCCGGAATCTGCCGCCCCTTCACCCGATATTCCAATTGGATCCGCCGAAAGGCCCAGGGCGGCTCCGGGTCCTGCTCCCCCTGGACCGTGACCTCCAGCCCCAAGAGCCGAAGCCTCTTCTTTTTCAGGATCTCCACCACATCATAGGCGGAGCAGCTCGCCAGGGCCACCAGCAGAAGCTCAGAGGGTTTCATCCCCACGCCCTCCTCCGGGGAGGAGAGCACTACGCTATGATGGGTGCTATCGATACCGACGAATTGATGCCCTCCGATCCAGCGAACCTTCACTTCTCCCATCGCCCACCCCCATCCTGACTAAATTTCCACTTCCCTCTGCGCCCAATCCCTGCTCCACCCTAAAATCCGATCGCAGCTATCTCATAGAATAAGCAGCCCGAAAAAGCAATGGCATTTTTCACTGCTCAAATTCACTACCCAAATTCCTATTGACCCTCAGCCGCCTCTGATATTATGCTGAATCGTTATGGAGCGCCATAGGGGCGTAAACCCCTGTGGAAGTGCTCCGTTTCCGGGGAATAATATGTTACCGCATTTATGAAGCGGAGCACTAAGCAACGATCCCTCAAGCCCTCAGGCAGAAGGAGGCAAAAGATGGCCCAAGTCAGATTCAAAGTGGCGGCGACCAACGCCCACCTGCTTCCCCTCACCGTGGAACGCGAGATCCTGGCCCAGGTGGGGGCGGAGGTCCTCCCCAGCCGCTCCCTCACCGAGGAGGAGGTGATCGAGGCGGCCCGCGATGCCGATGCAATCCTTCACGCCATCTCCCCTCTCACCCGCCGGGTGTTGAGTGAACTGAAGAGTTGCCTGGTGATCTCCAATTACGGGATCGGGGTGGACACCGTGGAGGTCGCCGCAGCCACGGAGCAGGGGATTATCTGCGCCAATGTCCCCGACTTCTGCTTCGATGAGGTCTCGGACACGGCCATGAGCCTGATCCTAGCGGCGACTCGCAAGGTGGTCCTCCTCAGCAACGCGGTGAGGCAAGGGATCTGGGATCGAAGCCTCGCCTTCCCCATCCATAAGTTCCGGGGCCAGGTCCTGGGCCTCCTCTCCTTCGGCAACATCGCCCGGACCCTGGTGCCCAAGGCCCAGGCCTTTGGCTTCCAGATCATCGCCTATGACCCCTATGTCTCCCAGGAGGCCGCCAACCCCTACGGGGTGAAGATGGTGGATCTGCCCACCCTGCTCGGACAATCAGACATCCTCTCCATTCATGCCCCCCTCACTGCCGACACCCGCCATATCATCGGGGAGAAGGAGCTGCACCAGATGAAGCCCTCCGCCTTCCTGATCAACACCGGTCGCGGGCCGGTGGTGGATGGGGCCGCCCTGTATCGGGCCCTGAAGGAAGGCTGGATCGCCGGGGCCGGCCTGGATGTCTTAGAGAAGGAGCCTCCCGATCCGAATGAGCCCCTCCTGACCCTGGAGAATGTGGTCTTCACGCCCCACTATGCCTCCTATACCGAGGAGGCCTACCTGGAGCTTCGCACCAAGGCCGCGCAGAATGTGGCCTCGGCGCTCCGGGGGGAATGGCCCAAGTACCTGGTCAATCCAGCGGTCAGGGGCAGGGATCGGATGTCCAGGGTATTTCCGGCCAAGGGATGAGCCAGGGATCGCGAGAGGCCAATCAATAGTAGATCCGGTCCGTGAGGACCCTCCCTGCCGCCGAGAACTCCACCCCTTCTAATTGGAGCAGGGCCTGTTTCATGGCGAGGCCGCCTCGATATCCCCCCAACCCCCCATGCGAGCGGAGGACGCGATGACAGGGGATGACGAGGGGGAAGGGATTGCGAGCCAAGGCTCTGCCCACCGCCCGGGACGCATTGGGAGTCCCTACCCTTCTGGCAATCCTCCCATAGGTGCTGATCCAGCCCCGAGGGATCTGAAAATCGGCCAGGAGGACCCGACGCTGAAACTCCGAACACCGATCGAGGGCGATCCTCTCCAGATCAAAATCCACCGCCTCGCCTTCGAGAAACCTTTCAATCCCTGCAATTAGGAGAATCTTTCCCGCCGAGTTTGTCTCATGGGGCAAAAGAACCCGGGACACCTTCGGCCCGACATCGGCCTCTTCCCAGACCAGGCCGATGGTGCCAAAGACCGAGGCAATTCGGGCATAGAGCAAGTGTTCCGTCATCCTTGGTTGAGTCCCACGGTCCATTTCCCATCCTCCTTGACAAAGATAGCCGATTCATTTGATAATCGCAACCGTGGGTTTCTTGATCGCTGATCCGTCGTCGCATCATTCGATTCACACGATCCGCATCTGAATGAGGAAACCAGGAGAAGATCAATGGAAGAGCAGGGCTTTATCGAATCCCGCGAGGAGATGGAAGAGATCCTGCAGGAGGGCGAGTTCGGCTTCTTGGGGTTGTGCCTGGATGGCAAGCCGTATGTAGTTCCGGTGAATTACGCTTATCAGGACGGGAAGATCCTGTTTCACTGTGGCCACCAGGGAAGGAAGCTGGACTATATCCGGGCCAACCCCCAGGTCTGCTTTGCGGTGGCTCGGCAGCCAGGGCGGGTGCGCGAGCATGCAGGTGGAAACCCCTGTCATGTGGATAGCGACAGTGTCATCTGCTACGGCACGGCACGGGTGCTGGGGAACCTAAAAGAACGAGAGGAGGCGCTGAACGCCTTCAATCGCCGGTTCCGCCCCCAGGCTCCAGGAATTGCCCCGGAGGGGGTGGCCAACTGCGGCGCCGTGGAGATCATCATCACCGAGATGACCGGGAGACAGGAACGAGAGCGAACGCGCACCTGCTGGCGGCACGCGTTCCAAAGATAGTTCAATCCATACCATCGAACACGGGGTCAGGTCTTTAATCTTGACATTGATGCCGGGTCCGTGTTAGATGATCTCAAATCTAATCCGAGTCATTCGGGAATCGGGAAAGGAGGGTCCGAAATGCTCAAGGATTTTAAAGAATTCATAATGCGGGGCAATGCCCTTGACTTGGCTGTGGCGGTCATCATCGGCGCTGCCTTTGGCAAGATCATCACCTCCCTGGTCAACGACGTCCTCATGCCCCCTATTGGCCTGCTGCTGGGCAAGGTGGACTTCAGCAACTTATTCCTGAACCTATCCGGCGCACCCTATTCTGCCCTGAGTAGTGCCAAGGCCGCCGGGGCACCCACGATCAACTATGGGCTGTTTCTCAATGCCCTGGTCGATTTCATCATCATCGCCCTTGCCCTGTTCCTGGTAATTCGGGTGGCCAATCGATTGCATCGGCCAGAGCCGGCCCCAGCCCCTATCACCAAGGAATGCCCCTATTGCTTCTCCACCATTGCGGTCAAGGCCACCCGTTGCCCAAGTTGTACTTCAGAATTGAAGGCAGCCTAAGGGCTGCCGGGTGGCTGGGCCTTTGCTTCTGAGGTCCCCAATCCTTATCTAAGCGTGGTGAATTGTATGGCGAGACCATTACGGATAGAATTCGAAGGCGCGCTCTATCATGTCACCTCTCGGGGGAATGAGCAGAAACCCATATTCCTCGAAGACCGGGATCGTTCTTCATTCCTCAGCCTTCTGGCGGGCGTCTCAAATCGCTTCAACTGGCTCTGCCATGCCTATTGTCTGATGGAAAACCATTATCATTTGATCATCGAGACTCCGGACGGCAACCTCTCGCCGGGGATGCGCCAATTAAATGGGGTCTTCACTCAGCTTTTCAACAAGCAACATCAAAGGGTCGGCCACCTCTTTCAGGGAAGGTATAGAGCAGTGCTGGTGGAAAGGGAGAGCTATCTGCTCCAGGTCTGCCGCTATGTGGTGCTGAACCCGGTGCGGGCTGATCTGGTAAGATCGCCCGAAGCATGGCCATGGAGCAGCTACCGGGGTACCGCGGGATATGAGCGTGCCCATCCTTGCCTGACGACCGCCTGGATACTGCAGCAGTTTGGGGAAAGGATGAGTACGGCAAGGGCCAACTACCGTGAATTCATCCGCGATGGCATCAGTGCAGAATCAATCTGGACCGAGGTCAAAGGACAGATATTGCTTGGTGATGACGATTTCGTCCAGCAGCTCCGAGGGCATTTGAGGGGC
The DNA here is from genome assembly GCA_043800755.1 of bacterium. Taxonomy (GTDB): domain Bacteria; phylum Methylomirabilota; class Methylomirabilia; order CAVQYV01; family CAVQYV01; genus JAZDMQ01. The sequence goes on along the minus strand of JAZDMQ010000077.1, from coordinate 3,479 downwards.
CAGGAAGGCTTCACTGAGATCCCCAAGAGCCAGCGCCTGTTGGGAAGGCCGAGCCTGGACAGGCTCTTTGCTAACAAGGCTACAGGGGACAGGGATCTGCGAAATCGGAAAGTCGCTGAGGCCGTAGAAAAGCACGGCTACTCTCAGAGAGAAGTTGCGGATTTTCTCGGGCTGCATTATTCTACCATCAGCAGACTGATGACGGAGGGGAGCGGAAAACAGCAAGAGTAAAGACCTGACCCCGGGTCCCTCGGCGGTGCGGTTGATTCGTTCTATCTTCAAAAGCGCGTTCAGGTTACGGGAAAGGTGGAGAGGATCACCGCCGGTGGGGTGGAGACCCCCAAGCGCACCTTTCTGAAGATGCAGGCAGAGCGCATTCAAATCATCGCCCCGAACAGGCTCGCTCCCATATACACATCCACATCCAGAAGATCGCACAAGAGAAAGTCAAGGAGGAAGCCGCACCCATGCCCACTACCGATCCTGCCCCCTCATCCAATTTCATCCGCACCATCATCGCCGAGGACTTGAAGACGAACCGATTCGGCGGACGAGTTCGCACCCGATTCCCGCCCGAGCCGAACGGCTATCTCCACATCGGACACGCCAAGTCCGTCTGCCTCAATTTCGGACTGGCCACCGAATACGGAGGCCTCTGCAATCTGCGCTTCGACGATACCAATCCCAGCAAAGAGGAGGTCGAGTATGTGGAATCGATCAAGGAGGATGTCCGCTGGCTGGGATTCGATTGGGATGATCGGCTCTTCTACGCCTCTGACTACTTTGAGCAACTTTACCAGTATGCAGTGCAACTCATCCAAGAGGGCCAGGCCTATGTGGATAGCCTGAGCGCAGAGGAGATCCGAGAGCACCGTGGCACCTTGACCGAGCCGGGAAAGGAAAGCCCCTACCGCAGCCGTTCGGTGGAAGAGAACCTCGACCTGTTTCGCCGCATGCGCGCAGGGGAATTCGAGGATGGGACCCATGTGCTCCGGGCCAAGATCGATATGGCTTCTCCCAATCTGAATATGCGGGATCCGGTCCTCTATCGCATTCGGAAGGTGGCCCATCACCGGACGGGCAATCAGTGGTGTATCTACCCAATGTACGACTTCGCCCACGGCCTTTCCGACTCCATCGAAGGGATCACCCATTCGATTTGCACCATGGAGTATGAGGACCATCGCCCGCTCTACGACTGGATACTCGACGAGCTAAAGGTTTATCATCCGCAACAGATCGAGTTCGCCCGCCTCAATCTTAGCTACACCGTGATGAGCAAGCGCAAACTCCTACAACTGGTACAAGAGGGATCCGTCAGCGGATGGGACGATCCCCGGATGCCCACGCTCGCAGGGATGCGGAGGCGCGGCTACACCCCGGAGGCAATCCGCAACTTCTGTGAGCGCATCGGAGTGGCCAAGAGCAATAGTACCGTGGACATCGGACTGCTCGAGCACTTCATCCGCCAAGACCTGAACCAACGCGCGCCGCGCGTCATGACGGTGCTGCGTCCTCTGCGAGTCGTCATTGATAATTATCCAGAGGACCTGGTGGAGGAGTTGGACGCCGTGAATAACCCGGAGGACGCCAGCGCCGGCACCAGGAAGGTTCCCTTTTCGCGTGTGCTCTACCTTGAGAAGGAGGACTTCCTCGAAAACCCGCCCACCAAATTCTATCGGCTGGCCCCCGGTCGTGAGGTCCGGTTGCGGTATGCCTATTTCATCAAATGCGTGGGCATGGTGAAGGATGAAAAAACCGGCGAGGTGGTTGAGCTGCACTGCACCTATGACCCAGCGACGAAGGGCGGTGACGCGCCGGATGGACGCAAGGTCAAGGCAACCCTCCACTGGGTCTCGGCCGCCCACGCCCTCCAGACCCAGGTGCGCCTTTACGATCATCTCTTTACCAAGCCAGATCCGGACGACGAAGAGGAGGGCCGCGATTTCAAATCCTACCTGAATCCGAAGTCGCTGGAGACGCTGACCTCCTGCCGCGTGGAACCGAGCCTGGCAGGCGCCACGCCAGGCGCCCGATACCAGTTCGAGAGGCAGGGCTATTTCTGCGTGGACCCGGATTCGGCTAAGGGCTCTTTGGTGTTCAATCGCACGGTCTCCCTGGTGGACTCCTGGGCCAAGATCCTGAAGGCAGAGAAGCAATAGGGAGGGCCGGCCCGCGCCCGAAAACGGAGAAGAGGGATCAAGAATGGCAAGGCCCGCAGATTGTGAATCCTCAATGTGGCCGCCTTCGTTTTCTTCTTGCTATTGAGCCTGACTGGCATCATCAGTCGCAAAGAAGTGGCTCTCGGCGACATGAGGGCCTTCGGATCGGGGCTGGCATGGAGGTAAAGATCAGCGGCGTCGCCCTTTTGTTGAAGGCGCTCCAATTTTCCGCCGAGAAACACCGGGACCAGCGGCGCAAGGACAAGAACGCCTCCCCTTACATCAACCACCCTATCGAGGTGACCAGCCTCTTAGCAAATGTGGGGGGCGTCACTGACCCGACCACCCTGGTCGCCGCCATCCTGCATGATACCATCGAGGATACGCAGACCACTCCGGAGGAGCTCGAATCGAGGTTCAGCATTGAGGTTCGGCTCCTCGTCGAAGAGATGACCGATGACAAGACCCTGCCCAAGGCGGAGCGGAAGCGGCTACAGATCGAGCACGCCCCGCTGGTTTCCAACCGCGCCAAACTGATCAAGCTCGCCGACAAAATCTGCAATGTGAGGGATGTGACCCATCACCCGCCTGCAGATTGGCCGACAGATCGCAGGCGAGCCTATCTGAACTGGACCGAGCAGGTAGTCGCCGGCTGCCGCCCTTGCAATCCGGCGTTGGAGCAGTATTATGACCAGGTCCTGGGCGAGGGGCGGGCAGCCTTGGGACTCGAGGACTCCACAGGGGGTGATGCTTAGAGATGAAGGTGACGAGGGTCTACAACAGGGCTGATTCCGAATCGCATTTCGAGGAGATCGATATCCCGCTGAAGGATGCTGGTGATATCGGCCGGCTCTCAGAGCGAATTCCCGCAACGGGGATCATCTTTCGGGAAACGGATGGCGATTACCATGGAAAACGATCTTCGTCACCCTCGACTGAGGGTGCGATCCTCGGCAAGGAGGGCAGGATGGCAGATCATCCCTGGGTGAAGGAATTTCCCGGAGCGATGACGGTCTGCGACCGCGAGGGGATTATCATCGAGTTGAACGACCAGGCAGCCGAGGCCTATCAGGATCGAGGCGGCAGGAAACTGATCGGCACAAGTCTGTTAGACTGTCATCCAGAGCCGGCACGCAGAAAGCTCAGGCAGCTTATGGAGGCGCGGCAGGCCAATGTCTATAGCATCGAGAAGGGCGGCCAAAAGAAGTTGATCTACCAGGCCCCCTGGTATCGAGACGGCCAGTACGGCGGCTTCGTCGAACTCGCCCTGGAGGTCCCTGCCCGGACCCCCCATTTCATTCGCGATCGCGGACCTGA
>JAZDMQ010000022.1:0-2409 GCA_043800755.1 bacterium | reverse complement strand
CCGGCGAAAAGGATCCACCTTAATCTATGCCAAAGGCTATGTCCCTCTGGAGGATTTGAGGGCGGTCCTGGACGCCAACTTCTAATACGTCAAATACCCAGCGAGAGATGAAGCGGCCTCAGGTGGCAAGGGAGGCCGTTTTGTCTTTTCACCCAAGCATCTGAAAGGATGCCATGGGAAGGTGAATGGAACATGAGTAAACGGATCATACTCAAGCGTGTTGTGCTCTCCCTGATGATTCTGACCTTGGTAGGGGGATCTTCCTCGGGAGCGCATGCAGAGAAGGTGCTCAAAATCGGGGTAATCGCCTCCCTGAGCGGCCCCCAGGCCCAGGTGGGCCGGGGGGTGGCCGACGGCGCTCTCTTGGCGATTCAGCGGATCAATGAGGAGTGGAAAGAGAAAGGGGTGCGGATGGAGATGAGCTTGGCGGATGAGGGTGGATCGCCGGATCAGGCCCAGGAGGCCGCCTCTCGCCTGATCCGCCAGGCTAAGGTGGACCTCCTATTTGGCCTGGCCGATAGCGATTGCGCCCTGGCGGTCCTTCCCCTGGTGCGCCAGGCCCAGATCCCCCTCCTCACCCTGGCCACCCACCCCGACCTCACCCATCCTCCCCAGAGATGGGTCTTTCGGGGAAGCATCTCGGATGAGGAGCAGGCGAAGATCTTGGTAGACATGTTGTGGGAGAAGATTGGGAACAAGAGGATTGCCCTGCTCTATGAGGAGAATGCCCACGGGAGATCGGGCGCAGCGGTGCAACGAAAGAGGATCGAGCAATATGGCGAGACCCCGGTAGCCGAGGTCTCCTACGCCCGCGGGCAGAAGGACTTCGCCTCCCCCCTGCGACAGATTCAGGGCGCGGGGGCAGAAGGGATATTGGTCTACGGGATGGCCTCCGACGCCGCCCCGATCTTGGAGGGTCTGCGAGAGCTAAAGTTGGATGCCAAGGTCGTGGCCTCCTCCGGCTGGGATAGTCACCGCCTCCTCGATCTCCCCCCGCAGCTGACCGAGGGGGTGATCGTCGGTGGGTATCTCACCTTTGCCCACGAGGGACGGGACGAGGAGCTGGGGCCCTCGTGGACCGAGTTCGCCCAGGCCTTTCAGGCGCGGTTTGGTCGCGACCCCGATGTGCTGGTGGCCCTCTCTTACTCGAACATGATGTGCCTGGCCGAGGCCTATGCCCGGGCGGGTTTCCAGACATCGCGCTTGACGGAAGGATTGGAGCAGACGAAGGGCTTCAACACCCTCCTGGAGACCCGGATCACCTATAGCGATGAATCACGGGATGGCTTCAAATTCCTTCACCTGGCAGAGATCCGCGAAGGAAAGCCCATGGAATGGAGGCGTAATCTCTTTGCCAGGGATTATCGCTTCAGGGTCCCCAGCAAGGAGATCAAGGTCGGGGAGTACCAGGGAAGAATCTACGAGGCACAGCCCGGGATCACGGTCTGGATGCTCCTGCACTTCGCCTTTGGCCGCCCCCCCTTCCTGAGGGAGCTTTCCCCCATTGATGAATATGGATTCAAGGCCTGTTTTGCAGGCGCCATGTTCAAGGGGCAGGTGCGGGTGCCGGTCTTCAAGTTGGTCTTTCGGTCGGAAAAAGAGGCGATCGAGGCCTTGAACTTCAAGGCCTCGGATGCAGAGGGTGAGGAGGGAGAGGGTGAGGCCAAAGATCAGGTGAGCTACCGGGATGCGGACTCCGGGATTTACACCGACGGGACCTTCTGGTCGGGTTACAAGAGGGTCAAGAATGTCGTGATCCTGGTGGAGGGTGTGATCCCCCGGGAGGATCTGCGCATGATTCTGGAAGCTGAAATCTAACCTTTTCCCAAATGAATGCTCAATGAGGGAAGAGAGGGGAATAATGCCTGGGTGAAGCTCCCTCCGGAAGATCGGTCGGAGGGAGCTTCGATTTCAAGGGCTCCACTCGTGAGTCCGGAGGTTCCGTCGGGCATTCCTTTTCCGCGAGACCGCATGCTGCCTGAGGAAGTGCCCCCCCTCAGCCCGCCTCGTAACGGTCCAGAAAGCTTGGGGAAACGGGATGGGGAAAAAAAGATCTTGACAATGAGGAAATCGGGGTATATTTATGTGTAGTTCTCCTCAGGTGTAATCGCAATCCATGTTTTACCTACCACAAACCCATGAATCCATTAAGCCAATTCATACTACCCAGTACCTCTCTCCCCTCCTCCTTCCTGATCATAAGGAGGGAAGGAGTGACCGAAAAGAATGTTTTCTCTTTCAAAGGAAGGGGGTGGTGAATCTCTCGTCAGCTTGTTGTGAGGCAAGGCAGATCGTGAGCTTTCTAACCAAGCAAAGAGGTGAATCCATGAAGAAGATCTTAATTCTGTTGTTGGCTTTAGGAGTGGTGGTTGCCTTCTCAGCGGTCGCCATGGCCGCCAAGAGCGTAGT
>JAZDMQ010000017.1:0-126481 GCA_043800755.1 bacterium | reverse complement strand
GGAGTGGACTGAGGGCTGGGCGACCGGCTCTGACCGGCCGGGAGAAGTCAGCAGAGGGCAAAGTAGGCGGAGGAAACGAGCCGGGGAAGGACCCCGGATGGCCTCACCCTGCCGAAGGCCTGAACGGTCCCCGGAAGGGGTGGAAGGAAAGGAGCAGTCATTTCGTGCCGAGAGGCGGTAGTGCATCCGTCGGGCGTTATGCCTTTAGGGGATGAAACCGCAGCTGGGGCGCGGGAACAGACACTCCGGTCGATGCACAAAACTGACAGCGCGGGTGCAGAGCAGGAAGCACCCTGCACCAAGTGGGCAGGCATCGACGCAATCCGCCGAACCGCCGTATACGTGATCCGTATGTACGGTGGTGTGGGAGGAGAGGGGCTGCGAGGCCCCTCCCTATCCCGATTAGGCGGTTGAACGAGGAGATCGCTTGAATCTGCAAAGTTTCGCAGCCCGTCAACTTCGCGACTTCGATCAGCATCGGCCCGGGAGGTTGCTTGCGAAATCGGAATTCTGCCTGTCCATCGAACAGGCTTACGAGTTGCAGTTACAGGTGGCGCAACTCCGTTTGCTGCGCGGCGAACAGGTGGCTGGCTACAAGATTGGCTGCATTAGTCGGACCATGCAAAACCAGCTTGGTCTTGACCGCCCTGTCTTCGGGCACGTTTGGCAGTCGGAATTGCATGCGTCCGGTAGTGTGCTAAACGCAGCGAAATTTGACGGCCTAGCCATCGAAGGTGAGTTTGCAGTACGGCTGGCCGACGATGTGCCGTCTGCTAAATGGTTAAAGCGAAACGTCGATGTGCTGGCGGCGGGGTTCATCGTCATCGAGCTTCACAATTACGTCTTTCGTGGCTCACCCGCTAAGCGTGCGGTGGAGTTGATCGCAAACAATGCGATCCATGCTGGCGTCGTGCTGCCGGTCGAGGAGACACCGCTTCAATGCACCGACGCCCTATCAAACGCAACTCTACGAGTCTTGCGTAGCGGTGAGCTTCTCGGAGAGGCCGCGGGGCATTCACTCGAAGGCGGTCCCTTGGCCGGCATCGTCCGGCTGGTAGAACACCTTGAGCAGCATGGTCGTCAGTTGCTTCGCGGGCAAATCGTTCTGACTGGATCCCCGTTGCCACTTTGGCCGGTATCTGCTGGTGACCTCATCGAAGTACAGAGTGACCTGTTGGGCAAAGTCGCGAAGGCGTTCGTTGAAGATTTGCCCGCCTAACCATCGCATAAATAGTGATAAATAGGGGACGTTGATGCAGAGCGTGCTTGACACTGGAAAACAAATGGGGCGTGCAGTCTCTATGCCCCGATGTGCTCGCTTGGACGCACCCGGAGTTTTTCATCATGTCATCGGTCGGGGGATCGAGAAGGGAAAGATCTTCCTGACCCAACACGATCGAAATGACTTCCTCTCTCGATTAGCGACCCTGGCCCAAGAAGGCTCCCTGTCCATCTATGCTTGGAGGGAAAAGGGTTACATCTTCACGGGATGTCGCCGAACGATGTGCCCCCATCGCTCCTCGGTAATGCGTATTGGGATAGCATTTTTGGAATATACTACAATCTTGTCCTATTACGCTCTCCGCCTTTTTTAGCCGGGCCTCTATCAATTTGATTACCGCCTCGCACACCACCTAACGCTCAGCCGGGCAAGGCAGAGAAAATTGATCAGACGGCATCGATTGGCCAGCTCATACGATGTCAATTGGTTCTTGGCTGCCTTCAGCGGCTCGATCCCACTTATTTCCTCGTGAGCTTGAAGACTACGGTGTTGTGGGGGTCGGGGCAGCAGGCGTAGGCGACCTCCGGATCCTCTTCCCAGGGCAGGGCGCCGCCGAACTTGAGGGCGGTGATGAAGGGGAAAAGGGCCTGATGGGCCCAGACGCAGAAATCCGCCCCCTCCTCTCGTGCTTGGAAGCGGTCCCCTACCTTCAGGCCGTAGCTACAGCGGCCGCCTCCCCGGATCTCCGTGACCTCAATGGTGATGTCCCTCGGTTCCATAAATTTTCCTCCTTCCGGCCCGCGCGATAAATCTGCAAGAGTGGAGCAATCAAGAGGGTTGTATCCTTTTCCGGGCAATGCTAAGATACCCCATCGTCGGATTTTTACAATCCCTTTTCCCGACAGGAGTCGGATTTTGAAGGCCAAGCCAGACATCTCCCCGAAGGTCGGCCAGACTATCAGGCAATATCAGATGCTCCATCCTGGAGAGAAGGTGGTGGTGGCGGCCTCCGGGGGCATCGATTCCACGGTCCTCCTTCACCTCCTCCACCGCTTTTCGGAGCGCCAGGGTTATTCCCTGCATGTGGCCCATTTGAATCACATGCTCCGCGGCGAGGAATCCCAAAGGGATGCGGACTTCGTCCGGGATTATGCCTGTCAGCTCGGAGTTGAGACCACTATTCGCTCGGTTTCAGTAAAAGGGGTCAGAAGAGGGAAGTCAGGCTCCTTGCAGCAGACAGCACGGCAGATTCGATACGCCTTCCTAAAAGAGGTAGCCAAAGAGGTGGGCGCCTCAAAGATCGCCCTGGGCCATACCCGGGATGATCAGGCAGAGACGGTTCTGCTCAATCTCCTCCGGGGGGCAGGAAGGCCTGGCCTGCGAGGCATTCCTCCGGTGCGGGAGGGCCGCTTCATCCGGCCCCTGATCGAGACCACCCGGGAAGAGATCGAAGGGTATGCCCAGGCGAACCAGATCCCCTTCGTCAGCGATTCTAGCAATCTGAAGGTCGCTTATCTACGAAATCGGATTCGGCTTCATCTCCTGCCCCTGCTGCGTCAGGAGTACAATCCCCAGTTGTCAGAGACCCTGGCCGCTATTGCCTCCATCCTCGGTGAGGAGGAGGACCTGCTGGAATCCCTCACCTCTGCCCGCCTCTCCTCGATCTTGCTGGAGCAGGAAGAGGGGCAGGTCGCCCTCTCCATCCCTGGCCTCCTGCAGGAGCCGATCGCACTCCAGAGGCGGATCCTTATGGCGACCGCCCGAATGGCGGCCCCCTCCTATCCCCATCTGAGCCACCGCCATATCTTCTCCCTCCAGGAACTGCTCCTGGCCCAGAGCGGCTCCCGGCTCACGCTGCCCGGCGGGATGGAGGCCTTCAAGGACTATGATCGCCTGCTTCTTGGGACCAGAAAAAGGTCCCCTTTCCGCGCCTGGGAACACCCCTTGCCCATCAAGGGGGAAGTCCAGGTGCCGAAGGCGGCCCTGAGGATCAAGATGGAGATCCTGAGGCGGCAGGAGGTCCATCTGGAGGAGTCTACTCCTTATCGGGTCTTCTTCGATGCGGACAGGGCTCGCCCCCCGCTCCTCGTTCGCAATCGGAGGTCTGGGGATTATTTTTACCCCTTGGGGATGGGGGGGAAAAAGAAGTTGAAGGAATTTCTCATTGATGCTAAGGTATCCCGCGGCGAAAGGGAAGAAATCCCCCTTCTGGTCTCCGGGGCTGAGATCGCCTGGGTGATCGGCTTTCGGATCGATGAGCGGTATCGCGTAAGAGAGGAGACCCAAAAAGTCCTGGCAGCGGAGGTGATCCGGGATGAGGATGGCTGAGGGTCAGATCAAAGAGGTCTTGATCAGCAAAGAGGAGATCGCCCGGAGGGTCAGGGAGCTGGCGCAGCAGATCACCTCTGACTATGCGGGAAAGGACCTAGTCCTGGTCTGCATCCTCAAGGGAGCCACTATCTTCTGGTCTGATCTCTCCCGCCAGATCGATCTCCCCTTGGTCTCCGATTTCGTGGCCGTCTCCAGCTATGGGGACAAGACCACCTCCTCCGGGGTGGTGAAGTTTCGTTTGGACCTCAGTCAGGGCATCGAAGGAAGGGATGTCTTAATCATCGAGGACATCGTGGATACCGGCCGCACCCTCGCCTGCCTGAAAGAAAACCTCCTGACGCAAAGGCCAGCGAGCCTCAGGATCTGTGCCCTCCTGGACAAGCCCTCCCGCAGGGAGGTGGGAGTCTTTATCGACTATATCGGCTTCACCGTGCCCAATGCCTTTGTGGTCGGCTACGGCCTGGACTTCGGCCAGAGATATCGCAACCTGCCTTATATCGCGGTCCTCGCCACACCCACCGGATGAAGCGATCCTGGCAGGCGAAGCTCCCCCAGCCTGTCCACGGGGCTTCCATTCCCCTCTTGGTCAAGGTTTTTCTTGATTTCTTCCTCTCTTGGTGGTATAAGAAACAGATGGGGTTGTCTTTCTTTATCAGGGGGGAGTCAATTTGAATCCATTGCTGAAAAATGTCGCCTTGTGGTTAGTGATCGGTCTGGTCATGATCCTGGTCTTTAACATCTTCAACCAGGGTCAAGCCCCAGAGAAGGAGCTGATCTTCTCTGACTTCATGGTCAAGGTGGAGAAGGGTGAGATCTCTGAGGTCACGATCAAGGGGTCGGATTTTCGGGGAAAGATGACCGATGGGAGTGCCTTCAAGACCTATAGCGCGGAGGATCCACAACTGATCCCGACCCTCCGGGCCAAAGGAGTGCGCATTACGGTGAAGCCAGCCGATTCCAATCCCTGGTACATGAATGCCCTCCTTTCCTGGCTGCCGATGGTCCTCTTCATCGGGGTTTGGATCTTCTTCATGCGTCAGATGCAGGGCGGGGGCGCCAAGGCCCTCTCCTTCGGGAAAAGCCGGGCCCGACTGCTGTCGGAGAAGCAGAACAAGGTGACCTTCGCCGATGTGGCGGGGGTGGATGAGGCGAAGGAGGAGCTGCAGGAGATCATCGAGTTCTTGAAAAGCCCCCAGAAGTTCCAGAAGCTGGGAGGCCGCATCCCCAAGGGCGTTCTGTTGATGGGCCCTCCCGGAACCGGCAAGACCCTTCTCGCCCGAGCGATCGCCGGCGAGGCGAGTGTCCCCTTCTTCTCTATCAGTGGCTCCGATTTCGTGGAGATGTTCGTCGGGGTGGGGGCCTCGCGGGTCCGGGATCTCTTCGAGCAGGGTAAGAAACACGCCCCCTGCATCATCTTCATGGATGAGATCGACGCCGTGGGGAGGCATCGCGGCGCCGGCCTGGGCGGCGGCCACGATGAGCGGGAGCAGACCCTGAATCAGCTCCTGGTCGAGATGGACGGCTTCGAGTCCAATGAGGGGGTCATCCTGATCGCCGCCACCAACCGTCCCGATGTGCTGGATCCGGCATTGCTGCGGCCTGGACGCTTCGACCGCCAGGTGGTCGTGGTCAGGCCGGATGTGAAGGGGAGGGAGGGGATCCTCCGGGTTCACGCCCAGAAGGTTTCTCTGGCGGAAGATGTGGATATCCAGGTGCTGGCGCGGGGGACCCCTGGCTTCTCGGGCGCGGATCTGGCCAACCTGATCAATGAGGCGGCCCTCCTGGCCGCCCGGCAGAACAAGAAAAAGGTGGAGATGGAGGACTTCGAGAGCGCGAAGGACAAGGTCCTCCTGGGCGTGGAAAGAAAGAGCATGATCATCAGCGACCAGGAGAAGAGGGCCACCGCCTACCATGAGGCCGGGCATGCCCTGGTGGCCAAGCTGCTGCCGGGAACCGACCCGATCCACAAGGTGACCATCATCCCGCGGGGCAGGGCCCTGGGCGTTACCCAGCAGCTCCCCATTGACGAGAAGCACAACTATCCCAAGGAGTACCTCCTGAATGAGATCGGGATCATGATGGGGGGAAGGGTGGCGGAGGAATTGGTATTGGATTCCATTACCACCGGGGCCGGGAATGATATCGAGCGCGCTACCGAGCTGGCCCGCAAGATGGTGTGCGAGTGGGGAATGAGCGACAAGCTGGGTCCCCTGACCTTCGGCAAGCGGGAGGAGATGATCTTCCTGGGCAGGGAGATCGCTCAGCACCAGGATTACTCGGAGCAAACCGCCATCGAGATTGACCAGGAGGTGCGGCGTCTGGTGATGGAGAATTATGAACGGGCGAAGAGCATCATTCAGTCCCGCATCGAGACCCTTCACCAGCTGGCCTCCGCCCTATTGGAGCGCGAGGTCCTGGATGGGGCGGAGATCGAGCAGATCTTGAACGGGGCCCCGGAGAAGTCCGCCGCCGCTGCGCCTGGACCCGGAGAGGCCCAGGTGATCAAGCTGGAGCCAGTCCCGCAGCATGGATAAGGGGAAGATTGCGAAAGCGGTCAGGATGATCCTGGAGGCGATCGGGGAGGATCCGGATCGGGAAGGCCTCAGGCAGACCCCAACACGGGTCGCCGACATGTATGAGGAGATCTTCGCGGGCCTGCACCATTCCTACGAGGAAGAGTTGATCGTCTTTCACACTGAGAACCACGACGAGATGATCATCGTCAAGGACATCCCGATTTATTCCTTCTGCGAGCATCATCTCCTTCCCTTCTTCGGCAAGGCGCATGTCGCTTACATCCCTTCCAAGGAGAGGGTCACCGGCCTCAGCAAGATTGCAAGGGTCGTGGACATGGCCACTCGGCGCCCCCAACTCCAGGAGAGATTGACCACGGAGATCGCCGATGCGATCATGAAGAACCTCAAGCCCCAGGGGGTGCTGGTGGTCATTGAGGCAGAACATCTGTGCATATCGATGCGGGGGATCAAGAAGCCCGGCTCTCTTTCGATCACCTCGGCTATGCGCGGAATCCTCCGAGAGCCTGCCTCCCGGGCTGAGGCCTTTTCCCTGATCAAGAGATAACCGTTCATCTCTCCTTTTGAAGCTCCCTTCAGGTCCACTGGAGGGAGCTTCAGATATCAAAGGATTCAATCGTTAGCTCGCACCCATGCCCCGAAGTCGGCGGCGGGGATTCTGATCGCGATGCCTGTGCGGAAATCAACTGCTATCCATTCCATGACCGGTAATCTGCGCATGATCTGTCTGGAGACGGGCTCAGGTTTGACTGAGGAGATGCAGGGGATGCCCTTCGCGAATGAGGCATGGGATCATCTGCTCTTCCGGATGAAGAACTATGGCCTGCGCCTGGAAGGACTCACCAGGGAGACGGCGGAGGCGCTGCGCCGAGAGGCCCAGACCCTGGGCATGGAGGTCTGTCTGGCGGGGCCCTCCTCAGGCCGGGAGACGATCCTCCTCTTGGGCAATGGTCGTCAGTTTGAGGAGATGACGGCCAGGGCTTCGGCAATCCCCACGCTGGCCGAGATTGCCGGGGGCCTGCAAAGGTCGTTGCACAATCTCCTGCGCTCCGATTATCGCCTCCGCTGTGGGGACTGTACCCTGGAGCTGGGGCGGAGAACCGTGCTGATGGGGGTGTTGAATGTCACCCCGGATTCCTTCTCCGATGGCGGGCGATTTCTGAGCCCTGAGCGGGCGGTCGACCACGGACATCGTCTGATCGAGGAGGGCGCAGATCTCCTCGATATTGGGGGGGAATCCAGCCGTCCCGGGGCAGAGCCGCTTTCCGCGGAGGAGGAGTTGGGCCGCATCCTGACGCCCCTCCGTTTCCTGGCGAAGGCCGGGATTCCGATCTCCGTCGATACCTGCAAGGCCGAGGTGGCCCGGGTCGTCCTAAAGGAAGGGGCGAGCCTGATCAACGACATCAGCGGGCTCAGGTTCGATCCTTCCTTGGCCGAGGTGGTTGCCCGGGCCGGGGCAGGATTGGTCCTCATGCACATGAAGGGGACCCCCAAGACCATGCAGAAGAGCCCTCATTATCATTGCCTGATGGGAGAGGTCTTCGACTATCTGCAGGAGGGGATTGCCCTGGCAGAGTCGGCCGGGGTGAGGCCGGAGGGCATCCTCATCGATCCGGGTTTGGGCTTTGGCAAGAACTTGGACCACAACCTGACCCTCCTCCGACGGCTGCGGGAGTTTAAATGCCTGGGAAAGCCGATCCTGATCGGGCCTTCCCGCAAGTCCTTCATTGGGAAGGTGCTGGATCTCCCGCTGGAGGAACATCTGGAGGGCACTGCGGCCGTGGTGGCCTGGGCCATCTGGCAGGGGGCTTCCATCGTGCGAGTGCACGATGTCAAGGAGATGAAGAGGATAGCGGGAATGATCGATGTGCTGCGGGACGGGGGTGCCTGAATGGTCTCCGCCCTCTCCAATTTCCACTGGATCGACGCCCTCGACATCCTGATCGTTGCTTTTTGCATCTATCAGTTGCTGCTCATCTTCCGGGGCACCAGGGCAGCCCAGATCCTGGTGGTCCTGGCCGTCCTCTACCTGGCTTCCCATGCCGCCCTACAGATCGGCCTGTTGACCGTGAATTGGGTCCTGCAGAATCTGCTGGGGGCCTGGGTGCTGCTGATGATCATCATCTTCCAGCCAGAGCTGCGAAGGGTGCTGGCCGGTGTGGGAAAGATGAATTTCCTGCGTGTCTTCTCCCGGCGGGGGGAGGCGCACATGATCGATGAGCTGGCGCGATCGGCAGTCTCCTTGGCCTCCAAGCGGTCAGGGGCCATTATCGTCCTGGAGCGGGAGACCAAGCTCGATGGCTACATTGAGCCCGGGGTCAACCTGGATTCCCTGATTTCCCGGAGGCTATTGGAGTCGATCTTCTTCTCTTACTCCCCCCTGCACGATGGGGCAGTGATTATCAATAATGGGAGGATCGTGGCCGCCTCCTGCTTCCTGCCCTTGAGCTTGAGCCCGGAGGCGTCCAGGGATTTTGGCACCCGGCACCGGGCCGCGATCGGAATCACCGAGGAGACGGACGCAGTGGTCATTGTGGTCTCCGAGGAGACTGGGACCATCTCGGTTGCCCACGAGGGGAAGATCGAGCGGGATCTCGACTCCTTGGCCTTGAGGAAGCGATTGGGGGACATATTGGAGATCAAGGGATGAAGCGGGCCTTCACCGAACACTGGGGACTCAAGCTCCTTTCCCTGGTCCTGGCCTTCATTCTCTGGTTTGTGGTCCTGCGGGAGGAGAAGGTGGTGATGGTGATGCGCGCCCCGATCGAATTCAAGAACATCCCTCCGCAGATGGTGGTGGTCAATGATCCCGAGGATTTGGTTTCAGTGAAGATCAGGGGGGCCAAGAGCCTGGTTTCTGGCTTCGTCCCCAGCCAGATCGACCTTCCTCAGGGCGATGAGGTTTCCAGGCTGCGCGGCGGGAACAACTACATTCACATCGATCCCAAACAGATCAGCGCCCCCCGGGGAATCGAGGTGTTGGGGGTCACCCCCGCCACCATTCACCTGGTCTTGGAACGGCTGGTCGAAAAGGAGTTGCCCATCGCGCCTCATATGGAAGGATCTCTCCCCCAGGGGTTTTACCTGAGGCGGGCCACTGTCTCTCCTGCCAGCATCAAAGTGAAAGGTCCCCACCGGACACTGCGGGAGCTCGATCGCATTTTTACCGAGTCGATCTCTCTGGAGGGAAAGAGAGAGACCTTCCGTCATCTCGTCTACCTGGAATCCCCGGGCAGCCAAATCTCCTGGGGGGAAGAGGAGACGGCCCGGGTGATGGTTACGGTGGAGATCGCCAAAAGAGAAGAGTGAAGGGAGGAGGAATCTTGGCAGAGGAGAAGCGCAGACTGTTCGGAACGGACGGGGTGAGGGGGATTGCCAATCAGGAGCCCATTACCCCGGAGATGGCGATGAAATTAGGCAAGGCCATTGCCCTGCTTTTCAAGAATAAGGGACGGCGGCATTCCATCGTGATCGGAAAGGATACCCGCCTTTCGGGCTACATGCTGGAGAGTGCTCTTACCTCAGGGATCTGCTCCATGGGAGTGGATGTCTTGCTGGTGGGCCCCCTGCCCACCCCGGGCATCTCCTTCATCACCCGCAGCCTGCGGGCGGACGCCGGGGTGGTGATCTCCGCCTCTCACAACCCTTATCAGGACAACGGGATCAAGTTCTTTTCCCGTGATGGATTGAAGCTGTCCGACGAACTGGAGATGGAGATCGAAGATCTCATCTTTTCGGGCAGGCTGAATTCCTATCGGATCTCTGGGGCGGAGGTGGGGAAGGCCTTTCGCATCGTGGATGCCTCTGGCCGTTACATGGAGTTTGCTAAGTCCACCTTTCCCAAGAACCTCACCCTGGAGGGGTTAAAGATTGTGGTGGATTGTGCCAACGGGGCCACCTATCATATCTCTCCCCGGGTCTTCAAGGAATTTGGCGCGGAGGTCGTCGCCCTCAACAACCAGCCGGACGGCATCAATATCAATTTAGCTTGTGGATCGGTGCATCCGGAGGCAATGCAGGAGGCGGTGATCAGTAGCAAGGCAAATCTCGGGGTGGCACACGACGGGGATGGGGACCGGGCCCTCTTCGTCGATGAGGAGGGGCGGCTGGTCGATGGGGACCAGGTGATGACCTTCTCTGCCCTGGAGATGCTGGACCAGGGAGGGTTAAAGAACAATACCTTAGTGACCACGGTGCTCTCCAACTTTGGAATCGATGCCGCCCTGGCTGCCAAGGGAGGAAGAGTGGTGCGCACCGCCGTGGGCGACCGCTATGTGTTGGAGGAGATGTTGAAGGGAGGTTATAACCTGGGAGGGGAGAAATCGGGACATGTGATCTTCATGGACCATCACATCTCCGGAGATGGCCTCATCACCGCGCTGCAGGTACTGAGCACCATGCGGCGCTCGGGAAGCAGGCTCTCAGGGCTGGCGGCCTGCTTTCATCCCTTTCCCCAGGTCTGCCTCGATGTGAAGGTGAGGGAGAAGAGGGACCTCGCTGCCATGCCCGAGCTTCAGACCTGCCTCCAGGAGATCGAGGAGAAACTCGATAAGAAGGGGAGGATCGTCTTTCGCTATTCCGGGACCGAGCCCCTGGCCAGGGTCATGGTGGAGGGGTCAGACCAGGAGATGATCGCCCAATTCGCCCAGAAGGTTGCCAGGATTGTTGAGCAGCAGATTGGGATGGATCATTAGCCCCCGGCGGCTGCCTCAGGGTGAGCCCGGGGAGGATCGGTCTTGATCGGCCTTGGGAAGGGATTGCGGATGCCAATCTGGAAGGAAAGGAGAGGAAGGGCGCATGATGAGACTAGGAATCAATGTGGACCATATTGCCACGATCCGGCAGGCGCGAAAGGCCCAAGAGCCGGACCCGGTGGTGGCTGCTCTGATGGCGGAGCTGGCAGGTGCGGACCAGATTACGGTCCATCTGCGAGAGGATCGAAGGCACATTCAGGAGCGGGATGTTCGCCTTCTCCGAGGGATGATTAAGACCTGCCTCAACCTGGAGATGGCAGCCACCGAAGAGATGCTGAAATTTGCCCTCGACCTCCTGCCCGATTCCGCCACCCTGGTTCCGGAGAAGAGGGAGGAACTGACCACCGAGGGGGGGCTGGATGTGGAGGGAACCCGGGAGCGCTTGACCTCCTTCGTCCTGGCCTTGAAGGACGCGGGGATCAAGGTGGGCCTGTTCATCGATGCCTCTCCCTCTCAGGTGAAGGCCTCCCATCGGGTCGGCGCCCATAGCATCGAAATCCACACGGGGCACTATGCGGAGGCGAGGGATGAAGCACATCACCGAGATGCACTGGAGAGGATCGTCGATGCCGCTAAGCTGGCCAGTCGCATGGGTTTGGCCGTGCACGCCGGCCATGGCCTCGATTATCAAAATGTGGGCAAGATTGCCGAGATCACGGAGATCGAGGAGTTGAATATCGGCCATAGCATCGTGGCGCGGGCCTGTATGGTGGGCATGGAGAAGGCAGTGCAGCAGATGCTGGTGGCGATGGGCAGGAAGGCATAGGGAAGGCATTTGGGCCCGGGGATGAAGAGAGGGCAATAGAGGGTGATCAGAGGCCTGGGCGTGGATCTGGTATCGGTGAAGCGGATGGAAGAGGCGGTGGCCCGCTACGGGGAGAGGTTTCTGAACCGGGCCTTCACTCCGCAGGAGATCGCCTATTGCATGCGGAAGAAATTCCCCTTCCCGCATCTGGCAGGCCGCTGGGCGGTGAAGGAAGCTCTTTTTAAGGCCATGGGCATAGGATGGGGTCAGGGCCTGCGGTGGCAAGAGGTGGAACTAGAGGCAGATGGCGACGCCCTACCCCAGGTGGTCTTGAAGGGAAGGACGAAGGAGAGGGCGGAGGCCATGGGAGTTGGACAGGTTTGGGCCAGCCTGAGCCATGAAAAGGAGTTTGCCGTGGCGGCAGTGCTGCTCGCCGAGGGGAGAGAAGAGAAAGGGAATTCCCTCTCCGGCCAGGAAGTCAGGGTGCGATGAAGGTCGTGACCGCCAAGGAGATGCAGGAGATTGACCGCAGGGCCACCACTGAATTTGGCATCCCCTCCCTGCTCCTGATGGAGAATGCCGGATTGCAGGTGGTCCGGGAGATCGAGAGGTCCTTTGCCGATTGCCTCGATCGGCCCATCTCCGTCTTTTGCGGGAAGGGAAACAATGGTGGGGATGGCTTCGTCATCGCGCGCCATCTGCTGAATGGGGGGCGGAGGGTTCAGGTCTTCCTCTTGGGCCGGAGGCAGGAGCTCAAGGGAGATCCTGCGACCAATCTTCAGATCCTGGAGAGAATGGGATGCCCCCTCAGGGAGGTCCAGGCCCCCGCCCATCTGCAAGGCGAGCTGAGGGCCATCGAGTGGTCCGGCCTCCTGGTGGATGCTCTTCTGGGCACCGGCGCGATCCCTCCTGCCAAAGGGTTTCTGGCCGAGGCGATCGGTTTCATCAACGGATTGAAGAAGCCAATCGTGGCGGTAGATATCCCGTCAGGCCTGGGTGCCGACGAGAGCAATCCCGCAGGCGTTTGTATCCAGGCGGACCTGACGGTTACCTTTGCCCTTCCCAAGAGGAGCCTCCTCCTTCATCCGGCGGCGAATTTCGTGGGCAGGCTCAAGGTGGCGGATATCGGCATTCCCCGGCCACTCCTCCAGGACCCGGCCATCAAATTGAATCTCATCGAGGCGACGGAGGCGGTCAAGGCGTTTCCCCCGAGACAGAGGGATGCCCACAAGGGAAATTTCGGGCATGTCCTGGTGGTGGCGGGCTCGGCAGGAAAGGCGGGGGCCGCCGCATTGGCCAGCAAGGCCGCCCTCCGCATTGGGTCTGGCCTGGTCACCCTGGCCCTGCCAGCCAGCCTGATGAATGCCATGGAGGCGAAGCTGGACGAGGTAATGAAGGAACCCCTGCCCGAGACCGAGGAGCGGACCATCTCCGAGTCCGCCCTGGAGAAGGTCGTGCAGCTTCTGGAGGGAAAGGATTGCCTCGCTTTAGGGCCTGGCCTTTCCACCCACCCCGAGACCCAGGAGATGGTGAGGAAGCTCATCCCCCGGGTTAAGGTGCCGATGGTGGTGGATGCCGATGGGATTAACGCCCTCTCTCTGCACCTGGAGGACCTGGGCCAACTCCAGGGCCCTCTCATCCTGACGCCCCATCCGGGGGAGCTCTCTCGCCTCCTGTCTGTCTCCGTCGAGGAGATCCAGAGGAATCGGGTGGCAATTGCCCAGAAATTCTCCTCCGGCTTCAATGTCTTCTTGGTGTTGAAGGGGAAGGGGACCCTGGTCTCCAACCCGGAAGGAGAGGCCTTCATCAATCCCTCCGGGAATCCGGGAATGGCAACCGGGGGATCAGGAGATGTCCTGACCGGCATCTTGGCGGGCATGGTGGCCATGGGGATCCAGATCCCTCTCGCCCTGCAGGCGGGAGTCTTCCTCCACGGCCTGGCCGGGGACCTCGCCGCGCAGGAGTGGGGAGAAGAAGCGATGATCGCCGGAGATGTCTTGGCCAAGGTGCCCGAGGCACTTCGCCAGATCAAGAAAGCCGGGTGATCTCTGAATGAACGAAGAAAAGGGAGTTGAAAGCTGTACCCTCATTTACACCAGCTCCTCCCCGGAGGACACCCAGGATCTGGGTCAAAGCCTGGGGGATGTCTTAGGGGCGGGGGATGTGCTCTGTCTGTTCGGGGACTTGGGGGCAGGGAAGACCTGTTTTGCCCAAGGGGTGGCATGGGGGACCGGTTTCCCGCTGGAGGATTACATCAGCAGCCCCACCTTCACCTTGATCAACGAATACTCGGGGAAATGGCCCATCTACCACCTCGACTTCTATCGGATTAAGAACTCGGAGGAGCTGTTGGATCTGGGATATGAAGAGTACCTATTCGGCCAGGGGATTGTCATCATCGAATGGGCCGATCGTGCGGATGGATTCTTGCCGGAGGAGAGGTTGGAGATCTGGCTACGCAGGATGAATATGATGCAGCGCGAGATTACCATCACCGGCATCGGCGACCGCTATATTGATTTAATTGAGAAGCTGTTGGAGGAAGTGGGCCCGGAAGAGGAGGAGCAGGACTCGGACATCCCTTACAACGCATGAGCACCAGGCATCTGACTCGCCGACAAACCAATCTCGCAGAAGCATTTTTCATCTGAAGCCCTTTCCCCCGTCCTGCTTGGATCCGGTGGAAAGTCGGGCCTTCCCCAAGCGGGGAGACAGATCCCATGAGCAGGCCAACTGTAGCCATTGTTGGACGCCCCAATGTGGGAAAATCGACGCTTTTCAATCGATTGATGGGACAACGAAAGGCGATCGTGGACGACCACCCAGGGGTGACCCGGGATCGGAACTATGCCTCTATTCACTGGAAGGACCGGGAGTTCCTCCTGATCGATACCGGCGGCTTTGAGCCCACGGCCAGGGAGGGGCTTGCCGCCCGTGTCCTCGAGCAGGTGCAGTTGGCGATGGAAGAGGCAGATCTCATCCTCTTCCTGGTGAGCGTCCGGGATGGGCTCAATCCCTTGGACCTGGAGGCTGGCCGCATCCTGAGGAGGGACGCGAAAAAACCGATCGTGCTGGTGGCTAACAAGGCAGATTCTCCTCGGCAGGAGGAGGAGTCCTCCGAATTCCTGGGCCTCGGGTTTTCCGACCCCTTCCTTATCTCTGCGGAACAGGGTCGGGGCTTGGGAGAGCTGCTGGATGCTATCTACGAACTGCTCCCTCCTTCCCTCGCAGAGGAGACTCAGCCCGAGGTCTGCACGGTTGCCATCGTGGGGCGTCCGAACGTGGGGAAATCCTCCCTGCTGAACCGGGTTCTGGGGCGGCAGCGGGCTATCGTTTCTGATGAGCCGGGGACGACGCGAGATGCCGTCGACACCCCTTTCATGTATCGTTCCCGAGCCTATCTCCTCATTGACACCGCCGGTATCCGGAGGCCGAGCAAGATCCCCTTCGGCTATGAACGATACAGCGTGATCCGTGCCCAAAGGGCCCTGGACAGGGCGGAGGTCGCATTGATCCTTTTGGATGCCACGGCAGGAGTCACCGTCCAGGACAGCAAGATCGCGGCCCTGGCCGAAGAGAAGGGGTGCTCCTGCCTCCTCCTGGTCAATAAATGGGACCTCATGCCCCGCGGCCCCGCCGCAGAAAGGGATTTTGCCCTTGAAATCAAGGAAAAATTAAGGTATCTTGATTATGCTCCCATCCTGCATATTTCAGCCCTCACCGGGAGAGGCGTAGCAGGGATCTTCCAGGAGGTGGAAAGGCTGGCTGAGGAGAGGGAGAAGAAGGTCGCCACCCCATTGTTTAATCGCGTCCTGCAAGAGGCCATGGAGACCCATCAGTTACCCACCTTTCGGGGGCAGCACATCAAGATCTATTATGGCACTCAATCTGGCGTCAAGCCACCCACCTTTCTTTTCTTTGCCAACAACCCCGAGGGAATCCAACTGTCTTACCGCCGGTACCTTTCCCATAAGCTGCGAGAGGCCTTTGTTTTCAGGGGAGCACCCATCCGTCTGATCTTTCGGAAGCGATAGCCATCACAGGGGGACGAGCTATGGCCGGAGAGAGAATCCTGGCGATCGACGATGAGATCTTTTACCGCACCCTCTATGACGACCTCCTCTCGCAGGAGGAATACATCGTCCAGTTGGCGGAGAACGGAGGAATGGCCCTCAAGCTTTGGGGGAGGGAGAGATTTGACCTCCTCATCGTGGACCATCCCCTGGAGGGGGTCAATGGGATTCAGCTCCTGGAAATGGTCCGGGAGAAGGATCCCTTCCTTCCGGTGCTGTTCGTCGGTCCCGAAGACCTGCCCCAGGCCCTCATCGCCTTCAAGAAAGGGGCCACCGACTACATCAACAAGCCCCTCCATCCCGAGGCCTTCAAATCCCTGATTCGCTCCACCCTGGATCGCTCTCAGGCACTTCGCGAGAAGGCGGCGGCCAGTTCCGAGGGCCTGGGGCAGTTGAGGATCCTGGAGATCATCCGCAAGACCAAAGACCTCCTCTTAACGAAGAGCCGGGAAGAGGCCTTTCAATCCCTTCTAAATTTAGCCTTGGAGGAGACCACGGCCTCCAGAGGAGGCTTCCTGTGGCGAGAGAAGGATTCCCCCAACTTCCGGCTCCGGGCGCAGAAGGGCCTTTTCCCCTCTCAGGCCTCACCGCCCACCATTGCCAGCGGGAAGGGGGTCATCGGGGCCATCCTTTCCAAGGCCAGCCCAACGATCCTGGGGCAGATCATCGAAGAGGAACCCGGGGCCAGATTTCTGGGAAGGATGAGCACCTTGATCCTGCCCATGGAGAGGAGAAGGCAGGTGGTGGGCGGGCTCATTCTGGGGGATAAGGCAAGCGGGGAGCCCTTCACCCAGATGGATATCCATTCCCTGACCCCCCTCGCTGTCTTGGTGCCCTTATTCCTGGAGGGAGGGGAAGGGAGAGATGTAGGGATGGAGGGGAGGAGGATCTCCCTCGAAGAGCTCCCGAACCAGGCCACCTTTGAGGCCCTGGTGGAAAAAGAGGTGAAGAAGGCCCAGAGATATCGGAGGGGCTTCTCCCTGATCCTGATCAACATCGATCAACTTCGCTCCCACCTGGGAGGGACGAGGGGCCTGGGCCCCGAAGAGATCCTCCAGCACCTCCACGAATCCCTCCTCAGCACCATCCGGGGTGCAGATATGGCCGGCCTCCTGGACAATGGCGAGGTGGGCCTCTTGGTGCCCGAGACGAATTATCAAGGGGCGATTGCTGCTGCCCGGAGGATTCGTCACGCGGTGCGAGATCTGCCCATCGTGCGCGAACGCCCGCTTCCTTCCCCCTCTCCCATCCTCTTCGGCATCGCCTGCTTTCCAGAGCATGGCCTGACCAAGGACGAGCTGCTGGAGCGAGCGCACCAGGCAATGGCCCGCTCGGCGGAGAGCGCTGCTCGCTTCGAGAGCCTGTGGGGCTATATTGACAAGCTTCTATCCGGGGCCCGGATTAGCTCAGAGCTCATCAGTGCCCTCTCCGGGAGTCGGGAGAAACGGGAGGAGGCATCTGCCTCCATACCGGTTGACAGCGACCAGCCATTGCCCACGGAGGAATACAGCAAGGAGCTGCAATTCGTCCCTTCCTGGGACGATTTTGCCTCCTTCAACCAGTACATCGAAGACAAGATCCTGGAGAGGCTGGCCGGGGAAGGGATTCTCTATGTGGGTCTGAAGAGACTCGCCCAGCTCCAGTCAAAGTTAGAGAGATACCGCCGCATGCTGGAGAATGGGATCAAGGTCTTCGTCTTCGCCCAGGAGGATTGGGAAGGCTGGGACCCTCAGGAGATCACTGCGGTCGTGACGGAGGACCCCGCCTTGGCGCAGTACTCCCTTCTCCTCTACTACGGGGTGTCTGCCTGCTATGCCCTGGTGGGTCGAGAGAGGAAGGAAGAAAGGATGTCCGGCTTCTTCACCACCAGTGATTTCCTGGTGAATGAGATCATGAAGAAGCTGAACGAGACCTATCTGTGAGATCCCAGGACCGAATCTATCGGGGCGGGGGTGAGATCAGGGCTCGACCTGGGAGTTCGCGCAGTCTTTTCCGATCTGGGCCAGATCGTCGCTGAGGCCCTGCAGGTTGTCCCCTTGGAGGCAGCCTTGCGCATTGGAGAGGAGAGGCCGAGGCCCCAGGGCCTGATTCGGAAGCTGGTTGGAGGATCGGCCGAGAGGAGGTGGACTTAGCTTGAGCGAGGGAGGGACCGTTCGCAGCATGCTGGAGGCAAACGAGGTCAGGCTCCTCTCCCCCTTTGCCCAGTTAAGCGCCCACACCCGTGGCCGGGAGCGGGAAGAGCCGGAATGCCCGATTCGCCCTGCCTTCCAGCATGATCGCGACCGCATCCTGCATTCCAAGGCCTTCCGCCGCCTAATCCACAAGACCCAGGTCTTCCTCTCCCCGGGCGGGGATCATTATCGGACCCGCCTGACCCACACCTTGGAGGTATCCCAGATCGGACGGACCATCGCCAAAGGCCTGCGCCTGAACGAGGATCTGACCGAGGCCATCGCGTTAGGCCATGACCTGGGCCATACCCCCTTTGGGCACGCGGGAGAGGACCTGCTCAATGAGATCATGCCCGAGGGCTTCTCCCATCATGAGCAGAGTCTGCGCGTGGTCCGCATCCTGGAGAACAATGGTCTGGGGCTCAACCTCACCGCCGAGGTACGGGATGGAATCCTGAAGCACTCGAAGGGGAGGAGGGATTTCCTGTACCCGGGGGAGGCGGACGGTCCGCTCACCCTGGAGGGGGAGGTAATCCGGGCCGCAGATGTGATTGCCTATATCAACCATGACGTCGACGATGCGCTGCGGGCGGGCCTGATCCAGGAACATGAGCTCCCCCGGGATTGCAGCATTGCCCTGGGGGGGACCCACTCCTCCCGGATTCACACCATGGTCTCCGACCTCCTCTCCCAGAGCGCAGATTGTCCCCATCTGCAGATGTCCGAGGAGACCCACGCCGCGTGCCTCAAGCTGCGGGATTTCCTATTCGAGAAGGTCTATCTCCACCCGCGGACCCTGCAGGAGATGGCGAAGGCCACCCAGATCCTCAAAGAACTGTTTGAGTACTTTACCGATCACCTTTCGGAGATCCCAGAGGAGATCCTGCGGGTGAATGGGGGATCGAGCAGGGAGAGGGCAGTGTGCGATTTCCTGGCGGGAATGACCGATCGCTACGCGATGATGACCTTCGAAAGGCTTTTTTTGCCCCGGCCGTGGATGATCTTCTGAAAGGGGTGGGAAACGAATGGCGCCAATCGAGTACATCCCGATCATTCAGGCCTTTTACCAACAGCATTACCAGATAGACTATCCGGTGTTCATCCCCGAGGGCAGGCCGTGGACGCCTGCCCGCAAGCCACTGCGGGAGAGCAAGGTGGCCGTGATCTGCTCGGCAGGTATCTCTTTACGCAATCAGCCGACCTTCGCCTTCCGGGGCCACGATGACTTCAGCCTCCGCGAGATTCCCACCGATACCCCTCCAGCGGAGCTGTTGATCCAATATGGTTACTTCGATCAGGCCGACGCTGAGGTGGACATCAACTGTCTCTTTCCCCTGCAAAGGCTGCAGGATCTGGTGGAGGAGGGGTTCATCGGTGGGCTTTGTCCAGTGGCTTACGGCATGGGCATCGGCCGCTGGCTGGATCCTGAGAGCCCCCTGAGGCTGCAGGGCGAGGTGGCGGAGGATCTGGCCGGGCGCTGCAAGGCATAGGGGGCCGATGCGGCCCTCCTGATCCCGGGCTGACCCCACGACCATCAGTCCGTGGGGCTGATCGCTCGAGGGATCGAGGAGCAAGGAATCTCGACCACCTTTGTGGGGCTGATGCGGGATGTGATGAGACTGAACCGGCCGCCCCGCGCGGCCTTCCTCGATTTTCCCATGGCCCATCCCTTCGGCAGGCCCCTCGACCGCTTGAGGCAACTGGCGATCCTGCGGGAGGTGCTGGGGCTGCTGGAGTCGGCCCAGGAGTCGGGCACGCTGGTGGAGCTTCCCTATGCCTGGGGCGAGACCTTCAGCTATCTACCCAAGGTGCGCAGGCTGCCCTCGAAGGGGGATCCCCCGGCCCAGGGTTAGGGGACTGGCCTTGGTCTGAGGGTGGGGGCGAGGCCGGGAATGGAGGGGAAGAGGACAATGACCAGACCCTTTGGCTATGAGGCGATCCTTTACGGGCTCAGCCTGGAGTCATTGACCATCGGGTCTTTACTGGCCAAGCGGGGAAGGAAGGTCCTGATCCTGAGCCTGGAGGATGATCTGGAGGGCTCTCCTTTCTTCGTGCACCAGGGGTTCCTCTTCGATGCCTTCCCCTGCCTCTGGCCCGCAACAGACCCCGCTCAGCCTCATCCCGCCCTGGCGGAATTGGGAATTTCCCTCGATCTTCAGCTCCTCCGTCCCGGTCTGCAGGTCGTCCTTCCCCGCCATCGGTTCAGCCTTTATGCGGAGGAGGACCTCTTCCAGCGGGAGCTGCAGCGGGAGTTCCCGCGCTCGATGGAGAGGCTGAACCTCTTCCTTCGGCGGATGAAGGATCTCCGGGGGAAGATGGAGAGGTTCCTGCAAAGGGAGCTGGCGAGTCCGTCCCGAGGCCTCCGGGACCGATGGTCACGGAGCAGGAATGTGCCCTTCTCTTTGCCCTCCATGCTGCAGGAGGGGAAACTCCCTCTATCCCCTTATGTGAAAGATCTATGGGGGGATCCCGACGCTTCCTTGCTGGTTGATGCGCTGCTCCTGGGGCTTGGAGGAGTGAGCAGCCGGGACTGCAATGCCCTCTTCGCCGCCTTCCTCTTTGGCTGGCTGCGAGAGCCTATCTATTATCCCTCTGGCGGGACAAAGGGGATTTATGAGGCCCTCCTCGCGTGCTTTTCGAAGAATGGGGGTGAGCTCTGCTCCACCTCCCAGGCCCCCGGTCTGATCCGGGAGGGGAAGAAGCTCAGGGGGTTGGCTACGGTGGAGGGGGAAGAGTTCCATGGCCAGGTCCTCTTAGGGGGTCCCGCCCTCTGGCAGCTCTGGCAGGCCGGAGACAGGCAGAAGGAGGCGGGCCGGCCGGGGGCAGACCTTCCGCAGAATCAGACCCTGACCCTGTGCCTCGGCGTGGATCAAG
Source organism: bacterium (assembly GCA_043800755.1). GTDB lineage: Bacteria > Methylomirabilota > Methylomirabilia > CAVQYV01 > CAVQYV01 > JAZDMQ01. The sequence continues at coordinate 105,777 of JAZDMQ010000017.1, read as the reverse complement.
AGGTCCTGCCCGAGGAGATGGGGCAGCATCTGCTTCTGGTCCCGGACCCGGTCCGATCCGGTGCCGGGCCAGGTCCCATCTGGATGACCTTGAGCCCTGGCGGGGATGAGGCGCGGGCGCCGCAGGGGGAGAGGGCCCTCTCGGTTAGTCTGACCTCGCCCCTCGATGGGGCGCGAAATGGCATCCATGCAGAAGAGGGAGCAAAGGGGATCATGGCGGAGTTGGAGGATTTTTTGCCCTTCCTCTCCCAGGGTCTGCATCTGCAACGTACCCATCTGCAGCGTTCGTTCTCGCTTCTGCAGCCAGGCAGGAGATGGGGATTAAGATTCCGAATTGCCCCTTTGAAGCAAATGGGCTATCCTGGCCTTCGCCCGTTCTCTCTGCAGAAGAATCTCTTTTTGATCGGGGACCTTCCCATCCATGGAATTGGACCGAGGGCCCAAATCGAGGCGGGATGCTACTGGGCTAACCTGCTCGCACCGTTAAAGGGAGGATGAACCAAGGATATGAAAAAGAAGATCTTGCTCGTCGATGACGACCGGCTTATCCTGGAGATGCTGACCTTTGGGCTGCAGCGGATCAATATGGAGATCAGGACTGCCACCAACGGCGTGGAGGCACTTCAGGTCGCCTGGGACTTCCAACCGGATATCATCGTCATGGACATCATGATGCCGATGATTGATGGGATGGAGGCGGCCAGCATCCTCAAGAACCATCCCCGCACCAGCAAGATCCCCATCATCTTCGTCTCGGGCAAGGGTGCCCCTTCTGAGGAGGCGGCCAAGCTTGGCGAGGCTTATGTCAGCAAGCCCTTCCGCGTGGAAGATCTGGTGGCCCACATCCATTCTGTCTTGAAGCAGAGGGAGTCCTTAGATCGAGAGATCAAACAGGAGAGGGACTTCTTTGGCAGGCTCTCCCTGATTGGCCTCCCTGACCTGATCCAGATCCTGGAGCAGGGAAGAAATAGCGGCACCCTCTCGCTGGTTAGCGGAGAAAGGAAGGGGGCGATCTACTTTCAGGAGGGCAGGGTCCTGGATGCCTCGGCTGGGGAGCGGAAGGGAAAGGGAGCGATCTATCACCTTTTGTCCTGGAAGGAGGGCGATTTCAGCTTTCAATCCGGGACGGTGTCGGTCTCCCCTGCCATCTATGCCTCGGGGACAGAGCTGGTCTTGGAAGGGATCAGGAGGCTGGACGAGACGGCCCGCTTGGTCGTCCAACTCCCGCACCTGCGCTCGATCCTGATGGTCAAGGCCCAGATGAAGGAGAAATTGGGAGGAAAGAAGGTCTCCCCGGATCTGAAGTCCTTCTTGCAGATGTTCGATGGCAAGCGGACCCTGGAGGAGATCATCGAGCAGTCTGGGGAGGATGAGATCGAGACCCTGGAGCGCATTATCAAGCTTTACTCGACAGGGTTTTTGGAAGAGCATCCTGTCGAAAAAGGGGAGGCCCCTCCACCCTGAGCCTGAGCTTGAGCCTCTGCGCGGAAGGGAGGGATTGACATTCGAGCACCGCGGCCGAGCCCCTTTCCCGGCGGTTCCAGCCTTAATTGCCCCTGCCATGTATGGGTCCCTTCCCGTTCCATCCTGGCCTTCCTCCCTTAGAGAGGCGAGGGACTTCCAGAGAACGCTGAGAGATCAGGTCCTGATCGTGGATTGCCTTCCTCCGGTTCACACCCTGGCCGCTGCGGATGTGGCCTATCCCCGGGGAGAGGATTGGGCCTGGGCCTGACCTCCCACTTGGGGGTCCTGCTGCAAAAGCCGAGCATCGGCTGCGCCAAGAGCCGGCTGATCGGGGAATACGAGGAATCCCTCTTGGCTCCGGAGAAGGGGTCTTGGCTCCCCTTGCTTCATCAGGGCCGCCCGGTAGGGGCTGCGGTCCGCGCCCGGGCAGGCGTGAAGCCGCTATTCATCTCGCCCGGCCACCTGATCAGCCTGAAGACCTCCATCGAGTTCGTCCTCACCTGCTGTTCCCGCTTCCGTATCCCCGAGCCCCTGCGCCAGGCCCACCTGAGGGTCGAGAGGCTGTGTCGAGCATCGGCAGGGGATAGGCAAGAGGATAATGAGGGAGTAGACAGGTTGTAGACAACTTATAAATTCTGATGTATAATACAGTTGTCTACCACGGGAGGATTTGTTGGATATCAGAAAGCTTATTCTTGATCAAATGGCAGAAAGGGGAACGCTTAAGGTATCGGATATTGTAAAGATCACCGGTTATTCGCGAAAGTATGTCCACCGGTTTTTCTATGCTTTACAGGAAGAAGGGAGGATCACTCTTGTAGGAAAGGCCAACACAGCGCACTACCTTCCCAAAGGCAAAACAGAATCGGTAAGGTTCAAAAAGGGCATAAGAAAGGTTCACCGAATACTCAAGAACAAAAACCTCGGGGAGGACCTGGTCCTCGGTCAAATAAGAGATCAAACCGGAGTCCTCCTGGATTTGAAGCCAAACGTACGGGGGATCGTTGAATACGCCTTCTCTGAAATGCTGAACAACGCCATCGAGCATTCACAGTCTCAATACATAGATGTGTGGATGGCAAGAGGCGCTACGGAACTCAAATTCAACGTAACAGACAGGGGTGTGGGGATATATAATAACATCATGGAAAAGAAAAACCTCGCTAACCATCTTGAAGCCATCCAGGATCTCCTCAAAGGCAAAGAGACGACTGCTCCGGCAGAGCATAGCGGGGAAGGAATCTTTTTCACCTCAAAGGCCGCCGACTGGTTCTCAATCCGAAGTTCTGAGAAAGAGCTCGTGTTTGATAATCTCCATAGTGACCTTTTCATCAAGGATATCCGTCAGGTGGAAGGAACCAAGGTCTCCTTTTTGGTGGAGCTGGGCTCCGATAAGAGATTATTAGATATCTTTAGAGAATACACGGATGAGGCTTTTGATTTCAGTCAAACGGAGGTTCACGTCAGACTCTACAAAGAAGGGGTGGAATACCTTTCGAGATCACAAGCACGCAGGATTTTCGCAGGCCTCGATAAGTTTAAGACCGTCACCCTTGACTTCAGGAATGTCCAGACTGTGGGACAGGCCTTCGCGGATGAAATATTCCGCGTCTGGAAATCCGGTCATCCCAATACACGCATAACGCCGGTGAACACCTGTGAAAACGTCGATTTCATGATCAAGAGGGCTCTCTCTGTCGGCACGAAAACCACCCTTAGCTCATAAAGGAGACGACTGGTAGACAACTGAGAGATCAGCATTATCTGAAAAGTGGTCTACCCATGGGTAGCTAAGTCGGCGTCGGACCCCGCCTGGATTTGGTGTATGACCGCCTCTTCCAATGCGTCCTCCAGTGCATAGGCGGCACTGTTAAGAGGGCATATGGTGGACCTCGATGAATAGTGGTCGTGAGTCGGACCAGGAGAGTTGCCTGCTTTCCATGAGGCCGTAACGCCACACCCTGTGGATGAGGACAGGCCTCGCGGGGCGACCTTCTTTGCGATATCTCCTGCCCGCCTTGTCCCTTGACAAGGAGCCCCCCCCTCGGGTATAGAGTTTGCCATGAAGATCAAGCCCTTCTTCTTGATCCTTTCTTTGGTACTTGGTCTTTGCCCGGTGGCCTCCGCCTTGCAGCCCGGCGATCTCGCCCCTCCCTTCTCCCTGCGAGACAGTCAGGGGAAGAACTTCTTCCTGAGCGCTCACCTGGGAAAGCAACAGAAAGGCCATACCAAAGGCCTGATCCTGAACTTCTTTGCCTCTTCTTGCCGGCCCTGCCGGCGCGAGCTCCCGGTCCTGAACGCCCTGGTGGACGAGTTCCAGCCCCAGGGCATCCAGGTGGCGATCATCGGATATCGGGAGGACTTCGACCAATTCACGGATCTGTTGGCCGAGCTTGGGGTGGAGAGTCCGACCATCCTGTCCGACAAATACGGCAAGGTGGGCGAGAGATACGGGGTAAGATTTCTGCCCACCACCTTTTTTATCTCCTCTGACGGAAGGGTGAAAGATATCCTACGCGGGGAATTGCCCAACATCGAGCAAGCCCTGAGGCAGAGGGCCGCCGAACTTTCCAAGTAAAGGCATCATGGATCGAATCTCGCGGGAGGTCCTATGCGCCATTGGCTATTTGCCCTCTCCCTTCTCCTTTTTCTTGCCACTTCCTCCTTCTCTGCGGAGAGGCCGGCGAAGATCGTCCGGGCGGCCGACTACCTGGCGGTCTTCGATCTGGAGATCACCGGCCAGGTGGACCGGGCCATCACCCGCCCCCTCTCGGAGAACATCCGAAGCGAGGTGATCCGTTCGGGCAAGTACAAGGTGATGGAGCGGAGCCAGATGGACAAGGTCTTGAAGGAGCAGGCCTTTCAGATGACCGGCTGCGTGGCCAAGGAATGCATGGTAGAGGCGGGCCAGCTCTTAGGCGTGGGAAAGATCATCATCGGCTCCCTGGGCCTGGTGGGCAGGACCTATCACCTCTCCTTATCCCAGGTGAATGTGGAGACCGGGGAGACGGAGCAGATGGCCGTGGAGACCTGCAAGTGCGAGGTGGATGAGCTGATCGAATCGAGTGGGCGCGCGGCGAGAAGGCTGATGGGGGAGGTGGCGGAGCCGCCACCGAACACGGCCGGGGCGGGCACCGCCACCACAACGGCTGCTCCTTCCCTGCCGTCCGGCAAGACCTACCGGGATCGAACTACCGGTATGGAGTTGGTCCTCATCCCCGCGGGTCGCTTTACAATGGGAAGCCCTGCCTCCGAGAGCGGAAGGAATTCGGACGAGGGTCCGCAGCACGAGGTACAGATTACCCGCCCCTTCTATCTGGGCAAGTATGAGGTGACCCAGGCCCAATGGCGAGCGATCATGGGCAACAATCCGTCTGGCTTCCAGGGTTGTGATGACTGTCCGGTGGAGCAGGTCTCCTGGAACGATATTCAGGAGTTCATCCGCAGGCTAAACGAGAAGGCGGGGAGGACGGGATACCGCCTGCCCACCGAGGCAGAGTGGGAGTATGCCTGCCGGGCTGGAAGCCAAACTGCCTATTCTTTTGGCGATGATCCGGGCAGCCTGGAGTGGTTCGCGTGGTATTCGAAAAACTCCGATAGCAAAACCCATCCTGTCGGCCAGAAGCGCCCGAACGCGTGGGGCTTCCATGACATGCAGGGCAATGTCTGGGAGTGGTGTCAGGACTGGCACGGCAATTATGCTTCGGGTTTGGTTAGCGACCCGACTGGTCCAGGGAGTGGATCGGATCGCGTGATCCGCGGCGGTTCCTGGTACCTTGACCCGGGGTACCTTCGGGCCTCGAGCCGGTACGGGTTCAGGCCTTCGTACCGGTACGCCAGCTACGGGTTTCGCTTGGCTCTTCCCGCCCAGTAGTTGTTTTCTGAGTTCTAAATTTCTGGTTTCGTCCTCGAGAGGGTTCAATTCGGATGAGAGCCACCGACCCTCGAACCCAGTTCCGAGGAGGCCCCATGCGTTTTGCCTATATCTTGATCAAGGCGGAGAGCGGAAAGATCAGGGAGGTAGCGGACCGGCTGGCCGAGATCGAGGAGATCAGCGAGGTCCACTCCATCTCCGGCCCCTATGACCTCCTGGCCAAGGTGCGGGTGGAGCGATACGAGGACTTAGGGGACATGGTGCCAGGCAAGATCCAGGCGATCTCGGGAATCCGCGAGACCAATACTTTCCTGGTCTTCAACATCTTCAAATAAGAAACCACTTTCCGCGACCTGCGCGATTAGGCGGGGCGGGAGGCGATGGCAGAGGCCCGAGTGAAACCGGAGGAGGGATCCTTATTCTCCTCTTTAGGAGCCCAGATTTCATCCCAATTTCCCTTGACAGCTTTGGGCTTTTTTTATATACAGAAAGCAAGATGGCTGAGCGATCTGGCTCTGTTCAGCCTCAGTCAGGCGCGAGAGAAGCGGCTCATTTCCCTAAGGCTCAGGAGGTGCCTGGGCTCGGCACAATCGGGAAGGGGCCTTTGCAGGTGAAGGATCATATCCCGGCTAACAGATAGGGGGATGGAAAAAGCTTGGCGCTGATGGAGGTTCGCGACCTGGGGACAGGCCCTTCGTCAGCGCCTTTTTTCGCCTTTCAGGCCGGAGTCCGGCCCAGGGACGTCTTTTCCAGGAAAGGATTGGAGGATTCAAGATGAGGCCAAAGATCACCATTGTGGGGGCGGGAAATGTGGGGGCCACCGCGGCTCACTGGGCGGCCCGGATGGAGATAGGGGATATTGTGCTGGTGGATGTGATCGAGGGGATGCCCCAGGGTAAGGGTCTCGACCTGTTGGAGACCGGCCCGGTGGAGGGGTTCGATACCCGCATCATCGGCACCAATAGATACGAGGAGACCGCCAATTCGGACGTGGTGATCATCACCTCCGGGCTGGCCCGCAAGCCGGGGATGAGCCGGGAGGACCTGCTGGCCAAGAACAAGGAGATTGTCTCCTCGGTAACAGCGGAGATCGTCAAGCGCTCGCCCCAGGCGATCCTGATCGTGGTGACCAACCCGCTGGACACCATGGCCTACCTGGTCAAGAAGGTGAGTGGATTTCCCAAGCATCGAGTGATCGGCATGGCCGGGATCCTGGATGCGGCACGCTTTCGATCCTTCATCGCCGCCGAGCTCGACTGCTCGGTGGAGGATATACAGGCCTTTGTGCTGGGCGGACACGGGGATGAGATGGTGCCCTTGCCCCGTTATTCCACCGTGGCCGGCATCCCCATCACCGAGCTGATGAGCCAGGGGCAGATCGATCGCCTGGTGGAGCGCACCCGTACGGGGGGAGGGGAGATCGTCGCCCTGCTCAAGACCGGCTCGGCTTATTACTGCCCCTCGGCGGCCGCGGTGCAGATGGCCGAGGCGATCCTGAAAGATAAGAAGCGGATCCTCCCCTGCTCTGCCTATCTGGAGGGCGAGTACGGGCTGTCCGACCTCTACTTCGGGGTTCCGGTGAAATTGGGCGCGAACGGGGTGGAGCAGGTCATCGAGGTCAAGCTCACCCCGGAGGAGAAGGCCGCCCTGGAGAAGTCCGCAACGCTGGTCAAGAAGAGCATCGCCGAGCTGGGCCTTTAAGGCGATGCTTTAAGGCGATGGAAGAGGAAGAAAGCGAAGGCTAAAGGGGCAATGAGAGGAGGTAAGGGCCATGAAGATTCAGTGGATGGGTCATGCCAGTTTCCTTCTCACCTCGGCGGACGGGACGAGGGTCCTCAGCGATCCCTATGAGCCGGGCGGATTTGGTGGTGCAATAGGCTATAAGGGGATCGAAGTGCCGGTGGATGTGGTGACGGTGAGCCACGATCACGCCGACCATAACTATGTCAAAGGCCTGAAAGGGAGTCCCAAGGTGATCTCCGGGGCCGGGATCAAACAGGAGAGGGGGATCCGGTTCCTGGGCATCTCCAGCTTTCACGACCAGCGGGAGGGAAAGGATCGGGGCAGCAATACCATCTTCTGCTGGGAGATGGACGGGATCTCGATCTGCCACTTAGGGGACCTGGGACAGGGCCTTTCCTCCTCCCAGGTGACGGAAATGGGCAAGGTGGATCTGCTCCTGATCCCGGTGGGAGGGTTTTTCACCATCGATGCGGCCGAGGCCGGGGCCATTGTGAAGCAGTTGAGGCCCGCCCTGGTGTTCCCCATGCACTTCAAGACCGAGGTGCTGGGACTTCCCGTGGCCAAGGTGGAGGAGTTCACCAAGAATCAGAAGCGGGTGAAATTCCTGACATCCTCGGAGGTGGAGATCACCCCGGAGTCCCTGCCCCAGGAGACGGAGATCTGGGTCCTGCAATACGCCAATTAGCAGGAAAATGAAGGGATAGAGGCAAGGGAGAGCGAGGGGGGTATGAGAGAGATCGACACCGGCCAGATCGTCCAGGCGGTCAAGGAGATGTGTTTAGAGGCCAACTATGACCTGGGGCCGGACATGATGCGGGCCTTCGGGCAGGCCCTGGAGAGGGAGGAATCCCCCATCGGCCAGGAGGTGCTCCGGCAGCTGATCGAAAATGCCAACATCGCCCGCCAGGAGCGGGTCCCCATGTGTCAGGACTGTGGGGTGGCCATGGTCTTTGCCGAGATTGGCCAGGATGTGCACATTGCCGGGGGTTACTTCTTGGATGCGATCAATGAAGGGGTGCGCCAGGGCTACCAGGATGGCTATCTGCGGAAATCCATCCTCAATGACCCGATCCATCGGGTCAATACCAAGGACAACACCCCGGCGGTGATCCACCTGGAGATGGCGACCGGAGACCGGTTGAAGTTGATCGTGGCCCCCAAGGGTGGGGGGGCGGAGAATATGATTCAGATGAGGATGCTCAAGCCCTCGGATGGCGTGGAGGGGATTAAGCGGCTGGTCCTGGAGACGGTGGCAAAGGCCGGGCCCAATCCCTGCCCGCCGATCATCCTGGGGGTGGGGATCGGAGGGACCTTCGAGAAGGCAGCCCTGATCTCCAAAAAGGCCTTGTTTCGCAAGATTGGGACGCCTCATCCCGATCCGGACATCGCGGCCCTGGAGAAGGATCTGCTGGAGGCGGTGAACGCCCTGGGAATTGGCCCCCTCGGGTTCGGAGGGAGGGTGACGGCCCTGGCCGTTCATGCAGAGGTCTTTGCTTGTCACCTCGTCAGCCTCCCGGTGGCCGTCAGCATCAACTGTCATGCCCATCGCCACCAAGAGAGAATCCTTTAGGCGAGCAGGGTCAATCGGACATCCTGAGAGAGAAAAGGAGCAGGCAGGGAATGGGAGAGGTGAAGAGGATTAGTACGCCTTTGCGCACCGAGGAGATTGTTTCACTTCGGTCCGGGGATCGGGTGTTGATCTCCGGTTGGGTTTATACCGCGCGGGATGCGGCGCACAAGCGGATGGACGATCTCCTGCGCCAGAGGAAGGAGCTGCCCTTTGACATAAAGGGCCAGGTGATCTACTATGTGGGGCCCAGTCCGGCGAAGCCTGGCCGGGTGATTGGCTCTGCCGGGCCTACCACCGCCTCGCGCATGGACGCCTATGCGCCCGCCCTGATTGTCAAGGGGCTGAAAGGGATGATTGGCAAGGGGGCGCGATCGGCCCAGGTCATCCGGGCCATGGTGGAGCACAAGGCGGTCTACTTCGGGGCAGTCGGTGGGGCCGCTGCCTTGCTTTCGCGGTGTATCAAAGAGGCAGAGATGGTTGTCTATGAGGACCTTGGCCCGGAAGCCATCCGCAGGCTGAGGTTAGAGGACTTTCCTGCGATTGTGGTCAATGATGTGCAGGGCAATGACCTCTATGCCGAAGGGGTCCGGGTCTATCGGCAGGAGATCGGGTCGAGATAGCGGTTTTTCTATAGAAAAGAGGCAGGATGAAGATCCACGAATATCAGGCGAAACAGATCCTCTTCGCTTTCGGGGTCCCGATCCCGGAGGGAGGGGTGGCGGAGACCGCGGCGGAGGCCAGGGAAATCTCTGCCCGGCTGGGCCGGCCGGTGGTCATCAAGGCCCAGATCCATGCTGGCGGCCGAGGAAAGGGAGGAGGGGTGAAGCTGGCGCAGACGCCCGAGGAGGCGGAGCGAACTGCCTCCTCTATCCTGGGCATGCAATTGGTGACCCACCAGACCTCGCCCCAGGGCGTTAAAGTGCGAAGGGTCCTGGTGGAAGAGGCGATGGAGATCAAGAAGGAGCTTTACCTGGGGGTGACCATCGACCGGGACGCTGCGAGGGCCGTGATCATGGCCAGCGAGAGTGGGGGGATGGAGATCGAGCAGGTGGCGGCTGCCTCTCCGGAGAGGATCCTCAAGGCGCATGTGGATACGGGATCAGGGATTTGGCCCTTCCATGCCCGGGAGATTGCCTTCAGTCTGGGATTGCCGCCCGAGGCGAGCCTTCAGGCGAGCCAGCTCATCTGTTCTCTCTACCGTGCCTTCTGGGCGAAGGACTGCTCCTTGGCAGAGATCAACCCCCTGGTCTGGACCGGGGATGGGCGCCTCCTGGCCTTAGATGCCAAGATGAACCTCGATGACAACGCCCTTTTCCGCCACCCGGAGACGAGGGAGCTGAGAGACACCCAGGAGGAGGATCCCCTGGAGACGGAGGCCTCGCGCTATCAGATCAATTACATCAGGCTGGACGGAACCATCGGCTGCATGGTAAATGGGGCGGGCCTGGCGATGGCCACCATGGACCTGATCAAGCTCTGCGGCGGGGAGCCGGCCAACTTCTTAGATGTGGGTGGGGGCGCCAGCGCGGAGCAGGTGGAGAATGCCTTCCGCATCCTGCTCTCAGATCGAAATGTGAGGGCGGTCCTGATCAACATCTTCGGGGGGATCATGCGCTGTGATGTGGTCGCCCAGGGGATGATCGAGGCCGCCTCCAAGCTGAAGGTGGAGGTGCCCATCGTGGTGAGGTTGGAAGGGACCAATGTGGAGAAGGGGCAGGAGCTCTTGCGAGGATCGGGCCTCAACTTCACTGTCGCCTCGGAAATGAAGGATGCAGCAGAAAAGGCAGTCAAACTGGCGCAATAGTGTAACTTAAATTATTAAGGAAGTAATAATAAATGTCTATCATTATTGACGAAAATACCAGATTGCTCGTTCAGGGGATCACCGGCAAGGAAGGGGCCTTCCACACCCGCCAGGCCGTAGAATATGGCACCAAGGTGGTGGCCGGGATGACGCCGGGGAAGGGCGGGGCTCAGGTGGACGGGATTCCGGTTTACAATACGGTGGCGGAGGCAGCCCGCAGAGAAGGGGTGAATGCCTCGGTGATCTTCGTCCCCCCACCCTTCGCCGCGGACGCCATCATGGAGGCGGCCGATGCCGGCATTCCCCTCATCGTCTGCATCAGCGAGGGCATCCCCACCCTCGATATGGTGCGAATCATCCCCTTCCTCAAGGCCAGGGGGTCCCGGCTGATTGGCCCCAATTGTCCCGGGATCATTTCCCCCGGGAAGTCCAAGATCGGGATCATGCCCGGACGCATCCATAGGCGGGGTTCGGTGGGGGTCATCTCCCGCAGTGGCACCCTCACCTATGAGGTGGTCTTCCAGCTCTCTCAGAGAGAGATTGGTCAATCGACCTGCATCGGCATCGGAGGGGATCCCATCGTCGGCACCCACTTCATCGATTGCCTGAAGCTCTTTGAGGCCGATCTGGAGACCGAGGCGGTGGTGCTGATCGGGGAGATCGGGGGGACCGCAGAGGAGCAGGCCGCGTCCTTGGTGAGGGAGGAGATCAAAAAGCCGGTGATTGGCTTTGTGGCAGGAAGGACCGCACCGCCCGGGCGGAGGATGGGCCATGCAGGGGCCATCATCTCCGGCGGAAAGGGGACCGCGGCGGAAAAGATCGTCGCCTGGGAGGAGGCAGGGATTACGGTATGCCAGAGCCCGGCAGAGATCGGGGCGACGGTGGAGCAAGTTCTAAGAAAGCGGAAGCGAAGATAGGAGGTCAAGCGAGTTCATGGAGGAAGAGGGACGCATCCATCGGTATGCCAACGACAAGGTGAGCATTGAGATCAACGAGGAGTGGTGCAAGGGCTGCTCCATCTGCGTGGAATTTTGCCCCAAGAAGGTGCTGGCCATGAATCGCAGGGGGAAGCCCGAGGTGGTGGATCTGGAGGCCTGCACCAGGTGCCAGCTGTGCGACCTCCGCTGTCCGGATTTTGCCATTACCGTGGAGTCCTCTGAGGAGGACGCGGAGATCGAGGCCAAAAAAGGGAGGGGATAGGGTTTGGAGAAAAAGACGAGGGTGGTGAAGCTGCTCCAGGGCAATGAGGCCTGCGTCGAGGGGGCGATTGCAGCCGGGGCGCGTTTCTTTGCAGGGTATCCCATTACACCTTCCTCGGAGATCGCCGAGGGCTTGGCCCTGAGGCTGCCGAAGGTGGGCGGGAAGTTCATTCAGATGGAGGACGAAATCGGGGCCATGGCCGCTGTGATCGGCGCCTCTTTGGCCGGGCTGAAGTCGATCACCGCCACCTCGGGTCCCGGCTTCTCCCTGAAGGCGGAGAATATCGGGTTTGCCTGCATGACCGAGGTCCCGTGTGTGGTGGTCAATGTGATGCGGGGAGGTCCCAGCACCGGGCTTCCCACCTCCCCCGGACAGGCCGATGTGATGCAGGCCCGCTGGGGGACCCACGGGGATCATCCCACCATCGCCCTGGCGCCGGCCTCGGTCCGGGAGGTCTTCGAGGCCACCGTGCTCTCCTTTAACTTCGCCGAGCGCTTTCGGATGCCGGTGATCCTGCTGCTGGACGAGATTGTGGGTCATATGCGGGAGAAGATCGAGATCCCGGATCCTTCCCAGATCGAGATCTTCGATCGGATCAAGCCTTCGGTGCCTCCGGAGGACTACCTACCCTATGAGAATCATCCTTCTGACATCCCCCCCATGGCCAATTTTGGGGAGGGATATCGTTACCATGTGACCGGCCTCAACCACGACGAGCGAGGGTATCCCACCATGAAGGCCCCGGTGGTGGCGGCCCAGGAGGCCAGGCTGGTGCGCAAGGTCGAGAGGTACAAGAAGGAGATCCTCCGCTATGAGGGGGTCAGTCTGGAGGACGCGGAGATCGCGGTCTTCGCCTTTGGCTCCACCGCCCGCTCGGCGAAGCTGGCCGTCCGGCAGGCCCGCGAGAAGGGAATCCGGGCCGGCCTGTTTCGGCCCCTGACCCTCTGGCCCTTTCCCGGAGAGGAGATAGAGGAATTGGCCTCCAGGGCCAGATGCATCCTGGTGGCCGAGATGAATCTGGGGCAGATGGTCTACGAGGTGGAACGCGCATCCCACGGTCGGGCCCCGATTGGCCAGATCAATCGAGCCGACGGGGAACTGATCACCCCGGATCAGATCTTAGAGAGGATACTGGAGGTGAGCCGATGAGCATTTATCATAAGTATCTTCGCCTGCCCATGTTTCCCAATATCTGGTGCGCCGGCTGCGGCGACGGCATGGTGCTCAAGGCTTTGCTGCGGGCAATTGACCGGCTTCAGCTTCCTAAAGACGACCTCTGCATGATCTCCGGGATCGGCTGCTCCAGCCGCCTCCCCGGCTATGTGGATTTCAATACCCTGCATACCACTCATGGCCGTGCCCTGGCCTTTGCCACCGGGGTGAAGCTGGCCAGGCCGAAGATGACGGTGATCGTCATCAGTGGGGATGGGGATGCCCTGGCGATCGGCGGCAATCACTTCATTCATGCGGCCCGCCGGAATATCGATCTGACCTGCATCCTCTTCAACAATCTCATTTATGGGATGACTGGGGGCCAGTACTCGCCTACCACGCCCCGAGGGCAGTTCGCCAGCACCGCACCCTACGGCAATATCGAGACGCCCTTTGATATCTGTAAGTTAGCAGAGGCGAGCGGTGCCAGCTTTGTGGCCCGGGGGACTGCCTATCACGCCACCCAGCTGGACAAGCTCATCGAACAGGGGATGCGGAACCCGGGCTTTTCTCTGGTCGAGGTCCTGGTCCAATGTCCCACCGTCTATGGCCGGAGGAATCGATCGGGGGATCCGGTCTCCATGCTGAAGTGGCAGAGGGATAATGCCATAGGGGTCAAGGCAGCAGAAAAACTGAGCCCGGAGGAGCTGGCAGGAAAGTTAGTCACCGGGGTCCTGTTCTCTCGGGAGAGGCCGGAGTATTGCCAGGAATACGAAAAGATCATGGCTCGGGCCCAGGGGATGACGAGTACCCCTTCCTGAGCACATTTCGGAAGAGGTCGGAGGAAGGTATGGGGAAGCGATATGAAGTCAGGCTGAGCGGCGAGGGGGGCCAGGGGCTGATCCTGGCCGGGGTGGTCCTGGCCGAGGCGGCGGCGATCTATGATGACAAGAATGCCATTCAAACCCAGTCCTATGGGCCCGAGGCAAGGGGAGGGGCCTGCAAGTCGGAGGTTATCATCAGCGATGAGGAGATCGACTATCCCAAGGCGACAGAGATTGATCTGTTGTTGGCCCTCACCCAGGAGGCCTGCGACAGATACGCGGGCGAGCTGAAGAAGGGGGGCACCCTGGTTGTCGATTCCTTCGCGGTCGAGAAGGTCCCGAAGAAAGAATTCCAGGTCTTCCGTTTGCCCATCATTGAGACCGCAAGGGATCAGATCGGCAAGGTGATTGTGGCGAACATCATAGCCCTGGGGGCGATCATCGGTCTCTCCGGGGTCGTGTCGAAAGAGGCAATGGAAAAGGCCCTCATGGCCCGGGTTCCTAAGGGGACAGAGGATCTCAATCTTCGGGCCTTGGCCGCTGGTTTCGAGATGGCCGCCAGGGCCAAGGGAGCGGAGAATGCTTGATTTGCCTCTCACTTCATCCGTGCCTATGGGCACCAGCTGCCTACGTCATGCCGCCTGAAGCCGAGAAGCCTTGGTATCTCTTTGTCCATGCCAAGTATCGCCTCAACATGCTCCTGGTCCTGGAGGAGCTTTCCCGGTTGCGCCTCCTGCAGGATACCTTCGTCCTGGTGGGGGGCCTATCCCTATTGATGCGGGGGAGGCTGCAGCATCGGGTTTTGTGGGATATCGATCTCCTCTTTAAGGACAAGTTCTCCATCTACAAATTCATGGCCTTGCCCAAAAGTCCGGTCCTGGATGTGGTTTCCATGGAGGAGGAGTTCTGCGACTCCGAGACCATCATCAGTTTCCATACCGCTTGGGGCTTCAATGCGCGATGGATCAATGTCGACTACTTCTCCCGGGCCAAGTGGTACTTCTTCCATAAGACCACCGTCGATCGAGAGGGGAATTTTGAGGAGAAGGTCAGCTATGAGGGAAGGGAGATCCACATCGAACTTCCGGTTGCCCATCCCTGGGACATGTTCATCGAGAAAGTCCTCTCCCCTCGGCTGGAAGCCGACCTCCTCTCTTCCAATGACCTGAGCTACGATGTGCGGCATGTCTTCATTCTCTTTGAACAAGAGAAGGAGAATCCGAAGTTCTGGAAGTATATTCGGAAAAAAGCCGAGGGGTTTTCTTGCCTCCCCGAGCTGAAGGAGAGGCTTTTCCTGATCTTCGATCAGAGGAAGAGGCTCGGCTACGGGCATATCCAGATGGCGGATTCGGTCCTCTCTCTGATCGAGGGCTGGGACCATTGAGCAATCCCGGGGGTGAGGAATGAGTATGGAGAGGACACTGGTGTTAATCAAGCCAGATGCGGTGGGGCGCAACCAGATCGGGGAGGTGATTCGCCGTTTCGAGGACGGAGGCCTAATGGTAGTAGGTTTGAAGATGGTTGCCTTGAGCCGGTCTGAGGGCGCCAGGTTTTACCGGGTGCACGAAGGTAAACCCTTCTATCAGGATCTGATTGATTTCATCGCCTCCGGACCCATTGTGGCCATGGCCTTGGAGGGGAAGGAGGCCGTCTCCCGGGTCAGGAGACTGATAGGGGCCACTGATCCGCTCCAGGCCGAGGAGGGCACCATTCGCCACCACATGGGGACCAATGTCGGGAGAAATGCCGTTCATGGTTCCGATTCTGCCCCCTCGGCAGCCATAGAAATCGCCTTTTTTTTCAACGAATTGGAGATCGTCCCCGCATCGCAGGGCGAAGGGGCTGGGGGGTAATTTCCCTTGACAAGGTGGGGGTTGGCAAGTATAATGCCGCATCTTTAAAGGGGATCGGGATGCTGGTCAATATCCATCAAATTACCGAGGATGGCCTTGATTTCGATCTCGAAAGGCCAGACTTGGTGCTGGAGGAGGCAGGGGAATCCATCCCGCTGCAACAGGTGCGGGCCAGTCTCCACCTGGAGTGGGAAGAGAGAAAACTCCACATTACGGGTGAGGTCTCTGCCAGGATGGGTATCCATTGCAGCCGCTGCTTCAAGGCCTTCTCCCTCCCGGTGAAGGAGAGTTTCGATTTCCTGGGCCTTCCCTCCCCGGGCTTGAAATTCCCTGAAAAGATGGAGGTTTCGCCCGAGGAGTTGGAGGTCACCTTTCTGCAGGGGGATGAGATCGATCTGGATGAGATCATCCGGGAGAACCTCTACCTCTCCCTCCCCATGCAACCCCTCTGCTCGGAGACCTGCAAGGGCTTATGCCCCTGTTGCGGGAGGGACCTCAACGAGGGCACCTGCGCCTGTTCCAGGGTCCAGGTTGAATCCCGATTTCAACCCTTGGAGGTCCTTCGCCAAAAGATGCCCTCCAAGGAGAAATGATCCTCTGATTCTTTAGGTAAGGAAAGGAAAGAGAAAGAGATGCCACTGCCAAAACGCCGACATTCGAATTCCCGCTCGGGAAAAAGAAGGGCACACGATGCCCTCACCATCCCCAATGCCTCGGCCTGCCCTCAATGTCATGAACCGAAGCTCCCTCACCGCGCTTGCCCTCATTGCGGGTACTACCGTGGACGCCAGGTCGTCAAGAGCAAGAGCAAGGAATAGATGCGGCAGGGAGCCCTAATTGATTTCCCTTCCGGTTTGGATCAGAAAGAGATGCCAACAATCGCAGTTGACGCCATGGGAGGGGATAGAGGCTGTGCGCCGGTAGTTGAAGGGGCCCTATCCTTTCTCCAGGAATATAGAGACTCGGTCATCCTGGTGGGGAGAAAGGAGAAGGTTGAAGAGGAGCTTTACCGGCACAAGGCCTCTCCTTCTCTCCGTCTCAGGATTCAGGAGGCCTCGGAGGTGGTAGAGATGGAGGAGTCCGCCTCAGTCGCGCTGCGCCGGAAAAAGGATTCCTCCATCCGAGTGGGAATTGAGCTGGTGAAGCGAGGGGAGGCAGTGGCCTTCGTCAGCGCCGGAAACACCGGGGCGGTCATGGCGACGGCCATGGTAATCCTGGGAAACCTCCCTGAGGTGGAGAGGCCGGCGATCGCCGCTGTCATGCCCACCCTGCAGGACAACTGTGTCTTGCTGGATGTGGGCGCTACCGTGGACTGCAAGTCCAGGCAGCTCTTGCAGTTCGCCATCATGGGCAACATTTATGCGAAGGATATCCTGGGCAAGAAGAAGCCGCGGGTGGGCTTGTTGAGCATTGGCGAAGAGGAGACCAAAGGGAATGAATTGACCAAAGAGGCCTTCAAGGCCTTAGAGGAGGAGACTTCCCTCATTTTTGTGGGGATGGTTGAAGGCAGGGATCTGTTCAGTGGAAATGTGGATGTGGTGGTATGCGACGGCTTCACCGGCAATGTGGCCCTCAAGTTCAGCGAGAGCCTGGCGGAGATGATCGGGGCTTTATTGCAGGAAGAGCTCTCCAAGACCCTGACCAGCAAATTGGGCTATTTGTTGACGCGCTCAGCCTTTAAACGATTCAAGAGAAGGGTGGATTACTCGGAGTACGGAGGGGCCCCCCTACTGGGGGTTAATGGGGTGTGCATCATCAGCCACGGAAGGTCTACGGCCAAGGCAATCAAGAACGCCTTGCGGGTGGCGGGCGAGTCCGCGGAAAATCATCTCCTGGCCCATATCCGGGAGGGAGTTCACCGTAGCCTAAAGATGAAGCCATCGGCTAACGGCTAAAGAGGGGCAATTCACTTTACATGTATCAGACCAAGATCATCGCGACCGGATCCTATGTGCCCGAAAGGGTCTTGAGTAATTTCGATTTGGAGAAGATGGTCGATACGAGCGATGAGTGGATCCGCAGCCGCACCGGCATCGCGGAGCGCCACATTTCCTCGGAATCGGAGGCCTCCTCTGATCTGGGGGCTGCGGCCGCCCAGGAGGCCCTAAAGCGAGCAGGTCTGAAGCCCGAGGAGATCGATCTGATCCTGGTGGCCACCATTACCCCCGACATGTTTTTCCCGTCCACGGCCTGTTTCATTCAGGACAAGATAGGGGCAGAGCACGCTGCGGCCTTCGACATCGCGGCGGCCTGTTCTGGCTTCATTTTCGGGCTTTCCATTGCGGACTCCTACCTTCGGTCCGGGGCCTTTAAGCATATCCTGTTGATCGGAGCGGAGACCCTGACCAAGGTGACAGATTGGAAGGACCGAAATACCTGTGTCCTCTTTGGAGATGGGGCAGGGGCAGTGGTGTTGAGGAGGGAGGAGGGAGAGGCCGGGCTTCTTTCCACCCATCTCTTTTCAGATGGGAGTCTCTCGGCACTCTTGAACCTTCCGGGTGGCGGATCCCGCAACCCGACCAGCGAGAGGTCCCTTCGCCAGGGGCTGCACTTCATCAAGATGAACGGAAATGAGACCTTCAAGGTGGCGGTGCGGTCTTTGGAGCAAGCCTGTCGGGAGGCCCTCTCCCATAACGGATTGGATGCCTCCCAGATCGATCTCTTCATCCCCCATCAGGCCAATTATCGCATTATCCAGGCGGTGGCCTCTCGCCTGGATTTCCCCCTGGAGAGGGTTTACCTTACCCTGGAAAGACATGGAAATACCTCTGCGGCCTCGATCCCGCTGGCCTTGGACGAGGCGGTGATGAGCGGCCGCGTGAAGGCAAAGGATCTGCTCCTCCTCTCCTCTTTCGGAGGAGGGATGACCTGGGCCTCTGCAGTGATTCGATGGTAGGGCGCGGGAGGGTCCGAGGTGATTCCTTTCCCTTGCCGGAAGTCGTCCAGTGAAGTCAAGTATTTTTTGCCCCGGTGCTGCTTCAATTGGAGTTCAGCGCAGGGCAACTGAGCCCTTGAGGCGTGGAAAAGAGGAAGAGGAATGGATTACTTTTTGAGCGATACTCAGAGAGAAATTCGGGTACTGACCGAGAAGATTGCCCGGGAGAAGGTCCTACCGGCAAGGGCTGACCTGGACGAGAAAGAGGAATTCCCCACGGAGATCCTCAAGGTCTTGGCCGAGGTAGGCCTCTTCGGGGTCTATGTGCCAGAGGAGTATGGCGGACTGGGGGGAGGCGTCCTGGAGCTCTGCCTGGTGACCGAAGAGCTTAGCCGTGTCTGCAGCGGCGTGGCCGTCTCCTATGCGGCAAGCGCGCTCGGCTGCTATCCCATTTTGCTCTTCGGCAGCGAGGAACAGAAGAAGAGATTCATTCCCGAGATCGCCAGCGGCGAGAAGCTGGCTGCTTTTGGCCTGACCGAGCCGAATGCAGGATCGGACGCCGGCGGAATCCAGACCACGGCCCAATGGAATGGCCATGAGTATGTCTTGAACGGGACGAAGCAGTGGATCACCAATGGAGGAGAGGCCCATATCTATACCATCATTGCCATGACCGACAGGTCTAAAGGCACAAGAGGGGCCTCCGCGTTCATTGTAGAGAAAGGGACCCCGGGATTCTCCTTTGGTAAGAAGGAGAAGAAGTTAGGAATCCGGGCTTCTGCCACCCGCGAGTTGATTTTTGAGGACTGCCGGATCCCCAAGGGACAACTCCTGGGGAAGGAGGGGCTGGGCTTCATCGTGGCGATGAAGACCGTGGATAATTCGAGGACGGGAATCGGCGCGCAGGCGGTGGGGATTGCGCAGGGCGCGCTGGACGAGGCGATCGCTTATGCGCGACAGCGGGTACAGTTTAACCAGGCCATTGTCTCCTTCCAGGCGATCCAGCACATGTTGGCCGACATGGCCACTCAGGTGGAGGCGGCGAGGGCCTTGGTCTATGCCGTGGCCCGCTATGTTGATTCCGGGCCGAAGAATATCTCCAAAGAGTCCTCCATGGCCAAGCTATTTGCCTCGGATATGGCGATGAAAGTCTGCACCGATGCGGTGCAGATCCTGGGTGGGTATGGATATATGCGGGATTATCCCGTAGAGAAGATGATGCGGGACGCCAAGATCACCCAGATCTATGAGGGTACCAATCAGATCCAGCGGAATGTGATCGCTTTGCAGCTCATTAAAGAGGCGGCGGGGTCCCGTTGACCATGAAGAGAATCGCCTTTGTCTTTCCCGGCCAAGGATCGCAGTATGTGGGCATGGGCAAGGAGTTCGAGGAGAGATACCCCTTGGCGAAAGATCATTTCCGCGAAGCGGAAGAGGCCCTGGGGATTGATATGCGCCAGCTTTGCCTTTATGGTCCGGAAGAGGCGCTGAAGATGACTGCCAATACACAGCCTGCCCTCCTCCTTTGCAGCGTGATTGCCTTTCGCCTGTTGGAGGAGAGTGGAATAAGGCCCGATTTCGTGGCCGGGCACAGCCTGGGCGAGTATTCCGCCTTGGTGGCCGGCGGATCCCTTCGTTTTGCCGATGCTCTCCATCTGGTCCGGAAGCGGGGAGAGTTCATGCAGGAGGCAGTTCCTCTCGGCAGGGGCGCGATGGCGGCCATTCTGGGGATGGAGAGGGAGGCCGTGGCGAGGATTTGCGAAGAGGCTCAGGAGGGGCAGGTGGTGGAGATTGCCAATCTCAATTCCCCCGGTCAGATCGTCATCTCCGGGGAGGCCGAGGCGGTGGAGCGGGCGGTGAAGGCGGCGAAGCAACATGGCGCCAGAAGGGCGGTCTCATTGCCGGTGAGCGCCCCGTTTCACTGCCGGTTGATGAAGCCTGCCGGGGAAAGGCTGGGGGAGATCCTGGCCCAAACGGAGGTCGCCGATCCCAAGATCCCCCTGGTCACCAATGTGGATGCCCAGTTGACCTCCTCGACGGCTACCATTCGCTCTGCCTTGCTGCGCCAGGCAAGCTCCCCGGTGCTCTGGGAGGATTCGATAGGGACCCTTCAAGACCAAGGTGTCGATACCTTTGTGGAAGTCGGCCCAGGAACGGTCCTCTCGGGCCTGATCAAGAGGATAGCGAAGGAAGCTACCCTCCGGAATGTGGAGGATGAGCAGAGCCTGAGGTCGACCATAGAGGCCCTCGGGGGAAGGCAGAGATGAGCTTGAAGGGAAGAGTGGCGATTGTAACCGGCGCGGCCCAGGGAATTGGAAAGGCGATCTGCGAATCGCTGGCGGCTGCAGGGGCGGATCTGGCGCTATGCGATATCAGCGGGCCAGGCGTCCAGGGTGCAGCCCAGGAGATGTCGGGCCAGGGGGGGAAGACCCTTGCCCTCCGGGCTGATGTTGCTTCGTCCTCAGAGGTCGAGGGAATGGTCAAAGAGGTGTTGGGGGCATGGGGTCAGGTCGATATCCTGGTCAACAATGCAGGCATTGCGAGGGATTCACTCGTGCTTCGCATGAAGGACGAGGATTGGGATCGGGTCCTGAATGTGAATTTGAGGGGGGCCTTCTATTGCACCCGTGAGGTGCTGCGGCCCATGATGAAGCAGCGTTCCGGTCGCATCATCAATATGGCCTCGGTGGTGGGGGCGATGGGCAATGTCGGCCAGGCAAACTATGTGGCTTCCAAGGCCGGTTTGATTGGCCTAACCAAGGCGACAGCGCGAGAGGTTGCGTCTCGGGGAATTACGGTGAATGCCGTAGCCCCTGGATTCATCGAGACCGAGATGACCGGCAAGCTTTCGGAGCAGATCCGTCATGCGATGCGGCAGCAGATCCCCCTGGGCCGATTTGGATTACCCCGAGATGTGGCCGCGGTAGTGAGTTTTCTCGCCTCGGACGCCTCGAGCTACATCACCGGCCAGGTGATCCACATCAACGGGGGGATGTACATGTGAAGTGCCCGATCCGGTGGCCCTTGTCCCTTCAAGGAGAAGGCGGAAGTTTCCTGTTGCAGTGAGAGCGAGGCGGCATCATTATCAATCAAGGAGGTGTAGGTTATGGCAGAGTTAGAGGAGAAGGTGAAGCAGATCATAATCGACCAGTTGGGAGTGGATGGAGACGAGGTAACACCCCAGGCCAAGTTCGTCGAGGATCTGGGAGCCGATTCCTTGGATACCGTGGAGTTGGTGATGGCTTTGGAGGAGGAGTTTGGTATTGAGATCCCTGACGAGAATGCCGAGAAGATTGCGACCGTCAAGGATGCCATCGATTACATCAAGGATCATACCTAATCGCGAATGGAGAAAAGATAGCGAGGAGAAAGGGAAAGGAGCGCGAAGGGAATGAGGCGAGTGGTGGTGACTGGAGTGGGAGTGGTGTCCCCGGTGGGAATCGGCCCACGGGAGTTCTGGAAATCGCTTTGCGAAGGGATCTCTGGCGTGGGAGCGATCACCCGCTTCGACGCCTCTTCCTATCCCGTTCGGATCGCAGCTGAGGTAAAGGGATTCGACCCCCTCCAGTACATGGAGAAGAAGGATCTCAAGAAGATGGACCTATTCATTCAATATGGCTTGGCTGCGGGTCTCATGTCCGCTGAGGACGCCAGGCTCCAGGTTACCCCCGAGAACAGCCATCGCATAGGGGTCCTGGTAGGAGCCGGAATCGGAGGCCTGTGGGCCATCGAGGAGCAACACAAGATCCTCATGAGTCGCGGCCCTAGTCGCATTAGTCCCCACTTCATCCCCTCCTTAATCACCAACCTGGCCGCCGGACAGATCTCCATTCGGCTGGGGGCAAAGGGCCCGAATTCCTGTGTGGCGACCGCCTGTGCCACGGGCACCCACGCCATTGGTGATTCCTTCAAGATCATCCAGCGGGGGGCTGCTGATGTCATGATTGCAGGGGGTTGTGAATCGGCGATCACCCCGCTGGCGCTCGCCGGATTTTCCGCCATGAGGGCCCTCTCCGCTCGCAACGACGACCCCCCGATGGCAAGCAGGCCCTTCGATGCCCAGCGGGATGGATTCGTGATGGGGGAGGGGGCAGGAATCCTGATTCTGGAAGAGCTGAACCATGCCCTCTCCCGGGGCGTCCCCATTTACGCCGAGGTCTCTGGCTATGGGATGTCCGGGGATGCTTATCACATCACCGCGACCCCCCCGGGGGGAGAGGGGGCCGTGCGTTGCATGCGCTCTGCTTTGGAGGACGCGGGGGTGGGGCCGGAGGAGGTCGACTATATTAATGCCCACGGCACCTCCACCGGTTATAATGATCTGGCCGAGACCCAGGCCATCAAGGCCGTCTTCGGCGACCATGCCTACAGGTTGCCCGTCTCTTCGATTAAATCCATGATTGGCCACCTGCTGGGGGCGGCGGGGGCGGTTGAGGCAGCAGCCACGGCCCTGACCATCAAGGATGGCATCCTCCCCCCCACCATCAATTATGAGTTCCCCGACCCGGGGTGCGACCTGGATTATGTCCCGAATCGAGCACGAAAGGCTGAGGTGCGATATGCCCTGAGCAATTCCTTCGGCTTCGGTGGCACCAATGCCTCATTGATCCTGAAGCGGTTCGAAGGGTAATAGGCCCCTTTCGCCTTCCCACGAGTGATAGATATAGCGATATAGCCAACCCTCTTGAGCCCCCTGCCCCGAATTATCAAGGGAGGCAGCGGGGCTTCTTTTTTGCGGAGGCCCTCGCTATGGATCTTGCTGGGTTGGGATACCCTGGGCAGATAGGCGAGTGGAGAAGATGGAAGGAGAATAGTGGAGCCGCGCGGGCTGTGGGGCTGCTCAATCTCTCCCCGGTGGCCCGGGGATGGAATCTCGATTCGACTCCCCGACCTTAACCTTCTTCCGTGAGCCTCTCTGGTTCAGGGGCATCATGCGGAATAGGGCGTCGGCCAGGGAGACCTTCCAGCGGAGAACGATTACCAACGCGATGATGAACACCCAGAGGATGACCAGGAAGAGGAGGCGGTCAGGGAGGGGGTCGAGGAGAAGAGGAAGGGGCGCCTCTGGGGTGGCGGCAAAGGTCACCGCAGGTGTCATCAGGGAGAGGAACCAGGCCCAGACGCTCATGAGAGGAACCCCCAGAGGGTCATTGCACAAAAATAGATGATGGCCAGATAGGGAAGCAGACGGAGCCAGAAGGGCGTTTTTCCCTGGTGAGCCCCGCGATCGATCAGGGGGTAAAGGAAGGCGGCCAGCCCGACCAGAATGATCAGGATCATGGCCACCGTCTCACCGGAGACCCCGAGGATATTTCCCGGAAAGAGCTTGAGGGGCTGGAAGAGAAAAAGAAAATACCACTCCGGTTTGATGTGTTCAGGGGTCGGGGCCAGAAAATCCGCCTTTTCCCCCACCGGCCAGGGAAAGAGCACCGCCAGGCTCACCACTAGGCCGAACACCACCAACCACAGAGAGAGGTCCCGATAAAGGAAGTTGGGAAAGAAGGGCAATTCGCTGTATTCCTCCTTCCTCTCGATTCCGGGCGGGACCGCCACCCCCTGTAGTTGGATGAGGAAGAGATGCAGTCCGAGAAGGGGAAAGAAGAGCAGGGGAAGTCCCCACACATGGAGGGCGAAGAAACGGCTCAGGGTGACTCCGGTGATGTCCTCTCCCCCGCGCAACAGGAGGCTGAACCACAACCCGAGCGGGCCCAGGGCCCGGGGGGCGTCGGTTCCCACCTTGGTGGCGGTCAGGGCCAGTTGGTTCCAGGGGAGCAGATAGCCGGAAAAACCGAAGGCCAGGGTGAGGATGAGGAGCAGAAATCCCCCGATCCAGGTGAGCTCCCGGGGCTGACGATACCCCTGATACAGGAGGATGGAAAAGAGATGGAAGAACAGGAAGAAGACCATCAGGTTCGCCCCCCAGGAGTGGACCGAGCGGATGTAGACCCCCATGGGGACCTTGGACACGAGATGGACAATGCTCTCGAAGGCACTGTCCTCGCCTGGGCGATAGTGGGCGAGCAAGAGGGTGCCGGTGATTACCTGGATGGCCAAGAGGAAGAGGAGCACCCCCCCGGAGTAGTAGAGATAACTGTGCCGGTGGTGGGGCACGGTCTTGGACCGCATGTAGGTCTCTATCCTCTCCAGATCGATTCGCGCGCCCAGCCAGGCCCTCAGCCTCGTCATGCGAGCACCTCCGGCGGAAGGGTCACCCCGGGCTGGTGGACGATCAATTTCTCCCCCTGCACTCGGACCTCCAGCCGGTCCAGGGGCCGGGGTGGAGGGCCGGCAATGTTTTGTCCCTGCTCATCGTACCAGCCGTCGTGACAGGGACAGAAGAAACGCCGCTCAGCCGGCTTGTAGGCGACATTGCAGTCGAGGTGGCTGCAGGTTCCCTTGAAGGCCCGCAGGCTCTGGTCAGTGGCCTTCATGAAGATCCCCATCTTGTGCCCCCAGGGGAAGGTCTTGGTGGAGTTGGCAGGGATGGAAAGATAGTCGCTGGCCGGAAGCAAGATAAAGGGGGGATCGGGGGCCTCTGCCGGGGCCAGGTACTTCGCCACCGGGTAGACCACCAGGCCTGCCAGGGCTGCCAGCCAACCTCCGAGGAGGCGGGAGAGAAAGGCCCGCCGGGAAATATACGATTCTTTCAGCCTCATCTCCTCCTCCCGAACCTGCTCGCAATCAAACTGCGACGGAGGGCAGCGATGCCATCGGTGGGACGCACCTCCTTGGGGCAGGCATCAATGCAGCGAAAGACGGTGTCACAGCCCCAGACCCCGTGCTGGTCATCCAGCGTTCGCAGGAGGCTCTCCTCCCTGCGATCGCGGACATCTCCCACGAAGCGGAAGAGTTTGGCCAGGGCCGCAGGGCCCAGGTAGTCCGAGTCTCGTCCGATCGCCGGGCATGCCCCATAACAGCAGGCGCAGAGGATGCAGTTGACAAACTGGTCAATTCGGGACCTCTCCCTTTCCGACACCTGGTACTCCTTTTCGGGAAGGACTCCTGCGGTGTGAAGCCAGGGTTGGATTTCCTGATAGGCCTTCCAGAAAGGCTGCAGGTTGACGGCAAGATCTTTTTGAATCTCCAGGTTGGGGAGGGGCTCCACCGTGATCGTTCCCCCGGGGAGGCGAAAGAGGAGGGTCTTGCATGCCAGGGCTAAGGAGCCGTTAATGGATAGGCTGCAGGAGCCGCACACCGCCCCCCGACAGGAGTAACGGAAAGAGAGGGAGGGATCCAGGCGATCCTGTATTTCCATCAAGGCTCCGAGGACGCTCTGCCATTCGTCCAGTTGCAGGGTATAGGAATCGAATCGAGGCTCCCTATCTCTTTCCGGATCGAAGCGAAAGACCAGGAAGGTGTATTCTTGGCTCCCCATCAGTAGGTCCTCGCCTGGGGCTGGTACTTGGTAATTACCACTGGCTTGGTAGAAAAGGAAGGCCCGTCCGGCGTCCAGCTGGCCATGGTGTGATGGAGCCAGCGAGCATCGTCCCGGTGGGGGAAGTCCGTCCGGAAGTGAGAACCTCTGCTCTCTTCGCGCCTTAGCGCTCCCGCGACAATGATCTCCCCGAGATCGACCATCAATCCCACCTCAAAGGCATTGATCAGGCCCTGGTGGAATCGCCGGTTCGGGGCGCCCCCCGGCACGACCACCCTCTTGACCCCCTCCTTCAATCCTTTCAGGATGGCCACTGCTTGCTCCAGGCCCTCACGGGTGCGGAAAAGGCCAGCCTTTTCCGACATGACCTCCCGCAGCCGGTCGCGGATGGTGGTATAGGGAATTCCGTCCCTCCGGGAATCAGAGAGGCACGCAAGATCCTGTTCTATCTCCTTCACTGCGGCTTCGACCGCCTCCGGCTCTGCTGTTGGCAACGTCTCCAGATCCGGGGGCAGCTTCTCTGAGGCCACCTTTCCGAAGACAATTGTCTCCAGCAGGGAATTTCCGCCCAGGCGATTTGCCCCGTGAACCGAGATGCAGGCGCACTCCCCGGCCGCATAGAGGCCCGGCACCGGAGAGCGGCAATCCTGATCCACATCAATTCCCCCCATGGAATAGTGTTGCGCGGGCTGAATGGGGATCGGGGCCTCGATGGGGTCCACCCCGGAGAAATCAATGCAGATCTCCCGGATTCCGGGAAGGCGGCTCTTGATCTTTTCCGCGCCCAGATGTCGCAGATCGAGCAACACATACTCGTCCTGGAATCCCCGTCCCTCGTTGATTTCTGTCTGGATGGAGCGTGCCACAATGTCCCGGGGGGCCAATTCCATGGCGCCCGGTGCGTAGCGCTCCATGAACCGTTCCCCGGCTCTGTTGATTAGGTACCCGCCTTCCCCCCGGGCCCCCTCGGTCATGAGGATATTGGTCCCGTAAAGGGAAGTGGGATGGAACTGAACGAATTCCAGGTCCTTGATTGGGACCCCGGCCCGATAGGCCAGGGCGATGCCCGCACCGGTGTTGATCAGGGCATTGGTCGACCGGAGATAAACCCTCCCATAGCCTCCAGTGGCCATAATAACCGCCTTGGCGGAAAACCCGACCAGCTTTCCCGTCGGCATGTGCAGGGCACCCAACCCGGATACGCGTCCATCAGAGGCCACCAAGCGCAGCACATGGCAATCGTCGTAGATCTTCACTCTCTTTCTGACGGCCTGCTCGTAGAGGGTATGAAGGAGGACATGGCCGGTCCGATCTGCAGCGTAGCAGGTCCGGGGGAAGGCCCCGCCGCCAAAGGGGCGTTGGGCAATCCTTCCGTCAGGGAAGCGAGAGAAGGGAACCCCCCAGTGTTCCATCTCATAAACGACAGGGCCGGCCTCCTGGCACATCAGCTCCACGGCCGGCTGATCGGCCTGGTAATCGCTCCCCTTTATGGTGTCGAAGGCATGGCGGTCCAGACTGTCGTCTCGCCCGTCCGGATGGTTTGCCAGGGCGGCGTTGATCCCGCCTTGGGCCGCTACCGAGTGGGATCGGAGGGGGTGAACCCGCGACACCACCGCCACATCGCAAGAGTCAGCCAGGCCCACTGCGGCACGCAGCCCGGCCAAACCTCCTCCTACAATGATTACCTGGTGACGAAAGATCTCAGTCATGGATTAGGTGACCTTAAAGTAGGTTGCGATCAGGAGGATGGAGACTATACCTCCCAAGAGGGTAGAGGCCCAGAACAGGATTTTCTCCCGGCGGATTCCCAGATCATAGAGGATGGTCTTGATCCCATAGAAGACATGGAAACTGAAGAGGATCAGGATCAGGAGATCCACGATCGGCTGTCGGTGAAGAAGGAGGGCCCAATCAGGCTTCTTGTCTTTGGTAAAGAGGAAAAACCCGCTGAAGATCTTAATGCCAAAGAGGAAGATTAGGAACAGACCACTGATGCGATGGAAGAGCCAGGCAAACATGGGGCCTCCTTTTCTTGAGCAAACGAGATCGGTTTTTGCCACATCTGGGGTTGGTTTGTCAAGGAAAAAACGAATGTTTTTGCAGACCCTTATCTGGTGCGGGGTTGGAGGGGCGGATGGCAAGGTCCACCAGAGCGGCGGCCAGCAAAATCCATCGGCATTCCTTCTCGTTCTATGGTATGATTAACAGGACGGAGGGGCGGGGAGTTAGGGAAGCCCTCCAAAAGCCCCTTCCTGGAGGAGATGACTACACTATGCCGAAGGCGATTGGCCTGATCTCGGGTGGATTGGACAGCATCCTGGCAGCCAGGATCTTGCTGGATCAAAAGATCGAGCTCCTCGGGCTTTCCTTTGAAACGCCCTTCTTTGGACCGGCGGAAGCCAGGCAGTCAGCGGGTCAGCTGGGAATTTCTTTGGTAGTCCTGGACATCACCGAGGAGCACCTTAAGATCGTGATGTATCCCCCCCACGGATATGGCGCCGCCATGAATCCTTGCATCGATTGTCATGCCCTGATGGTTCGCAAGGCGGGGGAGATGATGGAAGCGGAAGGCTATGATTTTGTTTTCACCGGGGAGGTCCTTAATGAACGGCCCATGTCGCAAAACCGGCAATCCCTGTCGTTGGTGGCGAAGTTATCTGGTTATGCAGACCTCCTCCTCCGTCCTTTGAGCGCCAGGCTTCTGCCTGAAACCAGGGCAGAGAGGGAGGGGATGGTCGACCGGGAAGGGCTGCTCGACCTTCAAGGTCGGTCCCGGAAGAGGCAGCTCGCCCTGGCCGAGGGCTATGGCCTGACAGCATTCGGCACGCCCGCCGGTGGCTGTCTCCTCACCGATCGAGGGTACTCCATGAAATTGAGAGAGTTGTTGGGGAGGGGGGATTTCGATCTCCGGGACCTGAAGCTCCTGAGGGTAGGTCGCCACTTCCGCATAGGGGGCATCAAAGTCATTTTGGGAAGGGATAGGGAGGAGAATCACCAGATCAAGGGAATGGCGAGGAAAGGAGATATCCTGCTTTCGGCCGAGCATGTCCCCGGGCCAGTCGCCCTGGTGTGCGGTGGGGCGCCGGAGGAGGCCTTGCTTCAGGCCGCGGGGATCTGCGCGGCTTTCGCTGATGTTCCAGCCACGGGCGAGATCCCGGAGATATGGGTGGAAGGGGCCCATGAGGGCAGGATTCGGCCCCCTCGCCTGAGCAAGGATCGGGTTCAAAGCCTCAGGATCTGAAAAGGCAGGAACCAAGGCTTGGCAAGGCCTGGGCGGATGTTACAGCCCATTACCCTCCCAGGGGGAGGATAATGTCCTTTTAGTTTGACAGGTCTTCCTTGACCATCTATTATAATGGGTCCTGAGTAACAAATCAGACCCCGGGTCAGGATGGCTATTGCGGATGAACCCAAACGACGCCACATCGAACCCCCCGGACAGCGGACTCTCGCATCTGCCGCAGCAGGAAAAGGGGGCTATGAGCCAGGGAGGGGCTCCAGGGCCTGATGCCCTGGAGCTTAAGGCAGCACGAGATGTCCTGCTCTCCCTGAGCAAGGCCCTAAAGGCCAGCCGGGTTTACCATCCGGATAATCCCGCCTATCAGAAGCTCTTCCAGGATTTGGCCAACAGCCTCGCCTCTTTCCTGACGGCCCAGCCGGTGATGACCTGGAATATTGGGCAATTCCGGATCGACTACGAGGGGCAAACCGTCTACGAAAATCGAGACCCTGGGGAGAGTTTGGCCTTTCACCTGCATAAGGATGGCCTGCGCCGGCTCCGATTCTTCGAAGGGGTTGAGCCTTCAGAGATCCAGACCTTCTTGGAAGTCCTCAAATCCAGCATTTATGAGCCGGATGCAGATGATGATCTGGCTACTCTTTTCTGGGAGAAGGATTTCCCTAACATCGATTATATGGTGGTGGATGTGATGGCGGAGGAGGAGAAGGAAATTGACTTTTCCTCGCTCTCCCAAGGTTTGTTGGATCATGGAAAGGCTGAGCTGGAGGCCCCCTTGAATACCCAATCCCCCGGGGCCCAGGCCGGCGCGGCCGACTCCCTCCCGACTTACACCGACTTGATTCCTCCGGCCCCGGCAGGAAGGATTCCCATCTTCTCTCTCGCGGAGGAAGAGGTGGAAAGGGTCAAGTCGGAGATGGGGATGGAAAAGGACAAGGATCTGGGCGAGGAGTTCATAGCCCTGTTGTTGGAGATACTATCGGCCAAGGAAGATATTGAGGGATCAAAGGAGATCTTGGCCATCGTGGAGCGGATCGCCGAGTCCTATTGCCTACAAGGAAATTTCCTCAAGGCATACCAGATTTTGAGGGACCTGCGGCAACTGATGGACCTCCCCTTGAATCTGTCTGAAGAGCGCCGAGGCCTGATCCGGGAAGCGGTCAAGCGCATGGGGAGTTCAGAGAGATTGAGGAGGCTACCCAAGGTCTTAAACCGTGCGGATGAGGGGGGACTTCGCTCTTTTCAGTCCTATGTCTCGCTCCTTGACCACCAGGCAATTCTCCCCCTGTGCGAGGTTCTGGGGGAGCTTGAACAGATGAAGGCACGGCGCATTCTCTGTGATTCCATCGCCCAATTGGCGCAAGGTCATGTCGAGCTTCTCGGACCGGCGGTCAAAGATTCGCGCTGGTTTGTGGCCCGGAATGTGGCCTACATCTTGGGTTTGATGCGGGATCCCCAGGGGGTGAGGTATCTGAAGGAGCTAGTGAAGGACGGGGAGTCTCGGGTCTGGAAGGAGGCCATTCGTGCCCTGGGGGCCATTGGAGACCTCGCTTCACGCGACTATCTCCTCGTTTGCCTCCAGTCTTCCCCAGCCCCCCTGCAGGTTGCAGCGGCGCGGGCCCTGGCGAGCCTGGGAGAAAAAAGGGCCCTTTCTCCTCTCTTGAAGATGGTAGAGGACAGGGATTTCCGAAACCGGAGCCAGGAGGAAAAGAGGGAGATTTTGGAGGCAGTCGGTCAGTTGGGCTCCGATCAGGTCCTCCCCTTGCTGAGAGAGATCCTGTTCAAAAAGAGCGTGTTCCACCGGGGAAGGATAGAGGAGATGAGGGAGGGAGCGGCCATCGCCATGGCCTTAATTGGAACCCCCGCGGCCAAAGGGATGTTGCGGGAAGGAGCGAGAGGAGCCGACAAGGCGATCAGCCAGGTATGTCGGGCAGCCCTGTCGCGGGTTTCTCGGCTCTCGGCGCAAAGTACATGGGAGGATTCGGCGTGAGGGATCACCGAGCGGACTCCCGGGTGAAGCTCACCGAGGTGATCGATGAGCGCATTGCCCGGGAGATGAAGAGCCTAGTGAGCCTCCTCTATGTCTCCTTCAAGAGCGCCAAGATGTATGGATTGGCCAATGAGGCCTTCCTTCGCCCCCTGCACAAATTGGCCGAGGTCCTTAATTCCTTGCTTCCCCTGGAAGGAGAGGTCTCACTGCGTCTGGTCGATTCCTATCTCTTTGTCAATGACCAACGCCTCAGGTTTGACATCGAAGGATACCTGAGCTACAGCAGGCTAGTGGAGGAACTCAAGGGGCGCAAGATCGGTTCGGTGATTTTCCGGGAGGCGGTGGAGGCGGAAGATCTCCAGCAGTTCATCTCCCTGCTGCTGGGTCTGGAGACCCAGGCGGAAAATCCCTCTCAAATCTTACAGGAACGGCTCATCCAGAATGGGATTGCCCGCATTGCCGTGGATGGGTTGATTGCTCCCCGTTATTCAGCCGGGGGATCTGATTCCAAAGGCCGGGAACTGGCGAAGGTCACCTTCCTCAAGGGCATCACCAATATCCGGAGCGTATTGGATCAGGCGGCCACCTCGGACCGAATTGACATGAAGGGGAGCAAGAGAGTGGTGCAATCCCTAGTGGACCTCATCTTGTCCGAGGATTTGTTCATCCTGGGCCTCACCTCCATTAAGAATTATGATGATTACACGGCCAACCACTCGGTCAATGTCAGCATCCTCTCCACTGCCCTGGGATCGCGCCTCGGATATACGAAGTCGCAACTGTTCAAATTGGGGATGGCGGCCTTCTTCCATGATATCGGAAAGGTTCGGATTCCGGAGGAATTGATCAATAAGCCCACCGCTTTGGAAAAGGACGAGTTCAAGATTGTAGCCCTCCACCCGTATTATGGCGTCCTTCCCCTGATGCGGCTCAAGGGGCTGAATGACCTGGTCCTGCAATCGATGATTGCCTCCTTTGAGCACCACCTCAATTATGACCTTTCCGGTTATCCACCACTATCCAAGAAGAGGAAGTTGACCCTCTTCTCGCGCATCATTCGGATCGCCGATTCCTTCGATGCCATGACCACGGCCCGGGTATATCGTCCCAACCCGTTTCTCCCGGATCAGGCGTTGGCGATCATGATGGATGAAGGAGGGAAGGGTTACGATCCCCTCTTGCTCAAGGTCTTTGTGAACACCATCGGGATCTATCCCCGGGGGACGCTGCTCCTTTTTGATTCGGGCGAGGTGGGCATCGTGGTGGAGGTTAGCCCCCATCCCGAATTCCTTCACCTTCCCCGGGTGGAGCTTCTCCGCGATGCAAAGGGCAATAGAGTGGAGGGGGAGATAATCGCCCTTGCCTCGGAGGCCGAGAGAAGGCAGATCGTGCGGTCCGTCTTTCCCCGAGAACTGGGCATCAATATTATCGAGTATCTCTGGAAGAAATAAGAAGGTCCATAGGCAGGGGCCCACTTAAGAGGAGATGGGGCAGGAGGCCTCGCGGAGAAATCGTGCCGCCTCTTCCGGCGAGGTCACATTGATGTAGATACTGGTTCCCATCTCGAAGCCCGCGGGAGTGGTCAAGCGGGGGATAATCTCCAAGTTCCAGTGGAAGTCATAGATCTTATCCGGCGTGCAGGGGATATTGAGAAGGGTGAAGTTGTAAGGGGGATCCTGGAGGCAGGAGCCAAGGCGTCCCAGCAGCTCCCTCAGGATCTGGGCGAATTCCCGCACTTCAATGCGGCTCATATTCGCAAAACAGGCTTGATGACTCCGGGGCATAATCCTCGATTCGAAGGGTGAACGGGAGGCATAAGGCGTGAGGGCGACGAAGCTATCGTTTTCGCAGATGATCCTTTCCTGGGCGCGAATCTCATATTCCAGGATGTCGCAGTAAGGGCATTTCTCCCGGTACTCTCTGTATTGCTCCACCCCTTTGATCTTGGCCCAAACCTTCTGCGGGATGACCGGAGTCGCCACGATCTGGGAATGGGGGTGCGTCAGAGAGGAGCCTGCAATCTTGCCATGGTTCCGGAAGATCAAGATATAGCGGAGGCGGGGGTCCTCGCGCAGGACATTGAAACGATCGATATAGGCCCAGATGACCCTCTCCACCTGACTCTCCTCCATCTGTCCTAATGATCGGTTGTGCTGCGGACTCTCCACCACCACTTCATGGGCACCAATCCCCTCCATCACATCGTAGATGCCAACCTCCTGCCGGTCGGGCTCCCCTTCGCTCTGCAGGGCGGCGAATTTATTGGGCGTCACTCGAACCCGCCATCCCGGGCTATTGGGGGGCAGGTGGCGCGGACGATAGGCGAGGATTTCCGGAGGAGTCAGGCCTTCGTTCCCTTCGCAGAATGGACATTGGGGGTCGCGTTCGGGCCCAGAGGGGGGTAGGTTTTCCCCGGCCAAGAAATCAGATGGGCGTTTTGCCCGCTCCTTTGCCAGAATGACCCATTCACGGGTAACCAGATCTTTTCGCAGCTCGGGCATAAGGCATCTTCCTTTCGTGGGATAGGGAGAGAATCCTGAACTTTCCCACTCCGGCACAATTCAAGGCGAAGCGCAGAACCCCCCAGGGCTGGGGCCAAAAAGGGGCACACCCCACCGTCCCTTGCCCCGGCATTCGTTGCCCAGACCACTTCCCTGGAACGGGGACGGCAAAGCATGAGCCCGGGCTTGCCTTGTCCATCTTGCTATGGCCGGGGTGTGGGGCCAGAGCGATCGCGATCGGTTGCAGGATGCGGAGTTTTTTGTCTTTAGCCTTTTTCCGCTGAAGCCTTCTGGCGTCGGGAGCGGGCATCATTGGCCCATGCGATCAGGGCAATGATTGCCAGCAGGATGGCGATGATTCCCAACACCCAGCCGATGGTGAAGTTCATCTCCCCCTCCTTCCTAAAAGCCTCCCCCGGAGGCCAAGGCCGGGTTGCCCTTTACTTTGGCCCCGTCTGGGGATTTGGCTTTTGGTGAGATCTCAAGCCCGGGATGGGTCCGCATCGAGAAAAATATGACCCGAGGAGAAAATCGCTGCATCTCAAAAAATCATAACCGTTGAGAATTTATAGAGAAAGGACTCTCGTGTCAAGCACTTTTGTGCTGGGCGCCTCTATGCCGGTTTGCGTCTCAGAAGGGGAATAGTTCGCGGCGACCTTCTGGCCCCGGGCTTTTAGCGAGAATTGGGAGTTGTTCCGCTTGATTTTTCCTGTCAAATGAGATAATAGAAGAACCTTGGAGGGGCCAGGGCCTTTGGAGAGAGGCGATGATCGCCTATTTTTTTGCGTTTTGGTCTCAAGAGGGAGGCGGTTTAATCGAGTGAGAGTCGCGGACAGGCCATGAAGAAAGGAGGAGAGTAAGCCGTGGAAGAGAAGGGGAAGGAATCAAAAATGAAGGAGATCCAGGAGGCCCCCCGGCGATGGTTGACGATTTTGGGGATGCTGGGTCCGGCTTACATCTGGGCAGCCGAATACATTGGCTCAGGAGAGGTTATCCTCTCCACCCGCCTGGGTGCCCTGTTCGGCTTTAGCATCGTTTGGCTTGCCGTATGGGCCATTGTTTTGAAGGCCTTCATCGGCTATGGAGGGGCGTGCTACACCACCTTTACCGGGGAAGGGATGATCGACATGATCGGCCGCATCCCTCCCGGAAAATGGGGGGTATGGGTGGTGGGCATCGTGGAACTCCTGGCCGGTGCCATCTCCATCGGGGCCCTGATCACCGCGGGAACGGCCTTTGCCAACGCCTTAGTACCTTTCATCCCACCAATACTCTGGGGGTGGATCCTTTCCGCGGTCATCATCTACCTCATCTGGTCCGGATCCGTGGATCGACTCAAGGTGATCATGACGGTCCTGGTGGCCATGATGGTGTTGGGGGTCCTATACACCGGCTACCGGCTCATTCCCGGCTTCGGCTCATTGATCAGCGGCATCTTCGTGATGAAGATCCCTGAGGTCCCGACTTGGGCAATGGAGAAATACAAGGTGACCAATTCCCTCCGCGAGATGATCCCAATCCTGGGCTGGGCTGGAGGAGGCTTCGCGAGTCAGTGCTGGTATACCTACTGGACCTTGGGGGCCGGATATGGGATGGCCCGTTTGGGCCAACAGGGGAAAAGTGCCCCGGAGTCCCTTTTGAAGCAGATGTCGGTGAAGGATGCCCAGAAGGTGAAGGGTTGGCTCCGCATGGTGAGGGCCGATACCCTGATGGCCAGCCTCATCGGGGTGGTGGTAATCATCGGCTTTGTCGCCTCGGGGGCCGGGGTGCTCCACCCCAAGGAGATCCTCCCGGCCGGGGCCGCAGTGGCCTTAAACTGCGCAGAGATTTTCAGTTCCATGTTTGGAAAGGCAGGGCACTACCTCTTTCTCTTGGGGGCCTTTGCCGCCTTGTTCAGCACGGAGATCGCCGCCTTTACCGGCTGGCCCCGCTTGCTCTGCGACTGTGCTCGGGTGCTCTTCCCCAAGCTGGAGAAGGTACCCTGGCACAAGCAGTACCGGGCCTGGATCATCTTCTTCGCCTTTACCAACATGATCCTGGTCTACACCTTCCACTGGCGGCCGGTTTTCTTGGTGCAGATTGCGGCTACGATCGAGGGGGCTTTCTTGATCCCCATCCAAGGGATCTTTGTGCTCCTGGGGCTTTACTATGTCCTCCCCAAACTCGTCTCCCCCGAGGTGCGGAAGGTCTTCCGCCCAGGGATCATCGTCACCCTAGGGATCGTCGCAGCGGTACTGGTTTACGCCTATTTTTCCTTTGCCAGGCTCATCATGGGGCTTTAGGGCGGGCATAGCAAACATATCACAAGGCGAAAGGAGTTTAGGATGCCGAAGTTCCAGGTGGAGGGGGTCATCCCTCCCATGATTACCCCGTTCGATGACGAGGGGAACCTCTATGAAAAAGGCCTTCGCCGGCTGATCGATTTTTTGGCGGAGAGGGTGCAGGCCCTTTACCCTGTAGGCACTTATGGCACTGGCCCGGGCATGAGCTTCTCTGAAAGACAAAGGGCTGCCGAGATCATCGTGGAACAGGTCGCCCACCGCATCCCGGTGATCATGCATGTGGGCTGTGTGGATACCAAGAGCACTGTCGCCTTGGCGCGCCATGCGGAGAAGATCGGGGCCGATGCCGTTGCCTCCATCGCCCCCTTCTATTATGAGCATAACGACCGGGCCATCGAGTACCACTTCCAGCAGCTGATGGGTGCGGTCTCCATCCCAGTCTTCGCCTATAATAACCCGAAGCTGTCGCGGAATAGCATCTCCCCCGGGCTCTTGGCGAAGCTGGCCGAGCAGGGGCTGGCCGGGATCAAGGATAGCAGTTTCGACATCCTGGTTTACTATGCCTATCTGCGCATGGTCAAGAAGCCGGACTTCACCTTCATCATTGGCACTGAGGCCCTGGCGCTTCCGGCATTGGTGGTGGGAGGCTCCGCGTGCGTCGCGGGCTTGGCAAATGCCCTGCCGGAGCTGGTGGTGGACCTCTATAGGGCCTGCAGGTCTAAAGACCTTGAGGCGGCTGCGGTGTTGCAACAGAAGACCCTGGTGGTGCGAGAGATCATGCATCTGGCCCCGATTGCCATCTCTGGAATCCACGCCATTCTTCAAATGCGCGGCATCGATGCGGGAATCCCCCGGGCACCAATTCTTCCCCTGACCCCTGAGGTGTCTCAAAAGATGAAGGCCCGCTTGCAGGAGGAGGGAATGTTGTAGATTACCGCCGATGCTGGTGGGGGCTGCGGGAGTAATAGGAGGGCGGGGGCAATCAGCTACCTTTTGGGAATCGACATTGGGACCAGTGCCTGTCGGGCGGTGATCTTCGACCTCGGCTTTGCGGTAAGAGGAAAGGAGGCGGTCAGTCTTTCGCTCCAGGTCCCCCATCCTCAGTGGGCGGAACAGGACGCCGATCAGGTCCTGACAGGTGTGCTCCGTGCTATTCGGGCCTGTCTGCGAAAGACCGAAATATCCCCCCGAGAAATCCTGGGCATAGGATTGAGCGGGGTCCTTTACAGCCTGCTGGCGGTCGATGCCCGGGGCCAACCGCTACATCCCCCCATTCAGTGGTCCGACAATCGGGCAGAAGCACAGTCCTCCCGGCTGGAGGAGGCCTTCCGGGAAGGTGACCTCTATCGAAAGACCGGGTGCCGCAATAACGCCATGTACCTCTTGGCGAAGATTCTCTGGTTCAAGGAGGAGCTTCCCTCCCTTTACGCCCGGGTCCACAAGTTAATCTCCATCAAGGACTATGTGGCCCATTATCTGACTGGAGGGGACTTCATCACCGACTACATCGTTGCCTCGGCCAGTGGCCTTTTCAACATCCACCAGCAGCGATGGGATCAGGATGTCTTGAGCCTCCTGGATTTGCCCGGCAGCTACCTTCCCCAGGCCGTTCCTCCCCAATCTTGTCTGGGAAGGATTCGAGGAGAGGTAGCCAGGAGAACCGGACTCCTGGAGGGGACTCCGGTTTATGCGGGAGGTGGGGATGGGCCCCTTTCTAATATCGGGGCCGGCGTGATTGAACCAGGGCAGCTGAACCTGAGCATCGGAAGCGGGGGGATCCTGCGCATGATCCTGGACCGGCCAAGGCTTTGTCCTGCCCAGCGGACCTGGTGCTATTTGCTCAAAGAGGACCTCTGGATCTTGGGGGGAGTCAACAACGGAGGCATGGTCCTGCAGTGGTTCTGGGAGAGCTTTTGGGGAAAATCCCCTCCAGGGGGTAAGCGGGGGAAAGATCGTTTCGCGCTGCTGGATGAATGGGCCGCGTCGGTTCCTCGGGGCTGCGAAGGCCTCATTTTCTTGCCATATCTTACC
Source organism: bacterium (assembly GCA_043800755.1). Lineage (GTDB taxonomy): Bacteria > Methylomirabilota > Methylomirabilia > CAVQYV01 > CAVQYV01 > JAZDMQ01. The sequence continues at coordinate 68,002 of JAZDMQ010000017.1, read as the reverse complement.
GGGGAAAGGTCGCCAAACTGGCGGACCGAGGCGCGAGGGGCTTTTTTCGGGATCGGTTCCCATCACCAGCGGGCACATTTCTCGCGGGCGGTGATGGAAGGGTTGGGATACCAGATGTTCAGGGTCTTTCAGGCCATGGAAGAGATCAGTGGGGGAGTCAAGGAGATCCGTTTTACCGGGGGGTTTACCCGCTCTCCTCTCTGGGGTCAGATGATGTGTGACATTCTTGGTCGGAGGGCCTTGGTTCCTGCTGTGGGAGAGGCCTCTGCCTTGGGGGCTTCCGCCATGGCGGCACTGGGAATGGGGATCGTTTCCGATCTCTGTAAGGTTACGGAACGGGTAGCGATAGAAAAAGTGCTTCACCCCGATGGGGACTCCCATCAGCGCTACCGGAGAGGGTACGGGCTCTTTGCTGATCTCTATGAGCATTCGCTGGCAGACTGGAAGGCGCTCAAGGGAATCAGGGAGGACGAGTTGGGGGAATGAGGAGGAGGGACTCTTGAAGAAGAAGATACTGATCACTGCCAGGACCTTTGGCAAGCATGCGAAGGAGCCATTGGGGATGTTCTCCCCGTCTGCCTATGAGCTGGTCTGGAATCCCCACGGCCGGCCGCCGACGGAAGAAGAATATAAGGTCCTGATCCAGGGGGTCTCAGGGCTGATTGTGGGGGGCGAGAAAGTTACCGCCTCGGCCATCGGGGCCGGATCCGAGCTTCGGGCGATCTCGGTCCATGGGGTGGGGGTGGACAACATCGACTTGAAGACGGCCTCTGAGCGGGGAGTTTTGGTCTGCAACGCCCCGGGGGCAAATACCAATGCGGTAGCAGAGTTGGCCCTAGGGTTAATGCTGGCCTCCGCCCGGCATATCCCCTTTGCGGACCGGCAGGTCAAGTCTGGCCAATGGGGTCAGTGCCTGGGGAGCGAGTTGGCAGGCAAGGTATTGGGGATCGTGGGGTTGGGGAGGATTGGACAATCGTTGGCCCGGAAGGCGAAAGCCCTGGACATGCGGGTGCTTGCCTTTGACATCTTCCCGGAACAGGATTTTTTGAAGAGGGAGGGGATCGAGCCCCTCTCTTTGGAGGAGCTCCTTGGACGATCTGACTTCATCACCCTCAATTGCCCGCTGACGCCCCAGACAGAGAATCTCATCGACGAGCCCCGCCTTCGGAAGATGAAAAAGACGGCCCACCTGATTAATGTCTCCCGGGGGAGGGTAGTGGATGAGGCGGCCCTTAAGAGGGCACTGGAAGAAGGATGGATCGCCGGGGCGGCTACGGACGTTTATTCAGCGGAGCCGCCGGTGGACAGCCCCCTTCTCGCCCTGGAGGGCTTGGTGACCACCATGCACATGGGGGCGCACACCCACGAGGCCCTGGCCCAGATGGGCCAGGTCGCCGCGCAGAATGTCCTGGATGCCCTGGAGGGCCGGAGGCCGAAGTTTCTGGTCAATCCCGAGGCATGGGAGAGGATGAGAACTTAAGAGATGGGAATCGCGGCCCGCAGGACCTATCTCATGGGAGTAGACACCGGGACCACCAACATCAAGGCGGCCCTCTTCGACCTGGAGGGCAGGATGGTGAGCCAATCCAATCAACCCATCCCCAATTACTCCCCCAGGGTCGGTCATAGCGAGATGGATCCCGAGGAGATTTGGGCCTGCACCCAGGCCGTAATCCGCCAATGCGCTTCCTCGGCCCCCTCGGCGCGAGATATCCGGGCGATTGGATTCAGTGCCACCAAGGGCTGCTTGCTCTTGTTAGACGAGAAGGATCGCCCACTCACCCCTCTGATGACCTGGAGGGACGAACGGGCCAATGAGCTCTATCGAGAGTCGGGATTGGACCTGTATGCCCGCACTGGTGTCCCCGCGTCAGGGGATACCCTTCCCAAGCTGATGTGGTTTGCCAAACATCGGCCGGAGGTGCTGGGCAAGGCCCGAAAGGTGATGGTCTCACAGAAGGATTATTTGCTCCATCGGCTTCTAGGGAGTTTTGTGATCGACAAATCCTTGGGTCAGACCTCGATGCTCTTCTCGCTGGAGAAGCTGGACTGGGACGAGGAGCTTCTGTCACTGGGGGGGATCCGGAGGAGCCAGATGGCCACCCTAGTTGATGATACCGAGATCGTCGGGAGGCTCTCAGGGAGCGTGGCCTCGCCCCTGGGACTGGCGGAAGGAACTGCGGTGGTCATCGGGGGTGATGATGGATGCATGAGTCAAGTCGGCTTGGGGGCCGTCTCTCCCGGCAGGATCGGCGCCAACATCGGAACTGGGGCCGCCATGCGGGCCTTCACCCCCCGCTATGTCCTGGACCCGACCAAGACCTTAGACTGCAAGTGCCTGCTGCCCTATGGATTTGTGCAGACCGGCATCACCGCAGATGCAGGAAGGGTGCTCAAATGGTGGAGTGACGGCTTCTGCCAGATGGCAGGAAGGAAGGGGGCCCGGCGGGACGCGGAAAGTAATGATCCGCTGACGGAGATGGCCGAGCAATCCCCCCCGGGCTGCGAAGGTCTGCTCTTCCTCCCTTATTTCACCCTGGCCAGCTCCACCGTCCTGAAAGGGCCGGGTGCCTCCGGGGTCATCTTTGGCCTCGACTACCCCCACACCCCCTCGCATGTGATCCGTGCGATCATGGAGGCGGTGGGCCTGATCTATAAGAATGTGGGAGATCGAATGCGCTCCCTGGGGATTCCGGTGGAGGAAATCGTATTAGGCGGAGGCGGGTCTCGGTCGCCGGCCTGGAGACAAATCATCGCCCACATCCTGGGTCGTCCGGTGCTTAAAACGGCCGTGGAGGAGGCCTCAGCGCTGGGTGCAGCCATCATGGCGGCCATAGGGCTCGATTGTTATAAAGACCTCTCGGGGGCTGTGGCCGGGATGGTCAGAGAGAAGACAGAGGACCGCTGCGAGCCTGACCCTTCCCTCCATGAGCAATATTGCAGGATTCAAGGGTTATTCAATCACCTTTGTTCCTCCCTCGAATCCGTCTTTGTCCAGCACCATCAACTATGGAAGAGCCAAGCTGGGCAGGATCGGCCTTAGTGGGGTGTGCTGTTCTGGGGGCGAGATGAAGCGAGCAGGTCCGTTATGGGGGAGGATGCCGGCCAGCAGAGGGGAAGACCTGGCCAGGGAGGATCATTTCCTCTTAGAGTGGTAGTTGACTTTCTGGGTGGAGTTGGGTAAAAGGTTTCTATTTAATTAAATGGCACAGACTTGGTCCGACATGGGCCATGGGAAGGATATCCTTGGTGGAGATGGTGAGGGCGTTTGCACCGGGCAGCATCGGGAACTTGGGACCAGGCTTTGATGTGCTGGGCCTTGCCCTGCAAGGGGTAGGGGATATCGTTGAGGCGAGGAGGAAAAGGGAGCGCGGGGTGACCATCACGAAGATTACCGGCTCCACCAACCGCCTGAGCCGGGACGTGCAGAAGAACACCGCCGGCATTTCAGCCTTGGAGGCGATGGATTTGCTGGGGATTCGAAATGAGGGAGTGGAACTCTTCCTGCATAAACAAATCCCGCCGGGCTCCGGTATGGGAAGCAGCGCTGCCAGTGCAGTGGCTTCCGCCTTCGCTGTCAACCATCTCTTTGGCTCCCAGCTGAGCATCTTGGACTTGATCCAGGTCGCCACCGTCGCCGAGGCCAGGGTGAGCGGGGGTTTTTTTGCGGACAATACCGCAACTTCCTTATTGGGAGGGGCTACCTTGACCCGGTGCAACGACCCCTTGGAGGTCATCTCCTTGGGGACCATTCCCCGGGCAGTCATCGTTCTGGTGCGTCCTTGTCTAAAGGTGCTCACCAGGAGGGCGCGCGCCATCCTCCCCCAGAAGGTCCCCCTCACGGGTTTCGTCTCTAATATGGCCAATAGCTGTGCCATCGTAGCTGCCTTTTATCGGCAGGACCTGGATCTTTTGGCACGATCCATCGATGACTGCGTGATCGAACCGAAGAGGGCTAAGTTGATCCCGGGATTTTACGAGGTCAAGGCCGCGGCCCTCAATGCGGGTGCCAAGGGCTGTTCCCTCTCCGGCGCTGGTCCCACCCTCTTTTCCATCACCGAGGACCAGGAGAAGGCCAGGGCGATTGGAGAGGCGATGACAGAGGCATTTCGAGGGAAGGGACTGGAGTCCCACCAATTGATTACCGGAATCGATGCGGAAGGCGCCAGGATAATGGCGTAAGGGCAGGGTCTGAATGATCATCGCCTGGATAAGACGGTTAGGGGCATTATTCCTGCAGCTTCTGGAGAGGATGGGGCGCACGGTCACCTTTCTGTGGACCACGCTCTTTTGGGCCGTTATACCTCCTTTTCGGTTCAGGCAGATCGTCAATCGCATCCGGTTCATCGGGGTGAAATCGACCCTGATCATTGTCCTCACCGGGGCCTTTACCGGAATGGCGTTGGGCCTGCAGCTCTTTCACACCCTGAGGAGGTTTGGGGCAGAGAGCATGTTGGGTCCAGCCATCGCCCTCTCGCTGCTGAGGGAATTGGGGCCCGTCCTTTCGGCCCTCATGGTGACCGGAAGGGCAGGCTCAGCCCTGGCTGCGGAGATTGGAATTATGCGGCTCAGCGAACAGATAGACGCCCTGGAGGCGATGGCATTGAATCCCTATCGCTACCTCGTCGTTCCCAACCTCATTGCCGGGATTATTGCCTTTCCCTTGATGGCCTCCATCTTCAATGTGGTGGGGATCTATGGGGGGTATCTGGTCGGGGTGAAGATGCTGGGGTTAGGCCCTGGTGTTTATTGGGGGGAGATGCAGAATTTGGTGGATATGAAGGACATTTTGGACGGGCTTTATAAATCAGTATCCTTTGGGGTCATTGTGACCTGGATATGCAGCTACAAGGGGTTTTTCACCGGGTACGGGGCAGAGGGGGTAAGCCGGGCGACCACCGAGGGTGTGGTCCTATCCTCGGTCCTGATCCTGGCTTGGGACTATTTCCTCACTTCCCTCATGTTCTGAGGCGGGAATGATCAAGATCCACGGGCTTTGCAAGTCCTTCGATGGACACCAGGTGCTCCAGGGCGTCTCCCTGCAGGTGGAGGAGGGGGAGGTTCTTGCCCTGATCGGGATGAGTGGATTTGGCAAGAGCGTGCTCCTGAAGCATGTAATAGGCCTGATGAGGCCAGATCGAGGTCAGGTGCTCATCGGGGATCAGGATATCTTTCAGCTGCGGGGAAGGGCGTTGGAGCGGATGCGGACCCGATTCGGCTTCCTCTTTCAGGGGGGGGCCCTGTTTGACTCCCTCACCGTTTTTGAGAATGTGGCCTTCCCCCTGCGGGAGAAGACCAAGAAGAAGGAAGCAGAGATCAGAGAGAGGGTCCTTTTCGAATTGGAACAGGTGGCCATGACCGGAGCGGTGGATAAGTACCCCGCAGAGTTGAGCGGGGGGATGAAAAAAAGGGCTGCCTTGGCGAGGGCATTGATCATGGAGCCGGAGATCATGCTCTTCGACGAGCCGACCACCGGCCTGGATCCCATCACTGCCAGCCTGATCCACCGCTTGATCTACCGTTGCCATGAGCGGCTCAAATTCACGGGGATCATCGTCAGCCACGAAATCCCCAGGATCTTTGAGATAGTGGACCGCGTGGCACTCCTTAACCAGGGGGTAATCGTGGAAGTGGGAACACCCGCCCAGATCCAGGCCTCAACTCATCCCGAGGTGGTTCAATTCATTTCAGGGGCCACGGAGGGGCCAATAGAATGCCAGTGAAGGAGGGTCGCATGAAAAAATTTGACCTGGAGCTAACGGTGGGGATCTTCGTGCTCCTCGGGTTAGTCTCCCTGGCCTACCTCTCCATCCGCTTGGGGAAGATGGAAATCGTGGGAAATCAAGGATATGACCTTTATACCAAGCTATCCAATACCGGAGGCCTGAAAAAAGGATCGGTGATTGAGATTGCGGGGGTGCAGGTGGGCCGGGTAAAGGAGATCAGTCTGGATCAATATCAGGCCAAGTTGGTGCTGCGCCTGCAACCTGGGATTCAAATCCAGGAGGACGCCATCCTCTCCGTAAAGACCAAGGGCCTGATGGGCGAGAAATACCTCTCCATCTCTCCGGGAGGGTCGGAAAAGCTACTGGCCCCTGGAGAATGGGTGCGAGAGACCGAGGCCCCCATTGACTTGGAGGAGCTTTTGTCCAAGTACATTCACGGAAAGGTTTAATCGAGCTTTAATCCTGGGCGAAGATTACGAGTCTCCGCGATACGGGAGGGAATCATGGAGGATAGAAGGAGAAGGCCCCTTTTCCTGTTCTGGGGATTGGCCGCCCTGGCGATTACCCTTTTCTTGCCCTCCGGGGCCGCCTCTGAAGAGCAGTTGATCCTGAGCCTGGATCAGGCGATCCAACGGGCCCTGGAGTTTAGCCCGGAGATCCGGGAGACCCAGTATGACATCGAGATCTTCCAGAGCAAGAAAGAGCAGGCTGATGCGGCCTTGTGGCCCCAGATCGAGCTTTTAGGCATGGGTGGACCGTCCAATCGGGCCCGGGGCAACCAGGTCTATTCCCCGGACAAACAGACAGATCTCCATATCGACGGGGTCTTTGGTCGGGCAGATGTCAATCTCATCCAGCCCCTTTATACCTTTGGCAAGATCTCGAGCCTCCGCAGGGCTGCCCATCATGGAATCAATTATGCGGAGGCCAAGGTGGACCAGAAGAAGGGGGACATTATTCTCAGGACGAAGGAGCTCTATTACGGCCTTCTCTTGGCCAAGACGGTGCGCAATCATATCCTGGAGCTCAAAGACATGCTGGGGGGGGCCGAGCGGAGCCTGCAAGAGAAGCTTGATGCGGGGACCTCGGGAGTCGATGAGGTGGATCTCTTCAAAATGAGGGCCTACCTGGGCCAGGTGGATAAATACCTGCACGAGACGGAGAAGGGGATTGCCCTGGCCCAGGATGCCTTGAAGGCGACCCTGGGCTATGAGTGGGGCGTCAATCTGGAGCCTGCGGAAAAGAGGCTGGTCTTCGAGGATCTCCCTCTGGAACCCCTGGAGGCCTACATCGCCAAGGCAAGGGGCCTCCGCCCCGAATTCGCACAGGCGAGGGAGGGCCTGCTGTCCAAAAAGGAACTGGTAGACTCCGCTTATGCGGACCTTTTTCCCCAACTCTTCCTCGCAGGGTTTTATTCCTGGGCCGCCGCCTCCAATCGATCCTGGGTCAAGAATCCCTTCGTCTATGATCCCCTCTACCATGAGTGGGGCGGGGTGGTCATAGGGGTGAGACTGGGCATCAATTTCGGGATCACCTCGGGAAGGGTGAATGAGGCGAGGGCAGAATATCGCAAGGTGCAGGCCCTCAAAGATCAGGCAGAGATGGGGATCCCAGTGCAGGTCAGCAAGGCCTATCAGGAGTTGGCGGAGGCGAGGAAGAATATAAAATCCCTGGAAGGGGCCTACCAAAATGCCCGCAAGTGGATGGTGGCCGCCTCGGCCAATTACGACCTGGGGATTGGAGAGGCCAAAGACTTAGCAGATGCGGTGGTGGCCTATGGAACGATGAAGGCGGATTACTATCGTTCAATCTACAACGAAAAGATGGGTTGGGCCAATCTCACGCAGGCGACGGGAGGATACCTCAAGACGCCCTGAGGCGCCTGGATGTGCACCCTCAACCCAGCTTGCTAAGGGAGGACAGAAGTGAAACGATACCGGACCATCAGGTATTTCCTGGGGGCACTGCTGCCTCTGACTCTCCTGTTGTGGTATAGCCCATTTGCCCGGGCAGGGGAGCCAACCAACTTGCTCAAGCAGAGCACGGATAAGATCCTGGAGACCCTGAAGGATCCGAAGCTAAAGTCCAAATCCAAGACGGCGGAGAGACGAAGGCTCCTCCGGAAGATAGCCGATGACCGCTTCGATTGGGAGGAGTTGGCAAAACGGTCTCTGGCTCTGCACTGGGCTGAGCGGACACCGGAGGAGAAGAGGGAATTTGTGAGTATCTTCAGCGACCTCCTCGATCGATCCTACATGGGGAAGATCGAAGGCTACAAAAATGAGAAGATCCTCTATGTCAAGGAGAGCATCGAGGGTGACTACGCGACAGTGGAGTCCAAGGTCATCACCCAACGAGAGGTGGAGGTTTCCATCGACTATCGGCTGCGCAAGAAGGGGTCCGATTGGCTCATCTACGATGTCAGCATCGAAGGGGTGAGCCTGGTGAACAACTATCGGGTGCAGTTCAACAAGATCCTCTTGTCCTCCTCCTATCCGGAGCTGGTGAAGAAGCTGAAGCTCAAGCAGGCGCAAGAGGCGGATGTCCCTTCCACATCCGATTGATAGACCAGAAGGAGGCGGGCGAGTGAAAAGGATCCTGGGCATTATGGGCAGTCCTCGAAGGAATGGGAATACCCATGTCCTGATCTCCAAGATCTTGGAGGGAGCGAGGGAGGCGGGCGCCTACTGTGAGGAGATCCTCCTTTCCGATTTGAAGATCGCGGAATGCGATGGGTGCAACGTTTGCTGGAAGAGCGGCGTCTGCCCGCAGGGCGATGATATGGAAGGGCTCTATTCCCGCCTCCCCGACTTCGATTGCTTCGTCTTTGGGACCCCGCTTTACTGGTATGGCCCCACGGCGTTAATGAAGGCCTTCTGGGATCGCCTGTATTATTACTGTGGGGGAGAACAGCGAGGCAAGATCGAGGGCCGGGAGGCAGCCTTGGTGGTGGTCTTCGAGGAGGAGGATCCTCAGGCCGCGAATGCTACCCTGGAGATGTTTCAACGTTCCTTCGAGTATCTGAAATGGCGCCTGCGACATCGTTTGATCGTCCCGGGGGTAGGGGCCAAGGGAGAGATCTGGAAGAAGGCAAAAGAGATGGAAGAAGCCTACACCCTGGGTCAAGACCTCGCCCGCTGAAGGGAGATCCACCCTCTCGTGCTTTTCCAGCCGCCGATCGCTGAACCCAAAACACCCCGCCCTTCCATCTCTCTGCATTTCTAAGATGGAGGAGACTTGCCTACCTTTTCGAAGAGGGAACTGGAATTGGAGGTCGCCAGCATCGTAGGGGCCATGGGGGCATCTTTCGACGATGCAGCCTGGATAGCACATCTTCTGGTGTGCTCCAACCTGCGGGGGCACGACTCCCACGGGGTCATTCGCATCCCCCAGTATTTCGAGGCCTGCAAACGGGGACAGATCCAGCCAAGGGCCCGGCCAGAAGTGGCGACGGAAGGAGCTACCACTGCCCAGGTCAATGGTCACAAGGCCTTCGGGCAGGTGACCGGCCGCTTTGCGGCGGAGATCGCCGTGGCCAAGGCATTAAGGAGTGGTGGCACCCTTCGGAGGCCTGGAGGGGCGATTCTCCACTAATCCCTTGGCGGTTGCCATTCCGGCGGGGCCTTTCCCCCTCTGCCTGGACATTGCAACCTCAGTGGTGGCCATGGGCAAGGTGGCGGTGAGGCGGAATCGAGGGGAGGATCTGCCCCTGGGTTGGCTTCAGGATGCGGCGGGGAACCCGATCTCTGATCCTCTTGCCCTGGAGGCCTCCCCTCCGGCAACGCTCCTTCCCATGGCTGGATACAAGGGCTACGGCCTGGCAGTGATGGTGGAGGCCCTGGCCGGGATTTTGACCGGGGCGGGCTACAGCCGCAGAGAGACGAGTCCTGACCTACAGGGCCTCTTCTTGTTTGCCATCAGGGTGGAGGATTTCGTGGCCCGAGAGCTATTCACTTCTCAGGTGGCAGAGTTAGGAAGACACCTCAAGACCTCCCGCCTGCGGCCAGGGTGTCAGGAGATCCTCCTCCCGGGGGAGCTGGAATGGAGAACTGAAAGGCAGCGTATCCAGGAAGGGGTTTTGATTGACCCTTTCACCTGGGATCAGATCCTGAAGGTAAAGGAAGACTTGGGCCTGGAAAGCAGGCAGGGGAAGGGCGGGAGTTAGCAGGATAAAGGATTCAATTTGTCAGCAATGATCTCTGCAGTCTTCGCCGACAAGGCCGGCCGCATCTATGATCATCCTCACCTGGAAATGGCGGGCAGGTCCGGGGGCAGAATAGTGAGGGTGAGAGAGGAAGACCTCATCCCCCTCCCCGAAGGCTCCCGCCTCTTTCTCCTCCCGGGAAAGGAAGCCCTGGGCTGGGATTTCCACACAGGAGACTTCGAGGGCACCCGGACGGCCTCCCTGGGGGACCGGCGGTGGCATGGCCTGGCGGTTTCCGCCTTCCTTCCCCCGGCCTACACTCGAATCCTGTTGCCGGCCGTAGGCCCTGGGGGAGGGGAAAAGATCCTGCCGTTGTGGTCCTATACCGCGGTGGGCTGGGCTGAAGGTGGATTTGTGGCGGCCGCGGTGAGGACCGATCCGATCGATCACTCCGAGGTGGCCCACTATGACGATCGGGTAGTGCTGGCGGGGATAGAAACTCGCCTGCAGAAGTCCCCGCAAAACCGCCTCCTGCACCAACTGGCCCGTTGCGCCACCGAATATCATTGTTTTGCCGCAAAGAACCTTTTTCTCAATCGTTGGGAGGCCCCGCTTCCTACCTCTCCCTCCTGCAATTCTCAATGCTTAGGGTGTATCTCCCTTCAACCCTCCGACTGCTGCCCGGCCTCGCAGGAGCGCATCCAGTTTGTGCCCTCCGTGGAGGAAGTGGTAGAAGTGGCGGTTTTTCATCTGGGGGCGACCGAGCAGGGGATCGTCAGTTTCGGCCAAGGCTGCGAGGGGGAACCCTTGCTGCAGGCGGGCCTGTTGGAGCAGTCCATCCAGGGGATGAGGCGCGAAACGGACCGGGGGACGATCCATCTCAACACCAACGGGAGTGATCCCCTCGCCGTGGAGCGGCTTTGCCGGGCAGGCCTGAATTCCATCCGCGTCAGCCTCAACTCCACCAATGCCTCCCTCTACGATGCCTACTTTCGGCCCCGCGGGTACAGGCTTGATGAGGTGGTGGAATCCGTCCTCCGGGCAAAGGCCAGGGGGGCCTTCACGGCCATCAACCTACTGGTCTTTCCCGGGGTGACCGACCAGAGCTGGGAGGTAGAAGGATTATGCAGGCTGGTGGAGAAGACCCGATTGGACATGATTCAGATGCGCAACCTCTCCATCGATCCGGATCTTTACCTGAAAGCCCTCCCTCCCTCCACCGATCGATGCCTTGGGATAAGGGACATGCTGCGGCTCCTGCGGGGGGAGTTTCCAGCCTTGGAGATTGGCTATTTTAACCGCCCCAAGGAACTCTTTGGGGCCTGTCTCTGTGAGCAGCTTACCTTTTGACCGGGACGTTCCCCGCAAGCCCCGCCCTGTGTGCGGGGCCCCACCCCTCCCTGTTTAACCCGCTTCCGCTGAAGGAATCGCCTTCAGGTCCTTGAAGTTCCCATTCGACAGGGGGCTCCTCGCGACTTCGTGGTTTCTCTCGCGCCGCTGCCTTCGTCTGTGGGTTGGTCGGGGGAGTGGGGAAGGTCAGTGGGAAGGGGAGGTGATTTGGCGCATGGCCTGCACGATCTCTCCAATGCGGAACGGCTTCGCCACAACCCCATCGATGCCGAGGCCTTTCACCTCGGAGAGATCGACATGATCCCCGGAGCCGGTGATCAGCAAGATGGGAATGGAAGGGGTTTGGGTCTTGATGGCCTCCGCCACATCCAGGCCAGATAGATTGGGCATCCCCAGGTCCGTGAAGACCAGGTCGTAGGTGCCCTCCGCAAATTGATGGAGGCCCTCCCTTCCCCCAAAGGCCAGGTCCACTTGGTGGCCAAAGAGAGAGAGCATCTGTTGGAGGCCCTCCGCGAGCTCCTTTTCATCCTCTATCACCAGAATCCTCAGCGGGGGGAGGTCAAATTCATGGGAGGGAAAATGCTTTGTTCGGGCATTCCCAGCGTGGAAGGAAATTGGATCAGGATGGAAGTGCCATGGTTCAAGCGGGAGCGGATAGAGATCTTCCCCCGGTAGCGCTTGATGATGCCGTAGGAGACCGAGAGGCCCAGACCCGAGCCGCGGGCCCCCTTGGTGGTAAAGAAGGGATCGAAGGCCCGTTCTAATACCTCCTCCGACATGCCGATCCCGTTATCAGACACGGAAACCTCAACCATTTCCCCGGGCAAACCGGCATCCCGCAGTCGGGTGGAGATGGATATCTTTCCTCCGTGGGGGAGGGCGTCAGTGGCGTTAAAGATGAGGTTGGTGAAGACCTCCCGGAGCTCGGAGGCATTGCCAAGTATGGGGCGCACCGGCTGCAGGTCCATTTCCAGCTCGATAGTAATTCCCTTCACTTGGGCCTGATCCTTCCATCTGGGTTCGGTCCGACGGATGACCTCCTCGAGGATTTGATCGAGATCCTGAGGGCCTTTCTCCAGACCGGGCTCCCCCTTATAGAAGGAGCGCAGCCTTCTCACGGTTTCCGCTCCATCCAAGACTGTCCTCTGGATGACTCGCGCCCACTCTTGAACTTCAGGATCAGTGATCCTGCGCTCCAGGAGTTCCGCCCGCACCAGGATCGTGGCGAGCAGGTTATTGAAATCGTGGGCGATTCCCGAGGCCATTTCCCCCAGGGCCTTGAGTTTCTCCGCCTGCAGGACTCGTTCCTGCGTCCTTTCCAGCGCAGAGAGGGTCTGCCTGAGCTCCGCATAGAGCCGGGCATTCTTCAGGGCCAGGGCCAGGTGGGGGAGAGCTCGCTGAGGAGGCGGATCTGGTCCTCACGGAACCCCGCGAGTTCAGAACTCCCCAGGCTCAAGACCCCGAGGCAGGTATCATCTCCCAGGATAGGGATGTAAAGCACGGAGAGGATTCCCATCGAGTTCAGGGCCTTCAACTCCTGGACGACAGCCAGATCGGATTCCCGTGTATTCTTGACATAAAAGGGTTTTTTGGCGAAAAAGGAGATGCTGGCCGGGGTTTCGGAAGCGGGCCTCTCCTTGTGGTTCAGGTGCTCGGGATCGGGGTGTTTTTCGTAGAGGAATTGGAGGATGAAGACATCTCGTTCTGGTTGGAAGAGATAAAGGGCCGCCCTTTGGCAGGGGATGATGCGGTCGATCTCCGCCAGCATGGCGTGGAAGATCTGCTCCGAGTCCAAAGAGGTGCTGATGGCCTTGGCGATTTCGCTCAGCACCGCGAGTCGAGTGCTGCGGTCCTCCATTTCGCGGTAGAGGAGATTCTTTTCCAGGGAGACGGCGATATGCTGGGTCAGGATGTTCAGGAGGTTGAGCTCCTCGGAGCTGAAGTGCTGAAGCTGACGGCGAAAGACCGTCAGGGCCCCGATCTCCCTCCCCCCCCCTGGTAAGGGCCATGGTGATAAGACTTCTTAGGCCATCCTTTTTCAGGAGGGCGATCAGCTTGGGAGGAAAGTCCGGCTCAGTGCAGGGATCGAAGACCTCGACCGGAAAACCGGAGATGATGGTCTTGTTGATCGCCGCCTCTGCCGGAAGGATCTTTGCCTCCTCAACGGCCTTGGCGAAGAGGGGAGAGAGGTTATGGCCCGCCTGCAGGATCAGGTATCCCTCCTCATTCAAGCCATAAACCGCGGCTGCGTCTCCATGGCAGAACTCCGTGGCAAATTGGGCGATGATCATCAGGATCTCTTTGTGATCCCGTGAGGCGTTGATGGCCGCCACGATCTCCACCAGTGACCTCTGTCTCTGCAATGCCTGCTTGGAACCCTCATAGAGCTGGGCGTTGAGTATGGCAATCCCCGCCTGGTTCGATGGCTTTTGTAGAATCCTCTGATGGTAGGGCGTGAAGGAGGAGGGCGAACGATTCACTACCTACAGGATTCCGGCGATTTCCTGCTGGAAGAAGATGGGAACAGCCAAATTGGTGCGGAGGCCCTCGGTCTTTGCTTCACGGTCGTAGTCGCGGGTGAGGCGGGGATCATGGAGGAAATCATCGGTGATCCACACTCGTCCAGTCTCCAGGACCTTTCCTCCCGGCCCCTTTCCCGGATAGATCTTCAGGTCTTTTAGAACATCGGTCCGGGCGCCCTCGTACTCGGTGATCATTGCACAGCCCAATTCCTTGTGATAGAGGGCGACCGCCGAAAGGTCGCACTGACAGAGGGTTCGGGCATATCTCACGATGGTGCGGAGGGTGCGGCGGAGATCCAGGGAGGTGGAGAGGTCTTTGGCGATCTCCGCCATCGCCTCCGCCTCTTTCTTCTCCCGCTCCAGTGCCTCGTAGAACAAGGCCTTCTCCATGGCGATGGCCGCATGTCGGGCCACGATCCGCATGGTCTCCCGTTCCTCGGGGGAGAAATCGTCGTTGGTGTTGCCCACCAGGAAGACCCCCAGGAGCTCTTCCTTGCTGCGCAGGGGGACCACCAGGATGCTCTCTTGACCCCGAAGACCTTTTGTGAGGCGTGGGCCACGGAGGAAGGGAGGTAGGGACTCACCAATTCCCCATAGTCCTTGATGACGAACTCCTCTCCCCGGAAGATGCGCGCATAGGCGGGTACTGCTGCCTTAAAGGGGAAACGGATCTCATCGACCCCGCAGATTCAGCATCTTCTCTGCCATCGCCAGAAGCTTTCCTCGCGGGGCGAAGCCTACGATAGAGAGATTGTTTTCTTCCGGATGATAGAGGTTGGCATAACAGACAGGATAGGCCAGGTCCTTGACCACGCCGTCGGCCAGACGCTGGATGACCTCGCTCAGGGCCAGGCTACTGGAGACAGTCAAAATCAGATTTTGAAACTTATCTCAGGCAAGGTGGTGCTCGGCCTCATATCTGGAATGCCCCCTTGCTTCCATCAGCCTCCCACCACTAAGTCAGGTGATTTGGTAGCGGGATCGACTTGGGTGACCATGGAGATACCGGAGAGGGCGGCAATCGCCACCACCACCTTCACATAGGTGATGGCCTCTTCGGTCAGATGGCCCCCGAAGGCGACGATCTTGTCCCCGTCCACGGCCGAGGCCGAAAAGTGGGCATGGATCTCCGGTTTTCCCTCTGAGGTACGGGAGATGTGGCCGGTGAGAGAAAGGATCTCCAGGGGTTGCTCGCGCTTGAAATAGAGGCGGTTCTGGGGGGATACCGGGAACTCTTGAGGGAATTCTTTAAGGTTGCGAAAGACGGCCGCTTTCAGGGCCCCCACCCCGGAAAGGATGAGGCCTGCCTGAATACCTTCGCGAAGGGCAATCTCCTCCAGCGCCCGGAGAAGGCTGACCCCCATCTTGATCTTGGCCACCACCACCTTCTCTACCTTGCCGCTGTCCATGCTTTCCACCGTCGAATTGCCCTCGAATCTCTCGTCTGTCATCTCAGCTCTTCCTTTCCTCTGGTTTTTTTCCACCTCTTTTTCATTCACATCATCAACAATCCGCCATTGACATCGATGGTGGCACCGGTGATGAAACTCGCCTCGTCCGAGGCTAAAAAGAGGGTCGCCCAGGCCGGATCTTCCGGCTTTCCCAGGCGCCCGAGGGGCGCGCGCTCTGCGATGGCCGCCTCGCGCTCCGGAGAGAGCTTAGCCCGAATCCTCTCGGTGAGGGTGGGGCCAGGGGCCACGGCATTGACCGTGATCCCATAGGGGCCGGCCTCTCGGGCGAGGTGGCGCGTGAACCCCAAGACGCCCGCCTTCGCCGCCGTGTAGTGAACCCCTCCGGTCTCGCTGGTCCCTCTCCCCGCCAACGAGGCAATGTTGATAATCCGCCCGTACCGTTGCAAGATCATGTGGGGGAAGACCGAACGGCAGCATAAGAATACGCTTTTCAGGTTGAAATCCATCATCTCATCCCAGTCTTTTTCCGTCATTTCCACCATCGGGACGTATTTGCCGCCCCCCGCACTATTGACTAGGATGTCGATCCGTCCCCTCTCTTTGATGGCGTAATCCACCAGGGCCCCTACCTCTTGGCTGAGGCACACATCAACCTGGATGGGCAAGGCCTTTCTGCCCTGGTCCCGGAGGGCATCGGCTAAGGCACGGACCTCCCCTTCCTGAATATCCGCCAGAACCAGATCGGCCCCCTCGCGGGAAAATAGTTGGGCGGTTGCCCGTCCGATTCCCCTGGCTGCCCCAACGATGAGGGCCACCCTATTCTGAAGCCTCATGAGGATTTTCCTCTTATATTCTCTCGCTGACCTTAAAGCTGGCTGCGAGGATTGATGTGCAATGCATCTTCTTCCCCTGTCCGGTGGGGGATTTGCGTGGAAGGTCCTATCTGGCCGGCCGGGATGGGCCGGCCGACTATATCATAATTGACTCCGTTGCAAAACTTTTTTCGAGCCAGTGCCCAGAGGAGGAACCCATTTTTCCCCTTGAAACCCTAATATATGTTAGGTATTCTTCTGAAGGAAAGGGTAAGGATCGCCATGGGAAGAACCGTGTTGCCTTTTAGCCGGGTCATCGAGGGGGAATATGAGGCCTGGAAGAAATTTCGTAGGGCCTTGCCCCGTGAATATCAGCGGAGTTTTGATGCCCTCTTCAACGCTGCCCGATTTCATGTGGCCGAATGCAGCTACTCCTCCCGGGCCGTCCCCCTGGAGGCCATTCTGATGTCCATTCTTCTGGAACATCAGCACTCCCTCCAAGAACTCAGCCTGAGGGTACAAGGGCTGGAGGAGAAGGAGGATGGGAAGGAAAAGAGGTAGGGGCTGGATCTTCGACCTCTATCCCTCTGCTAACACGATCGTCCTCTGGCTCATCGAGGAGGGGGGGGTCATCTTCGGCGCCAGATGGAGGTCGAGCCGGCGGAGGAGATTCGCCATCTGCCTCCGGGGAGGCTTCCTTCTATCCAGGTCAAGGTAGGGGGAGAATGCTGGATGTGGAAGGGAGGAGATGGGGAGAAGCTGATCAAGGGAGGGGCGGGTTTGATCAGCCACTACGATCCTGACCTGATCCTGAGTAGCTGGGGGGATTCCCACCTCCTTCCCTCTCTGTTCTCTCTGGCTCAGCGCCTGGGCATCCCTTTGAAGCTGGACCGGGAGCGAGTGAGGAGGGCCATTACCTGGGAGGAGGCGCTCCTATTTCTCTTACGGTCGGATCCTTTCTCAGGCCCCCTCCTATCCCCTGTTCGGGCGTTGGCATATAGATCGCCGCAACTCTTTCCTCTGGGAAGCGACTGGCCTGGAAGGGTTGATCGAGCTCTCGCGCCTCACCAAGATCTCCCTGCAAAGGATGGCCCGGCGTTCCCCGGGCACCGGCATCACCTCCATGCAAATGGATCGAGCCCTTCAGGACGGCATCCTCATCCCCTGGAATAAGGGGGAGCCAGAGAGGTTCAAAAGCGCCTCGCAGCTCTTGGTGGCCGACAAGGGAGGCCTGGTCTATCAACCTGTCCTCGGCCTGCACCAGGGAGTGGGAGAAATCGATTTCTCTTCCATGTATCCGGCCATCATGGTGAGGCATAATATTTCCCCGGAGACGGTGGATTGCGCCTGCTGTCGAGGGGGGCAAGGGGAGAGGGTCCCGGAGGTGGGATATGTGCTCTGCCAGAGGCGGAGGGGATTGGTGCCGAAAACCCTGGAGCCCATCTTGGAGAAGCGAAGGAGATATAAGGAGCGGATGAAGGAGGCTCAGGGGGAGGAAGGGGGGGTCTATGATCGAAGGCAGGTGGCCCTCAAATGGATCCTGGTCACCTGCTTCGGCTATCTGGGATACCGCAATGCCCGATTCGGAAGGATCGAGGCCCACGAGGTGGTAACCGCCTTTGGACGCGAGAAGCTCCTCCAAGCCAAAGAGATCGCGGAGGCCGCGGGGTTTCGGGTGCTCCATGCCCTGGTGGATTCCCTGTGGGTGCAGAAGGAGGGGATGAGGGAGGCGAATCTTCTGCAGCTCTGCCGCCGGATCGGGGAGGTCACCGGTATCCCCTTGAGTCTGGAGGGCATCTATCGTTGGATCGCCTTTCCCTCCTCGCGCCTGGACAACTCCCGTTCTGTGGCGAATCGCTACTTTGGGGTCTTTGCCTCGGGCGAGATCAAGGCGAGGGGCATCGAACTGCGGCGAGGAGATATCCCTCTTTTCGTCCAAAGGGCCCAATTGGAGATGCTCCAGGTGATGGCCTCGGCCAAAGGTGGCAGCGAACTGGAGGAAAGGATTCCCTGGATATTGGCCCTCGCGGAAGGATATGCCGAGAGGCTCAAGCGGGGGGAGGTGGATCGGGAGGAATTACTGATTTGCCGCACCCTCTCCCACAGGCCGGAGGATTATCTCCAGGACAACTGGACCGCCTTGGCGAGCCAAGAATTAGAACGGCAGGGGGTGAGGCTACATCCCGGAGAGGAGGTTCAATTCCTGCTCGCGGAGGTGGAGGCAAAGGAGAAAGGGCGGAGGGTGAAGGTCCCTCCATGGAAGGAGGAAGTGGGGTACGGCCTTTCCAAATATCTGGAATATCTGGCCAAGGCTGCCGAAACCTTGCTCTGGCCCTGGGGATTCCAGGCCCAGGACCTCCTGCGGTCCTGGGAGGGGTCCCTGTTGCCTTGAGAGATTGATTATCGGCTTTCTCCCGGCTTCTTCTTCCTCACCTCCACTCCCAGTGCCTTCTCCCACACCTTGATCATGGCCCCTTTGTTCTCGTGGCCCAATCCTTGGGCCAATGCCAGCTGATAGGTCTGCATGGCCCCGGCAAACACTGGCAGCGGGATCTTCTCTCTCGCGCTGATCTCCGCCGCGCAGATCATATCCTTGTAGGCCTTGATCATCGGGTATCCGTGGGTGAAATCGTTTTCGAGGATATTAGGAGTAAAGAATTCGAAGGCGAAGGTGCGGCCCGTGCCAGTGGAGACGACCTTATAGACTGCCTCGGGATCTAAACCCAATTTGGTTGCCATGGGTAGGATCTCTGCCGTGGCCGCGGCGGAGATATTGAGGAAGAGCTGATTGATCAGCTTGGTGAGCTGCCCATTGCCACTCTTTCCCATGTAGACGATGTTGTTTCCGACGGCATTCAAGATGGGCCGCACCTTCTCCAACGCCTCAGGGTCTCCTCCCACCATCAGGGTCAGGGTTCCCTCCTTCGCCCGGGCCTCCATCCCGGAGACTGGGGCATCGATAAAGGTGATCCCCTTGATCCGCAACGCCTTCTCGATCCTCAAGGTGGCGTGATAATGGATGGTGCTGGTGTCCACCACAATACGCCCGGAGGACAAGTCTTTGATCAGCCCTTTTTCCCCGAGGAGGAGCGGCTCCACCACCTCGGTATCGGGCAGGCTCAACAGGAGGCAATCGGACTTCTCCGCCACCTCCCTTAGGCTGGCCGCCGCCGCCGCGCCCTGCTTGGTTAATTCCCTTACCGGCTCCGGCCGGAGGTCGTAGACCGTCAACGGGAAGCCGGCCTTGGCCACATTGAGGGCCATCCACTTCCCCATCTCTCCCAGGCCAATGAATCCCACGCGAGGTTGCATTTAGGTTCACCCTCCATTCTCATTTTCCCAGCCATCAGTCAATCTCAAAGGAGCCCGCTGCCTGGGTCATCTCATAGATGGGCCAGGCGGGGGCCTTTTCTCCCAGAAGCAGATTGACCACGCCCTGCGAGAAGGATCGATAGAGCAGCCTGGCCTCCACCTGGCACTTGCCCTTCATCCCCGCTGGGATCGGGAAGCTGAACCGCTCCAGGGAATGGCCGAGGGGGGGATGCGGTGATCCCAGAGCAAATGATCGGCCTCCCAGACCCGAGCCCCCACTGGGTCTCCTTGGGTATTGGCGAAGACCGTTTGGTAGAGCACGGCATCCGGATCGATCTCCCCCTTTTCGTCGGTCTTTCCGGAGACGAAGAGCCTTGCTCCCCCCGGCCCCGTTACCGTGACCTCCAGCCACATCTCCCGGCTCTCCGTCAATCCAGTCGGCAGGAAATGGCCAGCGCCCACATTGGCCACCTTGACTTTAACCGTGGCGACCTCTCCGGCCCTGGCCTGCGTTGGACTGAGGATCTCCAGGCTCGCTGCCGACTTTAGCCGCTTCAAAGCCATTTCGCTATGGCCCCTGAACCCGAGGTGGGAGGCCATGGCGGCGTTGGCCCCCACGATATTATGAGTCCAGATATGCTCCCGCGCGGGCCCCATGGTGGCCGCAGCCCCGGGGTTTGGCTGAAATTTAATGATCCCGGGGGTCATGTGGCAATCCTGGCATTTTACCCCCCGGCTCGGATAGGGTCCCTCAGACCATTCCGTGTAGGTCTTCTCCAAGGGGAGGCCGTTGGCCGGATGGTAGACATCGTGACACATCCCGCAGAATTCGGCGGAGGTATGGAAGGGGGAGAAGGCCACCTCGTGGGCAGGAGATTGGCTGTCCTTGAAGGGACCACGTTTGATCGGACCGGGAGAGGAGACCGCCGGCAGATTGCCGATTCCCAAGCTTCCGGAAACGGTATGGCAGAAATCGCACTGCACCCCCTTCTGGGAGAGCTCCCCCACATTGAACTCCTTTCCCGGCTGGACCTCTCCAGACAAGACGGCGACCGGCGCATGGCAGGCGATGCAATAGCGGTCTGCGAGGCCACGGGTCTCCTTGCTGGCTAGGGCATGGAGGGCCGTATAGGCAGGGTCCTTCCAGGCATTAGCGTGCATTCCACCTTCCCATTGGCTGTAGATCTGGTCGTGACACTCGCCGCAGTCCTCTGGAGGTTCGAAATCCGAGGCCTTGATCGCCTTGCCCCCCGCAGCCGAGAGGCGGGAGGGGAAGAAGGGGTCCTGCGGATCAGCCAGCTTGCCGGAAGGGGGTCCGGCCAACACCACGCTGACAAGGAAGCCCAAGGCGAATAACAGGGTGATGATTCCGATGCGTTCCCAATCCATCCTTTCCCTCCTTCCCTGTAGCCGATACCAGTAAGTTGTCCGGTCTCATGCCTGGCCGGATTGCAGGAAACAATGAGCAAAGACCTGGCAATCACCCAGCATATTTTCGATTCGACAATACTCGTTAGGCTGGTGGGCGGTCCGATCGATCTTGGAGAAGGCGACGGCGTGATAGCCTGCCCGGCGAAAGAAGGCAGCCACGGTCCCTCCTCCAATCCCTACCATTTCGGCTTCTTTCTGATAAACCTCTCGAATGGCCTGCCCTGCCATTCTCACCACCGGAGCCTCGGCAGGAGTGGGAGGAGCCGCCTGATCCCTTTGCACCAGGCTGAGGTGGATTTTCACCCCAAATTCCCCCTCGATCTCTCTTGCTATCCCTTCGATCATCTCCTCCACCTCCTCCAATCGATACTCAGGAAGGATGCGGCAATCGATGTATAGGACATCTTCCCCCGGGATGGTGTTGATGTTGGGAACATTGGCCTCCTTCTTGGTGGGCTCAAAGGTGGAGCTGGGCGGGTCGAAGAGGGGATCGGCTGCCGGGAACAGACGGGAGAGGGCATCCAGCTTCACCACCAGATAGGAAGCGGCGCGCAGGGTGTTGATGCCATCTTGGGGCCTGGACGCATGACACTGCTTTCCGACGATCTGAATCCTTAACCAGAGGATGCTTTTCTCGGCGATCTCGATCTGCCTCGCCTCCGGATCCCCAAAATCCGGCACCAGGATGAGATCCCGAGGATCGAAAAGGCCTGCATGCTCTTGCAAAAGGTACTGGAGGCCAAAACGGCTGCCGGTCTCCTCGTCGGCCACGAGGGCCAAACCGATGTCTTGGGATAGTCCGGCCCCCTCCTCGCACAAGGCCTTCAGGGCGAAGAGGGAGGCAACCATTCCCTGTTGGTTGTCTTCCACGCCGCGCCCATAGATCTTTCCGTCTTCGATCCAAAGGCAGAAAGGATCCTTGGTCCAGAGGCTGCCTTCCCCGGCTGGCACGATATCCATATGGGTCAGCACCCAAATGGCGGGGCGGGGGGTCCTCCCTCTTTTTCGAGCGATCAAATTGGGCCTGAAGCCACAGGGAACCCTGGCATCCGGGGCCTGAACCTCCTGCATCTCAATGCCCCTCAGGCCCTGTAGATAATGTCGGAGGCGCTCGGCCTTTTCCCTTTCCCCCTCCCCGCCGTTTTCCGGCCCCAGGGCGGGAATGGCCGTCAGGTCCGCCTGCAGGGAAATCATCTCGTCCCGATACCCCTCGATCCTTTTCCTCACCCGATCGAAATCGACCTTCATCTCCATTCCTTCCCTAACGCCCCATCATGATGCCCAGGGTCTCTGCAGTGCACACCAATTCCCCCTCCGGGTCCACGGACTTCATCACCCCCACCCCTTCCTCCAGGGTAGCCAGCTGAATGTGGGGGGTCCGCAGGCAGACCATCTTGCCGAATTCTCCCTCCATCACGGCTTTCACCGCGGCGGCGCCGTAGCGCGACCCCAAATTGCGGTCGAACCAGGTGGGGGACCCACCCCTCTGGATGTGTCCCAGGACGGTCACCCTGACCTCCATGCCGGTGCATTTGGCGATGGAATCTCCCACCTTCTCACCGATACCTCCCAACCTCTCCGTGTATTTGGCCCCCACCGCGGACTCCCTAACCACGACCTCTTCGCCGATGGCATGGGCCCCTTCGGCGACCACCACGATGCTGAATCGGGATCCCCTCTCTTTCCGCTGGTAGATCTTCTCGCAGACCCGATTCAGATCAAAAGGGATCTCGGGAATCAGGATGACATCGGCCCCTCCAGCCATCCCCGCCTCCAGGGCGATCCATCCGACATACCGGCCCATTACCTCCAATATGATCACCCGATGATGGCTCTCCGCGGTGGTATGCAATTTATCCAGGGCCTCGGTGGCGGTAGTGACCGCCGTGTTGAAACCGAAAGTAACATCCGTGGCAGAGATATCATTATCGATGGTCTTGGGGATCCCCACCAGGGGCACCCCCATCTGAAATAGCCTTTGGGCGATCTTGAGGGAGCCATCCCCTCCGATCACCACTAAGGCATCGAGGCCCAGAAACTCAATATGGGAGACCACCTTGGCGGAGACATCTTCAAACTCCACCTTTCCCTCCTTCTCCACCCTCCAGGCGAAGGGATTCGCCCGGTTGGTGGTGCCCAGAATGGTGCCTCCCCGAGGGAGGATTCCTCGAATATCGTTTAGGGTGAGGTCCCGGGTCTTTCCCGGTACAATCAGGCCCTCGTAGCCATCCTCAATGCCGGTGACCGCCAGGCCATAATTGCCGATCGCGGTGCGCACTACCGCTCGAATTACCGCATTCAGGCCAGGACAGTCGCCCCCTCCGGTCAATACCGCGATCCTCTTGATCTGGGCTTCAGTCATCGATCGCTCTCCTTATCCCACTAAGACGAATTTGTCTTTGGAGGCCCCGCACACGGGACAGGTCGCAGGCGGCTCCGGCCCCTGATGGATATAACCGCACACTGTGCAGCGCCATTTTTTCATCTCCGAACCTCCTTCTGGGCAGGATGGACAAGATGCCATGGATCATTTGGGAAGAATCCCTAATCGAGGCCCTTATACCATGCTGACCACCTCCGGTCAAGAAGGTTTGGGCAGGAGGGACCAGATAGGGTCTTGACGAAAGAGAAGTGTGCCTGTAGAAAAAGGAGGCTCCGGTTTTGTATCAGGATAACCAGGAGAAGGAGAAGATTCTGTGGCACATCCAAAGATTCGCAATATCGAGGCGTTTCCGGCTGAGATTTCCGGACGGCGGATGATCTGCCTCCGCGATCCCCTCCTGTACACGGAGCAGACCCTCTTGGTTCCCGAGCCCACCTTCTTCGTGATCAGCCTATTTGATGGAAACCACTCCCTCCTGGACATCCAGGCGGAATATATGCGCCGCTATGGAGATCTTCTCTTTCAAGAAAAGATCAACGACATCGCCCAGCAATTGGACGATCATTTGCTCTTAGACAATGAAAGATTTGCCCAGCATAAGAGGGAGGTGGAGGAGGAATTCGCCAATTCCCCGATCCGAGTGTGTACGCTGGCGGGCAAGAGCTACGAGGCCGATCCAGAAAAGCTCGCCGGGCAACTCTGTTCTTATTTCTTGAGTCCCGAGGGACCAGGGAAACTGCCAGAGATCGCAGCAGACAGGGGGACCATCTCTAAATCGCTGAAGGGGGCGATCATCCCTCACATCGATTTTACCCGGGGTGGATATTGCTATGCTTGGGCATATAACGAGATTGCAAAGTCCTCGAATGCCGATACCTTTGCGATCTTAGGGACCTTACACGCAGAGGCAAAGGGCCCCTTCATCCTCACCAAGAAGGCATTTTCCACCCCTCTGGGAGATCTCGAAACGGATCAGGACCTCATCGCCTCCTTGGAAAAGGAATGCCCTTATGATCTCTTCGCGGAGGAGATTTCCCATCGGGCCGAGCACTCCCTGGAGTTGCAGATGGTCTTTCTGCGCTACATCTTCAAAGGTCTCCGACCCATTAAAGTAATTCCCATCCTCTGTTCCTCTTTCCACGAACTCATCGAAAAAGACCTATCGCCCCTCGAGGATCCCCATATCGCTTCCTTCCTGGATTCTTTGAGGAAGGCCGTATCGCAGGCGGGAGAGCGGATCTGCGTCCTGGCCAGTGTGGATCTGGCCCACCTGGGACCCCGGTTTGGGGACCGATATCCCCTGGGAGGCTCGGATTGGAGTTTGACCGCCTACCAGGATCAAGAGTTGATCCGGCATATAGAAAAGATGGACGGGGAGGGCTTTTACCGGGAGATTCAGAGGGAGAGGAACCGAAGGAAGGTCTGCGGGGTCTCTGCCATCTACGCCTTGCTGAGCATCATTGCGGCAGGGAAGGGAAGGCTTCTCAAATATGGGCAATGGCCTGATCCCCAGGGAACCGTAACCTTCGCCAGCATGGCCTTCTATGCCTGAGGGGCAACTAACGCCATTCCTGAACCACCCGACTTCCCCGCAGCGCCTCCCATGCCTGCAACACATGCTCCCGTCGCGTCTGGGTCTGGCCGATACAGAGGCGAAGGCAAAAGGTGCCCTTCAGCCGGGTATGGGTGATGAAGATCCTCCCCGAGCGGTTGACCTCATCCAGGATGGCCTTGTTGAGCCCTTCCAGATCCTCCGGGGAGAGGGCGGCCTGACTCGCCCCCTTCCTCGGGTTAAAGCGGAAGCAAATGGTGTTCAGAGGAACCGGCGCCAGGGCCTCAAAGTCGGCGCTTTCCTCTATCCATCCCTTGAACTCTTGGGCCAGGGACAGGTGCTCCCGGAGCCGTTCCTGCAGGCCATCCAACCCGTAATAGCGGAGAACAAACCAGAGTTTCAGGGCGCGAAAACGCCGGCCCAACTGGATCCCCCAGTCGCGGAAGTTGGTCACTTGGCAATCCAGGTCGGTCTTGAGGTATTCGGGGAGGATGGAGAAGGTTGCGGTCAAGGTCTGGGGATGGCGGCAGAAGAAGGCAGAGCAATCGAAGTTGGTAAAAAGCCACTTGTGAGGGTTGAAGACCAAAGAGTCGGCCTGCTCAATCCCCTCCAGGATCCAACGCATCTCGGGCAAGATGGCCGCGCTCCCGGCCAGGGCGGCATCCACATGGAACCAGAGGCCATGCCGCCGGGCGATCTCGCCGATCGGCTGCAAGGGATCCAGGGCCGTCGAGGAAGTGGTCCCTACCGTGGCGACGACACAGCAGGGAAGGAAGCCGCGCTCGCGATCTTCCCGGACCCGCCTCTCCAAATCCTCTGGGTCTAAGCCGTAGGCGTCATCCACCGAGATCGGGACCAGATTCCGGGCCCCTAAGCCCGCGATCTTCACCCCCTTCTCTACAGAGGAATGGGCCTCCTGTGAGGCATAGACCCGCAGCGCGCCCCTTTCGCACCAGGAGGAGAGACCTTCGGCGTTGATCTGGAATTGGGAGAGTTGCTCCCGGGCGCAGAGCAGGGCGCAGAGAGTGGCGGTGGAGGCGGTATCCTGAATGACCCCACGGAAGCCTTCGGGCAGCCCCAGCATCTGGCGGATCCAGTCCATGACCGCCTCCTCCAGCTCGGTGGCAGCGGGCGAAGTCTGCCAGAGCATCGCGTTCACGCCCAGACCTGCGGAGAGGAGTTCGGCCAGGATCGAGGGGCCGCTGTTGTTAGCCGGGAAATAGGCGAAAAAGCGGGGATGATTCCAATGGGTGATCCCGGGGAGGATGATCTCCCGGAAGTCCTTGAGGATGGCCTCCATCGACTCTCCGGTCTGGGGAAAGTTCGCGGGAATTTTCCCACGCACCTCTCCAGGAGAGAGCGGGGAGAGGACCGGGTAGCGCTCCACCCCCTGGAGGTAATCGGCTACCCAATCGACCGCCTCGTGGCCAAAGCGACGAAAGGTCTCAGGATCCATAGGTATGCTCCTTTTCTGTGAAGAGAAAGTGAGGGGCCTATTCTAAAGAGATAGGGGGTTTCTTGGCAATGGATGTTTTGATCATCTACTGGACAAAAAGAAAAGGGCTTGGATTTTACTCCAAGCCCTTGATTTATTGGCGGGGCCGACGAGACTCGAACTCGCGACCTCCGGCTTGACAGGCCGGCGTTCTAACCAACTGAACTACGACCCCGCGGATCGGAAAGTCATACTCACTGGTGGGCGAAACAGGATTTGAACCCGTGACCTCTTGCTTGTAAGGCAAGCGCTCTCCCACCTGAGCTATTCGCCCGAAAATTGTAAGACTGGTGTTTCCGAGGTGAATCTATTATACGGAAACCTGCTTCGCTGTCAAGCCAAAAACAGGGGCAATTCGATCGGGCCCTTCGCTTGGTTATTTCCGGGCGGCTTGTCCAGGGTGGTCTAACACGAGCACATTGCGAGAAAACCTGCGGGAGACCTCTCCTCCTCCTCCTCCCACCAATCCTCTTGACGAGAGGGCAGGGTTGGTCTATAAAGACCGAGGGGCGGAAGGGCTTGTTAGGAAGAGTCGATCTGCACATTCATACGATTGCCAGTGAGGATGGGGGATGGACCCCGGGGGAGATCTTCGGAGTGGCTGCCTCCCTGGGTCTGAAGGCTATTTCCTTCGCGGACCATGATTCCGTGGCGAGCTTGGCCCAAGGGGAGATCCTGGGCTCGGTAACGGGAGTGGAGTTTATTCCCTCCCTGGAACTCAGCACCAGATTCGAAAGATTCGATCTCCATCTTTTATGCTACCTCATCGAATGGAGATCAAAACGCTCGATGAGATCCTGGCTGCAAAGGGGTTCAGATCCTGCGAGGATTGAGGTTCCCTTTGACCTTGGAGTAGGTTCTGGATGGAGGCAAGGGGAGGGCCCCACCACCGCTGCCGTGCTGAATAGCTTGATCGCGCATTCTGAAAATCGAGCCGGCCCCCCGACTCCAGCCTTGCATTGGGGGGGGAAAGGTCGGGATCTCCCATTCTCAACTTTTTGTTGGAATTATTTCTTGGAGGGGGAGTCTGCCTATGTCCCCCTGAAAACCTGCGGAACAGGGGAAGGAATCGAGCTGGTTCGCGAATTAGGGGGGGGTGCCCATCCTGGCCCACCCGGGAAGGGTGGCGCCCGAGGTCCTCGACCGCCTTCTTCCCTTGGGCTTCCTGGGGGTGAAGGCTTATTCGTCTCAGTACAACCCTGATGAGACTCGGAGACTAGAGGCCTATGCCGAGGAGAAGGGCCTCTTGATTACGGCCGGGTCTGACTTCCGCGGGAAGAGAATCAAGCCGGATGTAGAATTGGAAAGGGTGGAGAATAATGGGTATCAGTGGGTAGAGGGTCTCTACGCCAACCACGGGAGAAGGGAGAGTCGGAGATGATCCATCAAGCGAAGGGGAAGAAGTATATGTACGGGGAACTCACCTGGCTGGAGATGAAAGAGGCTATCGCCCAGCAACGGGTGATCCTCCTGCCCGTGGGAACCATTGAGAATCATGGGCACCATCTCTTCCTGGAGACGGATAATTTCCTGGTAACCAATGTTTGCCGGGCGACGGCCGAGCGCATCCCGGAGGAAGTGCTGATAATGCCTCTGGTGCCATACGGCTTCAACTGGCATCACATCGACTTTCCAGGAACCATCGGGATTGCCGCGGAGCATTTCATTGATTATTGTCTGGATATTACCAAAAGCGTCGCCTATCATGGGTTTAGGAAGATTCTCATCGTGGACGGTCATGGCTCCAATGTCCCCTTCCTCGACATCGTGGCCCGTCGCACCGTCATGGAGACCGAGGCCCTTTGTGCCTCCTTCATTTATACCTCCCTGGTGGGAGATTTCCTCAAGGAGGTAAGGGAATCCTCCTTTCCTGGAGGAATGGCGCATGCCGATGAGCTGGAGACCTCTCTGACCCTTCACCTGGAGAAGGAGAGGGCAAACATGTCCTTGGCGAAGAAAGAGATCGGTATGCTCCCTTCCCAATTCATCTGGCATGATCTGGGTAGCAGCTCACCGGTCGCCATGATGGAGTGGTGGAGTACTTTTTCTCAGACCGGGGTTTTAGGAGACCCCACGGTAGCCACCGAGGAGAAGGGGGAGGCGATCTTCAAAAAGGTCATTGAGCGAATGGTTGAACTGGTGAAAGAATTCAAAGCCCGTCCTATCCGCCCCCGTCGCGATCAACACTGATTGGGTATCTCACTGCATCCAGCCTTCAGGGGAAGGTCTTATGTGGCGCCGGAGCGCTTATCGAGAGAAAGGTATCCTGTTATCGGCCTTGGCCATCGTTCTCTCTCTGATTGGGAGTTGATCCCCGGAGGCCGAGGCCGAGATGCTGTTTGGCCCCGCGGGTCAATTAGAGAGGGCCAAGGAATTCAGTGGCCATGTCGGCCCCTATCTGACAGTCGGATTGCGGATGGGAGAAAGGGCGCTCAAGAAGCTGGGCTGCGAAAGATATACCGGGATGGTGATTCAGATGGAGTGCGTCAGAAAGGCCCCCTGCTGTTTTCTGGTCGACGGTCTTCAGCTTTCCACCGGTTGCACCTTTGGAAATCGCAATATTTTGTTCATCTCTTCCCCCAGAATCCGTGTTTCCTTCACCAGTACTCGAACCGGGGAGAGGGTTAATTGTGTGCTCGCTGATGGCCTGCGGTCCATGATCGAAGAGTGGTCAAAGACTTGGGAGAGCGATGAGACCGCGACCCTGCTATTGTACGCGGTCCCCTCAGAATTCCTGCTGTTCAAGGAGGCGAAATGAGGAGTGAGGGCAGCTCGAAAAGCACTTGCGGGGGATTGCAGTTTTTGGTAATGATTCAGTCTCCCGGAGGAGCGTGGAGCCGACGAGATCCTCGTTGCCGGTTGTTGACTCGCGGCTAAGAGGGAACCTTGGATTGGAGACGGAGGGAATTCAATCATTTCCTGAGGGTTGGAGAGGGGGGACATAGGGTCTGCCGATTGTGGAGATAACACATGTAACCGTTAGGATTGGGAAAGGAGAATGTAAGGATGGGAAGAAGAACCTTCAGATGGGCGGGGGCCGGATTGCTGCTCCTGGCAATTTTGATGGGCCTCTTTGGGTTGCAGGCATCGCGGGCTGAACAGGGTTCGGATCCGGCGGCAGTGGCGAACCAGTTCCTCCAGGCAGTTGTTCAGGGGGATTCGGGCAAGGCTTTTGAGCTTTCCTCCTCGGGTCTGAAACGAGGGAAAACTGCGGACGAGTTTTTAAAGTCTCCCGAGATCTCGACCATCTTTTCGGGCACCAAGTCCTGGGAGACCATTCAAGTTCTGGAAAAAGGGAGTATCGTTTCGGTGATCGTGAAGCTGATGAGGGATGAGGGGAATGAGAAGATTAGGGCGCTCGGCATCGGTTGCCTCAAGATGAGTGCCGGTTATCGGGTGCGTGATTTTTCCCTGACCCCTTGGGTTGCCTCAGAGGCCCGTTACCTAAGGTATCTGAGCGATCTTTACACTCGTATGGAAAACCTCGATTCGGCAGAAGAGGCAATCAATAAGGCCTATTCCCTTGACCCCAAGGATCCCAAGGTATCTGGCTATTTGGGTTATGTCTATCTGGAGAAAAAGGTGAAGCTCGAGGAGGCCCAACGACTCATTCAGGCAGCAAACGAGCAAGAGCCGAATGACCCGGAGTTCATGGATTTCTTAGGATGGGCTAATCATATTGCCAACAAGCGTCAGGAATCCGTTCAATGGTTCGACCGCGCCAGAGAGGCCTTCCAAAAGATAAATGGCTATGAGTCAAGCCCCGAATACATTCGATTCTCATCCCATGTGGATAAGGCAAAGGCCAAGGGGTGGACACCTACCCAAACCTAAGACATCGGGATCTGGCTGCTGAGATGAATGCTGTTTCGCCAGAGGGAGGCAAACAATGAAAAGCAGGAAACTATTGCCTGGCCTGGTCATCGGGCTCCTGCTCCTATTTGGGGCTGGGCTCGTGAGCGCCTGGGCCGGAGAAAAGCCGGTAGTAGCGATTGTGAAGGCCGCAAAACATGAACTGGTTGCCGAGAGCTGGAGGATGAACTGGGAGAGGAGCATCTCCCAGGGAGTCAACACGACTCGGAAATTCGACTACTTGCGGGCCGAATGGCCGAAGGAAAGCGACAAGGCCATCGAGGGGATGGTGCGGGATGCCGTGGAGCTTGCAGGAGGATGGCCGGTCAAGGCGGGCGATGTAGTCCTTATCAAGCCCAACCTGGTTGCCTCCATGTTCTTCCTCTGGTACAGCGGAAAGCTGACCGAGGAGGATTATCAGGCATGTCTGACCGATCCCCGTATCGTGAGGGCCTTGGCGGTCATGGCGAAAGAGTCCGGGGCCAGCAGGATCATCATCGGCGAAGGGCCGGCAGCGGGAGACGGCTGGGCTGGTTATATGCAGAGCGGCTATGTAGCCATGGTGGAAGAGCTGGAGAAGGAGGGGATCAAGGTTGAATTGGTGGATTTCACCAGTGAGCCTGTGGTTTGGGTGAAGTCCAAAGGCCTTGCCAATCCGGAGTATGCGGTGCCCAAGGTGGTGACCGAGGCGACCTGTATCATCAGTGTCCCCGCGCTCAAGACCCATTCCATGACCGGGGTGACCGTGGGCCTCAAGAATGTGGCCGTCGGATTGATGGCCGGGCGCGTTTATGGGTTTTTCAAATATGGGGCCCCCCACCAGAAGATCCCGGAGTGGATCACCGATATGGCCTCGATCTTCAAGATCAACTACACGGTAGTGGATGGGATATGGGGGATGGAGGGCAATGGTCCTTTGAATGGAACTCCCATCAATATGGATCTGATCATCGCCGGAGCCGATCCGGTGGCTGTAGATTCAGTCTGTACCGCCATCATGGGCTTCAATCCCAAGAATATCGGCCACATCACCATGGCAGCCCAGAATGGCCTGGGGGTAGACGACCTGGCCCAGATCGCGGTGGAAGGCGAGAGCATCGCGAATGTGGCCAAGAAATTCAAGGTCGTCCCGGAGGAGAACCGCTGGCCTTCTGAATATGGAGGGGTGAAGAACTGGGACGAGAGGTACGGCGCCCCTGGCAAGTGATCAGAAATTGGCTTGAATCGAGGAATTGAGGGGAAACGGGGTACTGATCTCGTCCTGGTTCTTTCGCCCAAAAAACTGTTGACAAAAAAATCCAAAGGGTGATAATAGGCCAGCAAAAGATCGTTTCCGAGTTCTGTGCGGACGGTCTTGCTCTCGCTAACATCTCGCCTATCTCACGAAGCACAATCGCCTTTTTCTTGCAATCCCTGGAGTAGACTCTCTATCTATCTCTGGGGTTCGCATCGGAAGGAGGTGAGAAAGGCGGGGAGATGAAGTCATTATCCAAAAGAAGGGAGGTGAAAGGAGAGGATTTCTTGCCAAGGTTGAGGTATTTCTGTGCCATCAATTGCTGGTAAGCAAATAATCTGAGGAGTGTCCATGAGAAAAGCATTGTTCATATCGGTTTTAGCCGTAATGGCCATGAGTTTGATGGTCGGAACGGCGCTGGCCAAGGTCTCCATCGTCAAGGCCGACAATATTGACCTTTGCCTGAAGACTTGGAAGATGAATACCGACCGGACCTTCATGCAGGCGGCCGTCCCCGGGCACAAGATGGATGTGATCTGCGCCGAGTGGACCAAGGAATCGGAAGAATACATCGGCAAGCTGACCCGAGAGGCGGTGGAGCTGGCGGGCGACTGGCCGGTGAAGCAGGGCGATGTGGTACTGCTGAAGATCAACACCGTCATTTCCTTCACCGATTTCTGGAAGATGTGGGGTTATCAGCCTCAGGCGTCGAAGGATCCCGTCAAGATGCTATGTCAGACCACCGACGCCCGCGTCGTCCGCGAGCTGTGCAAGATGGCTCATGAAGCGGGGGCCAGCCGGATCGTCATCGGTGAGGCCTCTAACGCCGGACATGCCTTAGCCGCCATGCAGGGGTACGGATATAACCACATGGTGGAAGATCTGGCTTCAGAGGGAATCAATGTGGAGTTGTTGGACTTCGATGACCCCGCGGCCTCCCCGGTGGTATGGGTGAAGACCCTGGGCCTCTGCAATTCCGAGTACGCGATCCCCCAGATCGCAGCGGAAGAGGCGGATGTCATCATCAATGTGCCTAACCCCAAGTGCCACACGGTGGCGGGCGTCACCTGCAGCCTGAAGCTCTGCACCGTGGGCTTGATGCCCGCCCAGGTGTATGGGACCTTCAAGCTGGCAGCGCCCCACCTGAAATACGCGGAGTGGTGCACGGACATCAACACCATCAAAAAGAAGGGCGGCACCGGCACCACCCTGGTGGATTACACCGTCATTGATGCCCTGAGCGTGGGTGAGGCGGAGCAGGGGGCCGTGGGACCCGATACCTTCCCGGTCAACATGGGCCTGATCCTCGCCGGCCCCGGAGCCTTAGAGCCGGATATCGTGATGACCGCCTGCATGGGCTTCAACCCGGCGAACTACGGGCAGTTCCGTATGGCCGAGCAGTATGGCCTGGGCACTGCCGATCTGACCAAGATCGAGGTGGTGGGCCGGAAGATCTCCGAGGTCCGCGAGAAGTTGAACCCGCCCATGCATGCTTGGAGATGGCCGTCCTCGGCCGGCGGCGTCCTGGCCTGGGACAATGCCTATGATCCCCCGGAGTTCACCGGACCGGCCAAGGCCAGAGTGGGCATCGTGAAGGCCGACAATATGGATCTGGCGCTCAATACCACAAAGATCAACACCGCCAGGACCTTCATGCAGGCCTGCTATCCCGGCCGCAAGATGGACATCATCCGGGTAGAATGGAGCAAGGAGTCTGAGGAGTATATCGGCAAGCTGACCCGAGAGGCGATCGAGCTGGCGGGCAACTTCCCGGTGAAGAAGGGTGATGTCGTCTATATCAAGCCCAACCTGGTCAACTCCTATGTAGATATGCATGAGGGGCAGTCCCTTACCTCTCCCGAGCAGCAGGCGCATGTGACCGATGTCCGCATCGTGCGGGAGATCTGCAAGATCGCGTGGGAAGCCGGGGCGAAGAAGATCATCATCGGTGAGGGAACCCGATCCGGTGCCGACTCCGCCTCCCTGGCCCACTGGGGATACTATGCCATCGCGGACGAGCTCAATGCCCAGGGCATGAGGGTCGTGATCGAGCCCGTGGGGGAGGCCCCCTACACCTGGGTGAAGACGATCGGGCTCTGCAATGCGGAATATGCGATCCCGACCTCGGTGGCCAAGGAAGTGGATGTATTGATCAATGTACCTCAAATGAAGTGTCACACCGTGGCCGGGACCTCGCTGTCCCTGAAGAACACCACCATCGGCCTCCCGACCCACAAGGTCTATGGGACCTTCAAGCTGGCCCTGCCGCATTTGAAGTATGCGGAGATGTCTACCGAGATCAACGCCATCCGCAAGAAGAACGGCAAGGGCACCATGATGATCGACTATGTGGTGGTGGATGCCCTTTGGGCTGGCGAGGGTGACCAGGGTGGTGCCTGGGGTGGACCGGGGTCCTTCCCCGTTGCCATGGGCCTGATCATTGCGGGATCCGACCCCGTGGCGACCGACTGCGCGACCACCGCGGTGATGGGCTTCAATCCTCATAACTATGGTCAGTACCGTATGGCCGCGCAATACGGCCTGGGCTGCAACGACCTGAGCAAGATCGAGGTCGTGGGCAAGTCCATCAAAGAGGTGCAGGAGAAGCTGGTAGCTCCCATGCATACCTGGAGATGGCCGTCAGAGGCTGACCAGACCCTGGCATGGGATGAGATCTGGCCCCTGCCCGAGGGTGTACAATAATAGTCAGGTTCAATCTACTGAAAAAAGGGCTGCCTTCGGGCAGCCCTTTTTTTTGGCCGCGTTCCGGGAAGGAGCATCGAGGATTGCAATCACCGTTTCCCTTCATTCTTTTGGGCTAGCTACGAGCCCCCAAGACAATGGACGGATCCTTTGCAAAATCGAATCTCCGTGGTAAAATAGAAGGGGCATTGGAAGCGGCACTTTCATCGGGCCGCAGGAGTGGTGACGAAGTTCGTTCAACCAAGCTGAGAGATCAACGCTGAGAACTGAGTATTCTTGCAAGAAGGGAGGAAGTATGGGAACAGGGGCGAGCCTCTTTCGTATTCCGAAGCGCATCCATACCGGACTGGGGTGTTTGGCAGGACTCACGGAGGAGATCAGCCGCATAGCACCCTCGAAGGTGCTGGTCATCACCGATCCTGGGGTCAGGAAGGCGGGCCCCTTTGATCGCGTGAAGAACGTGCTGGAGAAGGCCGGGGTTCCCTTTGAGGTCTTCGACGGGATTGACATAGAACCCACGATGGAAACCTTGGAGAGATGCCTGAAATCGATTGGCAGTCACAGATTTGGAGCGGTCATCGGCTTGGGAGGAGGGAGCTCCATTGATGTCGCCAAGATCACTGCGGCCATGCTGACCAATGGGGGCGATCCCCAGGAATACCTGGGGATCGAGAAGATCCCCAGGCCAGGTCTGCCTATGATCATGATTTCCACCACTGCCGGCACCGGAGCCGAGGTGACCACCAACGCCCTATTGATAGATAAAAGCGAAAAGGTGAAAAAATCATTTGTCAGTTCTTATCTGATACCTGAAGTGGCGATTGTGGACCCGGAGCTTACCGTGACCTTGCCCCCGGAGACCACCGCCGCAACCGGCATGGATGCCTTGGCCCATTGCTTGGAGTCCTTCATCTCCCTGCGAGCTACCCCCATGACCGAGCTCTTCTCTTTGGAAGGGGTGCGTTGGATATCTGAATCCCTGCGAGAGGCGTACACCAATGGGACAAACACGGAGGCCCGTTATGGAATGACCATGGGTAGCCTCTATGGGGGAATCGCGCTGACGAATGCGGGGACCACCGCAGTTCACGCCCTGGCGTATCCCTTGGGCGGACGCTTTGGGATTTCCCACGGGATCTCGAATGCCATCATGCTCCCCTATGTGATGAAGTATAACTGCCTGAGCAATATGCCCAAGTTCGTGCGGATCGCCGAGGCGATGGGGGAGGAGGTCTACGGCCTCAATCAAAGAGAGGCGGCCCTCAAGGCGATCGAGGCGATTTTTCAGTTGGCTCGCGATGTAGGGACGCCCCTTCACTTAAAGGATCTAAAGATCCCTGAGGAGGCCATTCCGGAGATGGCCGCCGACGCCATGAAATGGAGCCGTCTCCTCACCAATAATCCTCGGCAGATGACCCAGGAGGATGCGGCGGCCATCTATTGGGAGGCGGCATAAACCAAAAGGAGTCAAAGCACTCAGGGGAAGGCTGGGGCCTCGCCCCTCTCCTCTGGGTTTCCGCACGAGAACTGAGGACAGGCGACCTGCGATCTATTTCCCGGTGACGGAGTAGGACGCTTACCCTGAGATCAGTAGCCGTTCTCATTGATGCCCGGCTCATGAGGCTTGATTGCCCGTTATGCTGCTTCCTCCTGCCTCTTTACCCTTGACAAGCCTGCTACGGGTTGTTATAAGAGTCATGCCCATCGCGGCGGGGGGGGCTCGCGCGCTGAGAGGGCAAGGAGGCTCAATCGTATTACTCATATAACATGACCAGTTGAGATTATTACTTAATGTAATTAATTAGATATGGCTCGTTATCTGTTTAAAACAGAAAACATAATTAGAGGAGGCGCATGGCCACCAGACAATGGAATCTTCAATTTTTGATTTGAGTGGAAAGGTAGCGATCGTCACCGGAGGCGGTACCGGCATCGGCCAGGGCATGGCGGTTGGATTGGCGCAAGCAGGGGCCGATGTCGTGGTTGCCAGTCGAAGCGTCTCTCATTTAAGGGAGACTGTCTCACAAATTGAAGGTCTGGGGAGGAGAAGTCTGGCCCTCCAAGTTGATGTGCGAAATGTTCCCCAGATCTATGGGATGGTGGAAAAGGCGATGGAGGCCTTTGGGAAGATTGATATTCTGGTGGCCAACTCGGGAGTGAATCGGCGCATCCTGGCCGTGGATCTCACTGAGGAGGACTGGCACTTTATCGTAGATACTAACCTCAAGGGAACTTTCTTCACCTGTCAAGCAGTGGCCAAGCAGATGATCCCTCGCCAGAAGGGAAAGATCATTACCATCGGCTCTTTGACCACCTTTATGGGCTATCCTAAGGTAGGGCCTTACGCGGCCAGCAGGGGCGGAATCGTGCAGTTGACCAAGGTGATGGCAGTAGAGTGGGCTCCCCACAATATCAATGTCAATACCGTGTCTCCAGGGTGGTACAACACCCCTCTGACTGCCCAGGTTTTTGGAGACATCGATTGGGTGAGGAGAACCTGCAATCGTATCCCCCTCGGCAGAACAGGTACCCCAGAAGATCTGGCGGGGATCGTGGTATTCCTGGCCTCGGATGCGTCGGATTACATCACCGGAGAGATGATCTTTGTTGATGGTGGGATGAAGGCGGGATACGATCTTTGGAAGTATTAGAGGGCCCCCCGGACCTCCGGTATGAGTGCTGAGATTCATTCCTTCTACCCAAAGGGCAATAGGCCACAGAGGCAGAATGGCTGGGGTTACTGCCTTGAGGAAGAACAATGGCAAGGTCCGTGGAGGGAGGAGAGGGTTGAGGGGGAAAGAGGACTCGGGGATGGAGGATGGGGAAGTCGGGTTCGTCGGTTTGCTCCTTATGTTCCGAACCGCTGCGGCGATTGGACTGGGAGAGATCCCAGACCCCCTCAGCAAAGAGAGAAAGATCGACCTGAGCTCCGTGCGACAGGCCATCTCCTCCTTGGAGATGTTGGAGAAGAAGACCAAAGGGAACCTAACCCCCGGCGAGGAGCGAGAGTTGGGGGCAATTCTCTTTGAGCTTCGCATGAAGTATCTTGACCAATTGAAGGGTAGGCAATCTGCCCAGGCGAGTTGCGGAGAGGCCCCTGAGAATTGAGCTCATGAAAAAGAAGGCGTCCGGGCACCAGATCGTTTTGGTCATCGCATCATGCCTTATGCTTTGCCTTCTTCCCCGTTTTGGGGGGGAGGGATTGGTCTTCGGAGATTATGAATTCCAAGGGATTAAAGAAGCCCATCAAGTCAAGAAAGCCGTCTTTGGGCTTGCTCCGGAAATCAGGGATTTCTGGGAAGAGGAAGGGGGGATTGGGCCGGACCTCAGGGCGAGAGTGCAAAAGCTCCTCCTCTCCAAGAGGGGAACTCTTGAGGGGAACCCCTTTTATCATTTACTCATCGGAGAAATCCACTCTCTCCAGCAGCAGACCGAGAAGGCCCAAGACGAATGGCGGAAGGCACGCATTGCAGCCGGAGGCAATCCCTTCCTCCATTGGCTGCTTCTGGAGGGGCTTTGCATAAAGGGGCACTATGACGAGGCGGGGGAGGAGATTCGGGGGATTATGGGACTTCAAGAACAAAAGGGCCCGGACAGGCTGCCCCTTCTGGCCTCCCAGGCGGTTCGATTGGCGGAGGAATTGCGAGATCGCCACCAGTGGAGTCAGGCCCTTGGCCTTACCAACCTGGCCCTTTTCCTTGACGCTCGCTCAGCCGAGGCCCAGTATGTTAGGGCCTCTATACTTTGGAGAAAGGGTAGAACAAATGTCCTGGAGGTCCTGAAGGATATTCTTTCCCCCACCGTTCAAGGATTCAAGGAAATTCGGAGCTCCCGGGTTCTCTCGGTCAATCTTCTCTCCGCCGCGGTGTGGATGTATTTTTCCCTTTTCCTTCTGCTGGGCGCGATCCTCTTCCTTAAGTATGAGCCCCTCCTGCGCCATCAACTGCTTGAGAGGACGAAGATCGTGGCGACCCGCCCGGTTCGGATTTTTTTCTTCGTCCTCTTGTACCTGATGCCCCTTTTTTTATTTTTGGGATGGAATTGGCTCCTTTTTTTCTGTATCTTCCTCATATTTCCCTATTGTGTCCGTAAGGAAAGGGTCATTCTCAGCCTGCTGATCCTCCTGCTCTTTGCGCTTCCTTACTTCTATCGTTTTGTCGCCTCTTCCCTCATTGCGCAAGAAGATGCATGGACAGAGGCAATAGGGAAGGTAGAGAATGGACTCCAGGGTGAAGGGACCGCTGATTTTCTCTCTCGGTATGCGGAGGAGCATCCCGAGGACCCCCTTTCTCATTTCTATTTCGGGCTGGTGCTCAAAGGAAAGGGGTTGTTGGAAAAGGCGGAGAAGGAATTTCAGACCTCCCTGACAGGTCTTTCCAATCCAGGCGCTGCCTACAACAATCTGGCTAACATCTATTTCCTGCAGAAGAGGTATCAAGAGGCTGAGGAGCAATATCTCAAAGCCATCGAAGCCGACCCCCAAGTGGCCTCCACCCACCTGAATCTGAGCCTGCTCTATGCGTTTTCCCCGCAGAGGCTGCGGGTGGAGGAAGCCCGGGCAGAATTGGAAAAGGCGGAGAAATTGGAGCCGGGGATCACGGGAAGAGTGCAGTCCTACGCTAGCCCTCATCTGGACAGGGGTCTCCTCTTTCAGAACTTGCCGGGGAGGGAATTCTGCAAGAGAATATGGGCGCCATCCACAGAGAGGGATCTGCTCGCCGAGTCGCTATGGGGTGGGCGGATTCGATTCGTGACCCTGAGGTCTTTGGTGCTCTTCCCCTTCCTGTTTCTCTTTGTGCTCTGGGCATCTCATTGGGTGAGGGCCCGCGGGTCAATTCCCAAATTCTGCCAGCAGTGTGGCAAGGTTATCTGCGATCTTTGTCTGAAGGAAGGAATGGAAGAGTCGTCTTGCGCCGCATGCCATGCTGTTTTTCATCTACGAGAGGGTGTGAGCCCTCAAGATCGGATTGAAAGACTCATCTGTCAGGATCGCCGCGGAGAAAAGGAAAAGATCAGGTTGCGCCTTCTTTCCTTTCTTCCGGGGGCGCCCGCTCTGTATTTGGGAAGGAGTCTGAGCGGGATGGGTCAATCAGCCATCTTTCTCTTCTTGTTGATCTCCTGGTCCCGTTGCTGTGAAATCATCCCCACCGCCTCTTTGCTATCCCGGCATTTTCCACTCCTGCGAGGAACCATCTTCTTGGCCTCTCTACTGCTCCTCTTGGGGGCATCTGTCATTCGTGGCCTGAAGTGGTCTTCCTGAGTAAAGGATACTATGTCGCTCGAAGGGACCTTCAGGGATTTTCCGATCACTGATATCTTTCAGTTGATCGGTATGCAGAAAAAGACTGGCGTTCTCGCCTTAGAGGTGGCGGAGCAAAAGATCAGGGTTTTTTTCTCCGAGGGTAAGGTGATATGGGCTGAAGACAATCTCCGCATTCCAGAGGTAAGGCTGGGGGTCTTGTTGTTGAACGCAGGGTGTATCCTTAAAGAGCAATTAGAGGGCGCCTTGGCCAGGCAGAAGGAGACCCGGGAGCGTCTGGGCTTTATTCTTTTGCAGACGGGTCATCTTAGAGGACAAGACTTAGAAAGGGCCTTAGAGCGTCAAGTATTTGAAACGGCCTCCCAGGTCTTTCGTTGGAAAGAAGGGCGATACCAATTCTCCCCCGTGAGAAACCTGGAGATCAGGGAGCGCCTAATCGAGCCATTTCCGGTGGAGAATCTCCTCTTAGAGGCCATGCTTATGCTGGATGAGTGGCCCCTCATCGAAAGGGAGCTTCCCTCATTCGATCGATTGCTGGATAAGGGGAGGCAGGTTTCAGATAGGATCCAAATGGAGAGGTTCAATGAGGATGAGAGGCGGATTTTCGATTTGGCCGATGGGACCAAGAACCTTCGAGGGATCGTTGAAGCCAGCCACTTGAACGAATTTGACACCTGTAAGATCTTAGCTGGATTTCTTCGTTCCGGGGTGTTGGAGACGCAAGCCTGCCCCTCCACCGTTCCAGAGGCGAAATCCCCCGCCCTTCCTTCAGAAGCGGTCCTGTCCCAGGGGATCTCTTTCTTGGCCTCCGCCGTTGCCATCGCCGTTTTGTTGTTACTGGGCAATATCTTCATACTGCACTCAGATTCCTCCAACCTGATCCCTTTTTCCCCTTCGGGAGAGAAGGAAGTCGCCTTGGCGAAGTCATACCGGGCCAGACTCGAAATCAAAGGATGGAGCAATGCCCTCCGTCAGTTCTATGCGGAGTGGGGATCTTGGCCGACCGCCCTGAGCGAGTTAGGAGTAGGAAGGAAGGGGGCCGATTTGAGGGAGGAGGATCCCTGGGGGCGCGCTTACCAATATCAGCATGAAGATACGGCATTTCGCATCCGGAGCTTGGGAAGGGACGGAATCGAGGGGACTGCCGATGATGTCGAAAGACAGGAGCTGGACGATTAATGAAAGGTGGGTTTCGGACAGCTGCATTCTTCTATGAAGAGATAAGCGATGAGGCCTTCACCTTCTACATACGCCGGATTACCTCCTTGCCATTGCTCAGCAAAGAAGAAGAGTTGATCTTGGCGGAGAGGATTCAAAAGGGGGACGAGAGGGCCGTCAGGAAGCTGGTAGAATCCAATCTGAGGTTTGTGGTAAAGGTTGCGTTCCGGTATCGAGGCAGCGGGGTTTCCCTCTTGGATCTCATCAACGAAGGGAATATCGGACTTATGGAGGCAGCTCGACGATATTCTCCCAGGTTTGGAGTGAAATTCATCACCTACGCGGTCTGGTGGATTAGGCAGGCCATGCTCCAGGCATTGGCCAACAATGCGAGCATTGTCCGGTTGCCGCTGAGACGGATACGGACCTCTTTGCAGGCGAGGGAGATGGAGGCCGATCTGGCCCGGAGGAAGGGGGAGGAGGCCACCCGAGAAGACCTGGCGATGGAGTTGGATCTGAAGCCTGAAGAGTTGGAGGAGATTCTACGCACGCCTCGGCAGACTTCCCAGGATTCCGCCCTGGCAATCGAGGAAGAGATCCACCCCCTCGGCCTTTTTCGGTCTCAGGAGCTTCCTGGAGCGGAAGAACTTCTTATTCAGAAGTCTTTTCGACGAGAGATAGAGGAGATCCTCAAACGACTGAAACCGAGGGAGCACCAAGTGATTGAGCTTCGTTATGGTTTGGGTCCTGATGGTCCGCTTACCTTGGGGGAGATTGGAAAGCGGATGCGGCTAAGCCGGGAGAGGATTCGCCAAATAGAGGAAAATGCCAAGAGGCGCCTGCGCATCTTTGCCAAGTCGAGAAGGCTTCAGGATTTTTTGAATTGACGACCTGAAAGGGATGTTCATTTGGAGTAAACCAGGTGAAGAAGGATGCCGCTGAGAAAAGGGGGACATGGATAGGAATTTGGAGGAGACTGGGCTCAGTGAAACTTGCCCTCACTCTCTTCCTATTGCTTGTCCTCAGTTCCGTCATTGGAACCCTGATACCCCAAGGGGCCGATCCCACCCTCCATCAGCAGCACTTTGGGGAGGGCACCATTCGATGTTTCGAGTTCTTGGGGTTTCTTGATCTCTTTCACTCATGGTGGTTCATCTCGATCTTATCCTTCCTTTCGATCAATCTCCTCATTTGCTCCTTTCAGCGGCTCCCCTCCTTGTGGCAGGTGGTGAGTTTCCCACCAGTCAGGCTTGACACAGATCGAGAAAAGGCCATCCCTTTCAGAGAATCGCTGTTCTTTTCCGGGGAGGATCCCTGGCCTAGGGCTGAAAGAGTCTTCAGGGATGAGGGTTATCACCTTCGCAGGGAAGGGGAGGCGATCCCTCTCTGCGCGGTGGCCTACAAAGGGCAATGGTCCAGAATTGGGCCCTACTTAGTCCATCTGAGCATCCTAATTGTGCTTTTAGGGGCGACGATCGACGCCCTTTTCGGTTTTCGCGGCTATGTCAACCTCCCGGAGAAGGGCGTTGTCGACTCCTTCCAACTGCAAAATGGAAAGGATTGGAGGAAATTGGGCTTCAGCCTCCGATGTGATGATTTTGAGGCCAGCTACTATGAAGGAGGTCATCGACCCAAGAACTATAAGAGCCAGCTCACGGTAATCGAAAATGGACAGGAAGTGATGAGAAAGACCTTGATGGTTAATCGTCCATTGGTCTATAAGGGAATACATATTTACCAATCGAGTTTCGGCAACATGGGAGAGGTCAAATCGGTCACCCTCTCCCTGGAGAATCCCTCCCGGAAGGAG
This sequence comes from bacterium, assembly GCA_043800755.1. Classification (GTDB taxonomy): domain Bacteria; phylum Methylomirabilota; class Methylomirabilia; order CAVQYV01; family CAVQYV01; genus JAZDMQ01. Next base: position 25,846 of record JAZDMQ010000017.1, on the reverse strand, counting down.
TCCTTTCAGTTGACCGCCCTTGTGGGAGAGCCAACTCGTTTGGAAGGCACCGACTACCAGCTGCAGATACTCCGCTTTCTACCCGATTTCGCTCTGGATGAACGCTTTTTGGCCTTTTCCCGCTCTGAAGAATTCAACAATCCAGCCGTGGAGGTAGAAATACGGAAGGGGGGACGCCCCTGGCTACGCACTTGGGTCTTTGAGAAGTTCAAGGAGTTCCATGGGCTAAAGGGAAAGAGCGAGGTACGCCTGGGATTAATCCATTATGATGTCCCGCAGTTCACCGGCCTGCAGGTGACCAGAGACCCAGGTTTGGGGTGGGTCTGGACCGGATTCGCCTTGATGGTCTTCGGTTTGGGGGTCTCGCTCCTGATGGCCGAGAGAAAGATATGGATCGAGAAGGTCGGATGCGAGGGAAATTGGGAGATGCGCCTTTGGGGTCAATCCCGTCGGGGTGAAGAGGCCTTCGCGCAGGAATTTAGCAGCATTTGCAACAAGTTGCAGGGCAGAGGGTCAATCTCCGAGTAGGCAAGGGGGTTGATCTGCCAGAGGAGGAGCAGGGGATGAGTTTTTCGCATCTTTTTGGAGCCACGATCGTTATCTACCTATTCACTTCGATTGCGTACATTGGCTACGCGGCCCTTCGAGCCAATCCTTTAGGGAAAGGGGCTTCCCTCCTTGCGTATTTGGGTTTCTTGGTCCAAACAGCTGCAATCATTTGGAGGACGGTATCCTCCTATCATCTGGGCATGGGCCATGCCCCCTTCTCCAATTTATATGAATCGATGACCTTTTTCTCCTGGTGCATCGTCTTGGTCTACCTGATCTTCGAAGGTCAGGTGAGGAAAAGGATCTTTGGGGCCTTCGTCATGCCCTTGGCCCTGCTGACCTCTGCCTATGCTGCCCTCCTCGACTCTGGGATAGAGCCGCTCATTCCTGCCCTCAAGAGCAACTGGCTCTTAATCCATGTGTCGGTTTCTTTCTTAGGCTACGGGGCCTTTGCCCTCTCGTGTGGGATTTCTATCATGTACCTGATCAGGGCGAAAAGCGAGGGGGCAAAGGGAAACGCGAACCCGGGGGGCATCATTCCCGATAGTCGAATCCTCGATGAGTACAACTATAAGGCAGTAGCGATCGGATTTCCCCTGCTTACCCTGGGAATCCTGACCGGGGCGGTTTGGGCCCATTATGCCTGGGGATCATACTGGAGTTGGGATCCCAAGGAGACTTGGTCGCTGATTGTCTGGCTTATCTATGCGGGATTTCTCCATGCGCGAATCGTGGGGGGGTGGCGAGGGAAAAGGACGGCGATCATTTCTATCATTGGTTTTCTGGGGGTGATCTTTCTTTACTTGGGAGTGAACCTGCTCCTCAGCGGCCTCCATTCTTATAATTGACAAGAAGGGCTATTCGCAGATATCGGACGGAAGTCCTTTCTTCCCTGCCTTCGGTTTCCCTTTCTTCTCTTCCTGCCTCGAGTGGGAGATTATCTTTCGACCGAACTCGCATTTTTCGCCTCAGCCTTTCCCTGGGGAAGTTGAATGGGTTGAGGCAGGCAAGGAAGGAATCCCTCTTCGGCAGCGGGCGTCTCTCGGATAGCAACCTTAAGGAGAGCGCCGGCATCTTTATTTAGAGAAGGGATTGCGGGGGAGGGCATGGACCTCTGCTGTCGACCGCTTGCCCGGGGTCATCTGTTGATAGATGAAAAGGGCCAGCCGCCCGCTCCGCCTTTTCAGGCACGATCATCAGTTGTCTCGGTGAATCATCCGGCAAGGCGGACTCCCCTACCCTCTATGCATGAGCTGAGCATTGCCCAGAATATTTTGGAAGCGGCCTCCCGCCAGGCACGAGATCGAGGATTCCAAAGGATCCTTTCCATTCACCTGCGGGTGGGAAAACTCTCAGGGATAGAGGTTGAGTCCCTTCGTTTCTGCTTCAAGGTATTGTCCGAAGAGACCATTGCCCAATCTGCGGGTCTCGAGGTAGAAATGGTTCCGCTGCGGGGGAGGTGCCGCTGTTGCCAATCGGAATTCGCAATGGAAGAGGTTGATTTTGTTTGCCCGCGATGCCATAATAGGGATATTGAACTGATTTCGGGAACCGAGATGTTGATGGATAAGATGGAGGTCGAATGATGGAGGTCCGCTTAGCAGAGGATCTCATGCAGGCAAATAATCGCTTGGCAGAGAAAGTGAAAAGTCTCCTTTCCTCAAAAGGCATTCTCACCCTTAACTTCCTGAGCTCCCCTGGGGCGGGGAAGACGACGCTGTTGGAGGAGACCTTAAAGAAGGTTAGAGGGAGGGCCGAGGCAGCGGTCATCGTCGGAGATGTCCAGACTTCCCGCGATAAACAGAGGTTCGAAAAGGCGGGATTCAAGGCGGTTCAGATCAATACCGAGGGAGGGTGTCATCTGACCGCAGGGATGGTAGAGAAGGCCCTGAGCTCCCTCGATCTTTCCGGTGTGGAACTCCTTTTCATCGAAAATGTGGGAAACCTGGTTTGCCCCGCCGGATTCCAATTGGGCGAGGACATAAAGGTAGTCCTTTTGAGCACCGCCGAAGGAGACGATAAGCCCGGGAAATATCCTGAGGCCTTCTTCAACGCACAGGTCATGATCATCACTAAAACAGATCTCTTGTCGTCGACGAATTTCAATCTGGACTTTGCCAGACAAGATGCCCTGAAGATCAATCCGCGATTGAAGATATTTGAGATCTCCTCATTGAAGGGGGAAGGGATGGGTCCTTGGATCGACTGGCTCATTCATATGGTTGAGCGCAAAAGAAGATAATTGGAATGAGGAGATGATCGCGCGCCGCAACATAAAGATCAAGGGCATCGTGCAAGGGGTGGGGTTTCGCCCCTTTATTTTTCGATTGGCCGAGGAGAGGGGGATCAAAGGATGGATTACCAACACCCCGGAGGGGGTCGAGATTGACGCAGAAGCTGAAGAGATTGCCTTGGACGACTTCCTGAAAGACGTGCCGCACCTTGCCCCTCCCTTGTCCCAAATCGACCAGATCTTGGTTTGCGATGGAGCCTCCCTCCAAGGATACGACAGCTTTTCCATCATCGAGAGTTCCTTAGGCACGGAACGCTCTGCCCTGATCTCCCCCGACTTGGCGACATGTCCCGATTGCCTCCGTGAGCTCTTCTCTCCCCAGGACCGCCGATATCTCTACCCCTTCCTCAATTGCACCAATTGCGGGCCTCGGTACAGCATTATTCAAGACATCCCCTATGATCGAGAACGCACCACCATGAAGGTTTTCTCCATGTGTCCCCGTTGTCGAGCAGAATACCATAATCCCCGCAATCGGAGGTTTCATGCCCAACCGAATGCCTGTTGGGATTGCGGTCCGCGGTTATGGATGAAGGACGAGCCGCCGATGGGCAGGGACAGCATCAAGGCGGCTTATCAACTCTTGAGGCGGGGGAAAATAGTCGCTATCAAGGGATTGAGCGGGTATCACCTCGCGGTGGATGCAACCAACGCTTGGGCGGTGAAGCGGCTGCGGGAGCGCAAGGGCCGGGAGGAGAAGCCCCTAGCCATTATGGTCAAAGATGTGGCAGCGGTCAGGAAGTTCTGCGAGGTGAGCAGGGCAGAAGAGGACCTGCTTCAGCGCGCCTCTCGGCCTATTGTCCTTCTGAGGAAACTTCAGGTTAACCCGATCTGCGAAGAAGTGGCCCCCCACAACCGATTTCTGGGGGTTTTTCTGCCCTACACCCCGCTTCATCACCTCCTCTTCTCTCTCGGTGAGGGAGCGAAGGAGGGCCTTTTGGCCCTGATAATGACCAGCGGCAACCTCAGCGAGGAGCCCCTTTCTTACCAGGACGAAGAGGCAGCGCAGAGGCTGGCGGGCATCGCCGACCGCATTCTGCTCCACAATCGGGAGATCCACGTGCGATCTGATGATTCGGTAAGCCGGATGATGGCCGGCCGAGAGGTGGTCCTGAGGAGGTCCCGAGGGTATGCTCCTATGCCCATCCGTCTCAAAACCTCTCCCCCCGTACACATATTGGGATGTGGGGCAGAACTTAAGAATACCATCTGCCTCCTTAAGGGAGAAAACGCATTTCTCAGTCAACATATCGGGGATCTTGAGAATTATGAGACACTCCTCTATTTCGAAGAGACGGTTCGACACCTTCAGCGCATTTTGGAGATCGATCCGCAGGTGGTGGCCTTTGATTTGCATCCCGACTATCTTTCGACCCAGTACGCCTTGAGCCAAGAGGGATTACAGAAGGTCCCCATTCAGCACCACCACGCTCACCTTTGCAGTGCCATGGCAGAGCACCAATTAGAGGGACCCTGTTTGGGAATCATTTGCGACGGAACCGGCTATGGAACGGATGGGAGAATTTGGGGCTGCGAATTTCTGGTAGGGGACTGTTACGGATTTGAGCGGCTCGGCCACTTGCGGTATCTTCCGCTCCCCGGGGGATCTGCGTCCATCAAGAAGCCCTACCGCATGGCCCTAAGCTACCTCTATACCTATCTGGGAGAGGATCTGGAGGAGTTGTCCTTCTGCCGACGGTTCCCTCCCCAGGAAGTGCAGGTGGTGACAAGGTTGCTTAAGTGTGGGTTCAATTCGCCCTTGGTTTCCAGCATGGGTAGGCTTTTCGATGCGGTCTCTTCCCTGTCGGGAATTCAGGACGAAATCACCTTTGAAGGCCAGGCAGCGATGGCGCTGGAGATGGTTGCGGAGGAGGGATGGGGAGGGCATTACGATTATGGCCTGCAAAAGCAGCCGGAGGGTTACATCATTGACCCCATCCCCCTCATCGCGGACATTCTTGCCGACCTTAAGGCGGGCGCAAGTGCGCCGCGGATTGCTGCCTCCTTTCAGAATACCGTGATTCATTTCCTCTTAGATGTAGCTCAGAAGATGGCGGCCGCAACCAACCTGAACCGGGTCGTCTTGAGCGGCGGGGTTTTTCAGAACGCATATCTATTGGAGGGATTAAACAGGCAACTCATCAAAGCGGGCTTGACCCCGGTGTTACATCAGAGGGTACCTCCCAATGATGGGGGGATTTCCCTGGGGCAAGTTGCCATTGCGAATGCCCAACTGAACCAATCCCAAGGAAAGTGACGGAGGAGATAGGAGAGATTATGTGCATTGCAGTTCCAGGCAAGGTTCTAAGAATTGAAGACAACGTGGCCACCATTTCTTTCGGGGGTAGCATCCGTCGAGCCAATTTGGACTTGGAGGAGGGTGTCCGAGAGGGAGATTATGTGGTGGTTCATGCGGGGTTTGTCATCCGCAGATTGGACGAAGAAGAGGCACTTGCGACCCTCGAATTGATTAAAGGGATTGGCCTTGAAATACATTGAGGAATTTGGAGATTTCAGGCTGGCCCAGGATTTGGCCACGCAGATCGCACGACTCTCGAAAAGGCCCGTGAACCTGATGGAGGTCTGCGGAAGCCATACCGCCGCCATCTTCCGCCATGGAATCCGGGACCTCTTGCCTTCCACGATCCGCCTGCTGTCCGGCCCTGGCTGTCCAGTCTGCGTGACCGCGGCATCCGATGTGGATAAGGCCTTGGCTATAGCCCGCACCCCGGGGGTTGTATTTGCCACCTTCGGGGATATGATGGGGGTCCCTGGATCGGAGGGAAACCTGCAGCAAGCCCGAGCCGAGGGATCCGATGTGCGCATCGTTTACTCCCCGCTTGATGCCCTGGATTTCGCCCAAAGAGAGCCAACCAAGAGGGTGGTCTTCTTTGCTGTGGGCTTCGAAACCACCTCTCCCCTCATCGCCGCGACCCTGAAGAGGGCCATTTCCCTGGGAGTGGAAAACTTTAGCGTTTTTTCGGTGCACAAATTGATACCCCCGGCGCTCAGGGTCTTGGTTTCTTCCCAGGAGGTCAACATTGACGGTTTCATGCTGCCCGGACACGTCAGTGCCATTATTGGCGTAAGTCCCTATCGGTTTTTGGCGGAGGAATTCCATACCCCGGCAGTGGTTTCGGGTTTTGAGCCCCTGGATATCCTGCAGTCCATCTTAATGCTCGTGGTGCAAAGGGAGATAGGCAGAGCCGAGATCGAGATTCAATACCGGAGGGTGGTCTCAGCAGAGGGAAACAGGAGAGCGCTGCGTTTGCTGGAGGAGATCTTTTGTCCCGTATACGATTCCTGGCGGGGTCTGGGCACCATCCCTCAATCGGGCCTCAAGCTTCGGAAAGGGCTGACAAAATGGGATGCCGAGGCGCATTTCGATCTTCCCTCAAGGCCAGTGCAGGAGAACCCGGACTGTCAGTGTGGGAAGGTACTGCGAGGGGTTATTCTCCCGACCCAGTGTTCCCTGTTCGGGAAGAGGTGCACTCCCGAAAATCCTTTGGGGCCGTGCATGGTTTCGGCCGAAGGGACATGCTCGGCCCACTTTCGCTATGGAGTATTAGCCTGAAGGCCCTCCCTTTTCACCTGATCTTCTGACAATTCTAATCGGGGAAGGATAATTTCATGGAAGAGCGAGAAAAAGCCTCCTTAAAGTCCACCGGGAGGATCCTGCTGGCCCATGGTGCCGGAGGAAAATTGGGGCATCAGTTGGTTGCGGATGAGATTCTCCCTCTCTTTTCAAATCCCATCTTAGCTCGGATGGACGATTCGGCCATCCTGGAGATAGAGGGTTTCCGGTTGGCCTTCACCAGCGACTCCTACGTGGTGGATCCACTCTTTTTCCCAGGGGGGGATATTGGAAGGCTGGCGGTTTGTGGAACCGTGAATGACCTCTCCATGGGAGGAGCAAAGCCCCTCTATCTATCTCTCTCCCTGATCCTGGAGGAAGGATTCCCTGTTGAGGACATGACCAGGATCCTTTTATCCAGTCGAAGGGCTGCGGATGAGGCTGGAGTCCAAATCGTCACCGGCGACACGAAGGTTGTAGGAAAAGGGGGGGTGGACAAGATATTCCTCAATACCTCCGGGATTGGGCTCATCCCAGACCGAAGGGTCTTGGCCTCCGGCCGCAATGCCCGGTCCGGTGATCAGGTGATCCTGAGCGGATACTTGGGGGATCACGGAATTGCCGTGATCTCCCAAAGAGAGGGGATCTTTTGGGGCGAGGAGATCCATAGCGATGTGGCCCCCCTCAACGGATTGGTAGAAGATATTTTCAGGGCAAGTCAAGAGGTGCACGCGCTCAGAGACCCGACTCGCGGAGGGCTGGCCAGCGCCCTGAATGAGATTGCCCGGCAGTCTCGAGTGGGAATTGTATTGGAGGAGTCGAATATCCCGATTCGGGAACCCGTCCGGGGAGCATGTGAATTGCTGGGGCTGGATCCCCTCTATGTCGCAAACGAGGGGAAGTTGGTGGCTATCGTGGGGCGGGATGCGGCGAGTGATATCTTGGAGGCAATGAGGAAGAATCCCCTCGGCCAGAGGGCGGAGATCATCGGGGAGATAGTGGAAAACCCAAAAGGCAAGGTCCTCCTGAAAACGCGAATAGGAGGGACGCGCGTGGTGGATATGCTCGTGGGGGAGCCATTGCCTCGCATCTGTTAATCTTCAAATTCCTACCGGTATCTCCTTTTGAAAGGCGGTGGAGTTCCCCTTTTTGCTGATCACCCGGATGTTCAGGGGAAACCAGCCGGCCGGTATTTTTTTGAAGGTGACCCGAAATCGGCCCTCTGCATCGGTCGGGGTAGTCATTTTGTTGATGTATAGAGAAGCGGATTGTCCAGTGGTTCCTTGAAGATAGAGGGTATTGCCCTCGCGCCCCACCAAGACCAACAGGCTCTCGATTCTGAGGGGCGCCCCTTCTGTGGAATACTTTATTTGAAAAACCTCGTGGTCGCTAAAGCTTCCCTCCGAACCCTGGCCGTTGAGACCGCTCACCCTCCAGAAATAGACCCCGGCCTCCAACTTTTCGGCTTCATAGAGGACGGCGGTCAAGGGCTTGAGATCCAACATGGGATCGAAGAAGAATTGATCCTGTGCAACCTCCAAGTGATACGCTCTGGCGCCCGGAGCTTCTGTCCAGGCCATGGTCACCTTTCCCTGCTGGGGATTGGGAAAGGTGAATTGTTTCATTCCGGTGGGGGCGATCAGGGTGGGGGCTGCCGCCAGGGGGAGGGGGGAGGAGATGATTTGAGAATCTTTCGTGACTCTGACCTCCTGACTGGTTCGCACCTTTATCACCTTTCCTCCGCTGGAGATATCTGCGGTTCCCGAAAAGACCCTGATTTGGCTCTCATTCCCGGGTGAGACCTTTACTGCCAAATCTGCCTTCTCTACTCGCGCCACGGCCGTAGGCATCTCGATCTTGAATTCTGAAGCCTTGGTGCTGGACTTCTTGATCTTGGCTTCGATGTCTGATGCCATCAGGCGGACAGAGGACTTTTTCGTCCTGGTGTTCACATCCTCCGAGAGACTTCCCATGATGATCAGGGAATTGGGCTTGACCCGAAGAATGGTCGCATCATCGAAGGCAATTTGAACCTGGGAGTCGGAGAAGGTCCGAATCTGGTCATCGGTTGAAAGCCTCACCCCCGGGCTCGCCGGCTGCCACGACAACTCCTTGGGACGCTTGATTTCTGCCTTCCCCGAGAGCGCAACAACAGTGGCGAATCGGGCAGTGGCAAGGCCCTGTTCTGCCAATTTGATCTCTGCCCGCCGGGCGAGAAATTCCGCCCTGATCGCATGATCATACGCGGTCCTGTAATCTCCCGCGTCAAAGGATTTCTTGGCCTTGGAGAGTTCTTGGACTGCCTGTGAATACTTCACATAGGAGAAAATCTCCGCCCCTGCCTGATAGGCACCATTGAGGGACTTCTCTGCGGAAGCAATGGCCTGCTTGGCCCTATTCGCCATACTCAATCCTCTTGAGAAAAATGCGAGAAAGACAGCAACGAGCAGCAGTAAGGAAATGATGCCTATCCAGGTGTAGAGGGTGCTGCGGGAGATAACCAGCACTTTCCAGTCTAAGCGCTTTCGCCATCTAGCTTTTTTGGGGGAGGCCTTCGGGGGGACCATCTGCCTCTCACCCGTTCTTCCTTGGGATGCGACCGCTCTTGAAGCAGCTGATGAACGCAGTGACCACCTTAGGGTCGAAACGAGCCCCGGACCAAGCCTTGATCCGCTCTAACACGTAATCCACCTCCATGGACCGCTGATAGGGGCGGTCGGAAGTCATGGCATCAAAGGTGTCAGCGACACACAAAATACGCGCCCCCAGAGGGATCTGATCTCCATTGATCTGATCAGGAAAGCCGGTTCCGTCATAGAACTCGTGGTGATGGCGCATCAGCGGGACAATCTCGCGTAACTGCTTGATTGGCGCCACGATATTTGCCCCCAGGACTGGGTGTTGTTTCACCAAGGCGTACTCCTCGTCCGACAATTTGTTGGGCTTTCTCAGGATCTGGGTGTCAATCCCGATCTTCCCCACGTCGTGCAATAGCGCCGCGATGTTAATCTTCTCTTTTTCCCGAGGGCCAAGCTTCATCTCTTCGGCAATGGCCAAACTGTACTGAGTCACTCTCTCGGAGTGACCTCTGGTGTATGGATCCTTGGCGTCAATGGCCGCGGCCAGAGACCTGACGGTGCTAAGGAACATATCGCGCATGTTGTCATCATAGATCTCCAATTGCTGAATCATGTAGTTGAAGGTCTCGGCCAACTTTCCAATCTCATTTCTTGCCCGTACCTCGATGCGGCCGCTGAAATCTCCCTCGGCGATAGAAAGCGCCCCCTGGGCGAATTTTTTAATGGGGTTGCTGAGGCCACGGGCAAACCCAATTCCCACCGAGGCCGCGACAATGGCTGCCACTAGTCCCCAGATGATGGTTTGCCGTTTCATTTCGAATAATGAGAGGTAGGCGTCTTCTCTTGCCTCTTGGATGACTACTCCCCAGCCCATATTCTTGATGGTGGCATAGGCACCGAGCATTTCCCTTTCATTCTTATCGCGAAAGGGAATGGTGCCTCCGGTCCTGCCGAGAAGAAGATAATTCTTCACGATCTCTACATCTTTCATATCCTCTTCCTGCAGCACCCTGAACCGATTGGGATGGGCAATGAGTTTACCTTGACTGTTGACTAAGTAAGCATGCCCCTGCCGGCGAATTCGAATCCTGGAAATCAAATCGTTGATATCCTCCAGGGTGATTAGCGCAGAGAGTACCCCAACCGTCTGCCCGGTGTCGTTCTTGATGGGCTGGTAGACCAACAGGGCGGGTGTCTTCGGCGATGCGGTGATGAAGGTGGAGCTGACCGCCCTCTTCCCGTGCAGGGACTCCCGGAACAAGGCCTCTTTCATGGATGCATCCTCGGGAAGTGCTGAAGAGATGCGATCGGCACGGTAAGCGGATTCCACCTCTTTCCCGGAGGTATCCATCAGGGAAAATCTAAGAATGCTGGGATATTGGTCCAAGAAGAAAAGAAGCAGCCTTTCCCTCTCTCCAATCTTCAGGGGGACATCGAGGAGTTGGGTTTTGGCGATGATCTCCAATTCTTCGAAGATCCGAGTCATGAAACTGGAGACCTGATTTGCCGTATCGGTGGCCAACTGAGTGTGGAGCAGAAGCAAATCGTTCTCCAGGACCTTTTGGTTAATGCGGATGAGGGTGTAGGCCGAAATCAGGAGGGGAACCACCGCGATAATGACAAGAATGATTACGAGCTGATAGAGGATCTGGTGTCGTTTGGGAGTCCTCTTAAGCACCCGTTTCTCCCGCTTGGTAGATCTTCCGCGCCTTGTCGGCCTTCGCCATATACATGGATTTGTCGGCCAAGCGGATCAGATCCTCCTTGGATTTGGCGTGAGAGGGATAGGAAGCCACCCCAAAGCTGGCACTTAAACGGATGGAGAGCCCTTTCTCTGTCAAGAAGCAATGCTTCGAGATCATCCCAGAAAGCCTCTCCGCGAGTTTGCATGCGGTTTCGGTGTCCGTCTCGGGAAGGACAATGACGAACTCATCCCCTCCGTATCTGGCAACCAAGTCTACCCCCCGGAGGTTGGTTTTAAGGAGAATGGCCACTTCCCGCAGAACCTGGCTCCCCATCAGGTGACCATAGATATCGTTGACCGGTTTGAAGTGATCCAAATCCATGAACAGGAGAGAGAGAACCGAATGATATCGATCTACCCTCTTGAATTCTCGGTCCAAGATCTGGTAGAAGTATCGGGCGTTGTGGATGCTGGTGACATCGTCGGTGACCGAGAGATCTTCCGTCTTCTGGTAAAGGCGGGCATTCTCGATGGCAATGGCTGCAAAATCCGCTAGGGTGGAGAGGAGATCGAAATCTTTACGGTCGAAGGGATCACCCCCGACCTTATTGATTAGTTCGATCACCCCCAGTACTTTTCCCTTACTGATGAGGGGGACGCAGAGGATCGATTTGGTCTCGGGGTATAGGCTTCCCTCGAGGTCCTTGGCGAAACGGGGATCCTTCGAGACATCGGGGATGATGAGGGGCTTGGCCTCCTTGGCCACCCAACCCGATATGCCCTCTCCCATCTGCAGTCGAGAACCTTTGGCCCGTTCCGGGTTGTTCCCTGCCCCCACCTGAAACACCAGATCATTCATCTTTTCGTCGACCAAAAGCAAAGACCATGTCTCAGAATGGATGATGTTGGTCATGTTTTTCACGATAATATTGAGGACCCTCATCAGCTGGAGGGTGGAGGTAATCGTCTTTCCGATCTCGTTAAAGATGGTCAATTCCAGTTCTTTCATTTCCAACTTCGCGCTGAGATCCCGTCCTCCTCTCTTCAGCTGGTAAAATTCCGAGGCCAACCGAACCATGGCGAGGAGTTCCTCTTCCTTCACGGGCATGATATGCCACCAGAACAGGCCCTCCAACTTCGGATGGAACTCTTTGGGTGGTTGGCCTTGGAGGAGGAAGAGGATGGGGAGATCGCAATTCAACTCAATGATTCGGTGGAGGGTTTCTCGCAGTGGGTTATCAAAGACGGGAGAGGCAACTAACGCCATTTCGAGCTCGCTGCTATCGGGAAGGGCGGTTTGCTCAGAAGGATCTAACAGGAGAATCGGGCGGAATCCGTCTCGGGTCAATGACTGTAAGATCTCCGGGTCCAAGATCTCAGAAGAGTCGACAATCAAGATGCTTCCAATTACCTCCATACCGGTCCTCCCACGCTTGATATATTAACAAATTATCCAGAAATTTCAAAAGAATAATTCTTGATATTGAAGACGGGCTCTGATATTTTTCGCGACAAGTTCAACCGTTGCATATTTGAAACCGTGACACGGGAAAAGGCGGGTGTCCTGGGAGCTTTGCCTGCGTTCGGACGGGATGAAGAATGGAGAGGACCTTCGTACAGGACCTGAAAGTTGCCTCGACCATCACCGAGGTCTATTTGGTGAAGGCTAAATACATACGCCAGAAAAAGACAGGAGAGACTTTTCTGACCTTCCTGTTGGGCGATAGAACCGGGGAGATCACCGGAAACCTCTGGGAGGATTTCGCGCAGGCAGACCGCCTGATTCAACCTGGGGACTTCGTCCGCGTGAAGGCGCTGGTCAACTCCTTCCAGGGACAGATCCAGCTCAATATCCTTCGGATCCAAAGACTCGAACCTGGGGAGGTCAATTCTGTGGAGTTCTTTCCCTCCACCTCCAAAGATGTGCGACAGATGATCGACTATCTGCGGGGGATCTCGAATTCGATGGATAATTCCCACTTGCGGGATCTATTGAGTAGTTTTTGGGAAGACGAGGCCTTTCTCAATGCCTTCGCCAGATCACCTGCCGCCAAGGGCCTACACCATGTATTTCTAGGTGGATTGCTTGAGCATACCACCTCTGTTGTCGAAATCTGTGAGGCCATCCTTCCCCATTATCAGGGAATTCACCGCGATCTCCTTTTGACGGGCGCGATCCTCCATGATGTGGGAAAGATCTACGAATTGAGCTTCGAAGGAGGAGTGCCGGACTACACTGACCGGGGGAGATTGCTGGGCCACATTGTCATTGGGTCCCAGATGGTGAAGGGGAGAATCCAATCCCTCTCTGACTTTCCCCCCTCGTTGGAATTGCAGCTGTTGCACATCCTTATCAGCCATCACGGCGAGTACATTTGGGGTTCTCCCAAGAGGCCGAAGACGATCGAAGCCCTCATCATTCACCATGTTGAGGATTTGGATGCAAAGGTAATCGGATTTCAGCAATTCATGAGCCAATCAAAGGATCTTAACCGTCCTCGTTGGACCTCTTACCACAAGATCTTCGAACGGTATCTATACTTGGGCGAGGAAGAAGGGGTTTCTTCCGGGGGTGACAAGAGTGGATCTTGAGGCCTGGCTTGAATTTTTTCGAGAGACCGGATCCAGGCTGAGGGGACAAGTGCTCTCGCTTTCTGGCCAACCCGAGGCGCGGAGAGAGATTGGGGTAGGGGCAGGGGGCGATACCACTACCTTTATCGATCAATGGGCGGAGGAGGTTATCCTAAACCGGCTTCTTTGTCTTCAAGCTGCGGGAGAGAATTTTACCTTGATTTCGGAGGAGCTGGGATGCAAGAAGTTCGGAAAAGGGGGTTATAATCTGCTGGTGGACCCGATAGATGGAAGCCTTAATGCGAAAAGGGGCGTCCCTTTCTTCGCAACCTCCCTGGCCCTCATTGAAGGTAGGAAAATCTCCGGAACCAGGCTGGGTTTCGTCATCAATCTGGCGAATGGAGATGAGTTCTGGGCCCGTCGGGGGGCGGGGTCTTTTTTCAATGGAAGGCCAATCGAGGCAAGGGACCCAGCAGGGTTAGAGATCTTGGCCTACGAGGCTAACCGACCTGCATCGGATGTATCCACCCTCCTCCCTCTTCTTCCCCATGTCACTCGCACCCGATGCCTGGGATCAACCGCGCTAGATCTCTGCTACACGGCGTGCGGATATATCGATCTTTTTGTCACCCCCCATGCATCAAGGAGCTTCGATTTTGCCGCCGGCAAGCTGATCTTGGAGGAAACGCGGGGAATTGTCACCGACCTCGAGGGACGAGATCTGGGCGGCTTTGCTATCGAGTTAGAACGGAAAACCGGCCTGATTGCCTCATCCAGTGTCCAAACCCATCAACAGGCGATCAAGATATTGCGGCAGGCGTGACCTCTCAAGCTGACTCGCCTTCGGCGGTATTTATTTCCCCCACTGATGCGCTGAATGCATTGTCTCCTTTCTCTGTTGGTGAGACCTCAGGATTAGATCGTGCCAGGGGTAACTCCCTCCGAGTTATTTCTTTTGGCGAATTATGTTGGTTAGCCGAGAGATCTCTAACGCAAAAGAGGCTAGGTTTGCTAGGATCATCAGGGCGTCTATGTTCCTGCAAGGCGGCGAGCTTGGGCCAACATCCCCGTAGAGAATGGCGACCACCGTCTGTTGAACAATGATGGGGATAACGACCACCTGTTTGGGCATAAAGCCCCCCAGCCGTCTGAACAGAGGCTCGATAACTGAGCCTTCCGGCAGCTTTCCCCAGTATGCCTGCTTACTAGAAATCACTTCCCCAAATAGGTCCACCTGGTTCGGGAGAAATTTGATGCTCAGCGCCCTCTCTGAAAGACTTCCGTCCTTGCTGGTGCGGTCAATGGCCCGATAACCGGAGATCTCCTCTTTTTTCACAAAAAGCAGGATAGCTCGATCCAAGTTCTTGGAGGCAAAATCGAGCATGGTGTCTGCCACATTGCTGATCTTTCGATCCTTGAGGATGAGATCGCTGGTATTTCGCAGGAAACTGAGATCCCAGGCATCTTGTTCTACTTCTTTTCCCACCTCCTTTAATTCCATCTTGGCCTGAAGTAGCTCTGAGACTAGTTCTTCCCGAATGATATCCAAGTGCTCTTTTTCAAACGAGACTTCTCGGCGTTGGAACAGATTATCTATGTAAAAGCTGAGCTCTTCAATAAAAAGACTCATCTGGGTTTCCAACTCCCCGAGGGAGATTTGGCGGGGGTCCGGCTTGTAAAGATAATGAGAAACGCCCAAGAAGAGTGATTTTCTCCGGAGATTGACATCGGGGTAAGCGGTGGTCATGATAAGGGGGATATGAGGGTAGTTGTTTCGCAGATGCTCTACCAATTCCAGACCCCCCAACACCCCCTTCCCGCTAATGGTGGGAAGGACGAGATCCGTTACGACTACCGAGAAGAACCCTTCGGTGTCAAGTCGCTCAAGTTCCACAATGGCTGATTGAGCGGAATCAACCGCGTAGACGTTGAAGCCGAAATCCTCTAGCTTATCCTTGAAGATGGTCCGGAGAAGGGTTTCGTCTTCCACCAATACGACTGCTTGTTTCGGTTCCATGGATCTGAGTCTATCGGTGACCCGGTTGATCATGGAATTGATTTCTTCCTGCAACTTCTCCGTCTTTTCCTTCGCCTGGGTATCAGGAGCACGCAGGGGGGGGGATTCAGCAGAGGTCTCGGACTCGACGGCCGCTTGCTCTTGGGAAGGCCCTCGATCATAGTTGGCTGCTTCAGTCATGATGTCCTGCACGCTCAATTGGATGTCATTGCCGGAAGAGACCTCTTGGTCCTCAAAGCGAAACACCGCATCTCGCCAATCCAACATGCTATTCACAGATTCAATAATCTGTAACCGAATGATCTCCTGAAGCTTTGAGGCATCGATAAACCCGAGACGAATCAAGATTTCCCCCAAGGGCTTGGTCTTCCCATTTTCCTCCTGTGCCTTGAGGGCCTGTTGAAGTTGTTTTTCCGTCAAGACTCCTGTGTCAATTAGGATCCTTCCGATTCGGCGAGGCATGATCGGGGATTCTGCCTGGGCGATCATACCCTTGCAAAAGTCTATTGATCCAATTCCTTTGGGGCTTCGGATGAAAAGGGTTCCACTCCTCCTATCTTGCTCGATGCTATTTAGAAGATTGGGTAGTCCGATCTTTTTTAGGTTTCCAGTTTGTAACATGAATCCTCCTTTTTGCTTAATTCTCTTTTCTTTGATTCAATATTACGAGAAAAGGGGGGGATCAATTGGGGATCGAACTGTGTACCCGCGTATTCCGTTAAGCGTTGAGCTGCCACGGCCCGGGTGAGCGGCTTTTTATAAGGACGGCCTGAAATCATCATCTCATAAGCCTCTGCAATCCCCAGAATTCGCGCCCCCAAAGGTATTTCCTCCCCCTTGAGCCCAGACGGATAACCATTTCCATCGAAATGTTCATGGTGGGAGAGAACGATGGCTTTCAATTCCCAAGGGAACTTGACCGATTCCAAAATCTTTCCGCCGATGACTGGGTGTCGCTGCATATTCTGATATTCCTCCGGCGATAGCTTATCCGCCTTGCCCAAAATGGATTCTGGAATTCCGATCTTACCGATATCGTGAAGAAGGGCGGCCACAGTGATCTCATCCACCTTCTCCCGGGGAAGTCCGATCTGTTTGGCCAGCGCCTTGGCAAATTTTGCCGTGAAGAAGGAGTGATCTCGAGTATAAGGGTCTTTTGCCTCAACCGCAGCCGAGAGCGCACGCACGGTAGAGAGGTAGCTGCCACGGATGCCAGTATAAAGCTGCTGGTTTTCGAGGGCCAAGGAGATGAAACTGGTGATCGTATTGACAGCCCTGACGGTGATTTGGTCGAAGGGTTCCTCCTTGGCTCGCACGAAGCCGATAACCCCCTGAGGGTGGTCCTTGATGGAAAGTGGAAGGTACAAGGTCGATCCGAGTCGAGCCAGGGGAGGGATTAAAGGCGAGGAGCCGCGAGGGAAAAGGGTCACTTCAAACTCATCAGGTTTGGCCATTTTCTTGGCGTGCCTATTAAACTCTTTAACCATTTTTTCCTTGAGTTCCTGTCTGAACGCCTCGGTCAAAGGAGGAGAAGCAACCGAGTTCAATTTCCCTTCCTCCGATAAAGGCATCAGGAGAACGCAGAGGTCGTAATCGAATAATCCTTCCAGCGACCGCACGAGCGAGGGGAAGAAGGACACATCGCTGGAATGGGATTCAAGAGTCTTGGCCAGGCCGTTGATCTTCGTCAACTCCGCAATACGCTTTTGATGGGCTTCAAGGAGGCGAGCATTCTCGATGGCAATTGCGGCCTGGTTTGCCATGATGAAAATGGCCTTTTCGTCGCCTGGAGTGAAGGGCTCTCCACTGTCCTTCGGATAGAGCAGAAGACCTCCGACGATTTTCCCCCTGGCCAGCAAGGGGGCACAAAGCAAACTCTTAGGGTTCTCCCCGTTTTCAGAGAATTGCCTGAAGAGAACATCCTCCATCTGGCTCTCCAGGAGGCATGTCTTTTCCCGATTGAGGGCCTGGCCAAACTTGCTTTCCCCAAGGCCAAGGCGCAATCCTCGGTAACGGCTTTCCGGAAGGCCCTTACTTCGTTCAAGATAGAGGTCTGCGCGGTGGCTATCGACAAGAAACAGCAAGGCCTTCGGACTTCGGAGGAGACGGGTTGTCAGGTCCAAGAAGAGGCCCATGATTTCTTCCAGCAACATAGTTGAACTCAGGGCGGTACTTAGCTCGTAGATTCCCATCATTTCCTGCAATTCTGTCTTTTCCTCGGTCAACCTCCGCTTGGCCTGGCATTTCTGGATTACCATCTGGAGCTCCTCTGCACTAAAGGGCTTGCGGAGATAATCGACCCCCCCCTCTTTCATGGCCTCAATGGCGTTTTCCAGCGTGGCATATCCGGTAATCACGATGACATCGGTCTTCGGACTAATTCTCTTGATGGACTTCAGAAGCTGAATTCCATCCAAATCGGGCATGCGGAGATCGGCGATGACGACCTCAAAGTGCTGTTCTTCAATTGCCTTGAGGGCTTCCAGTCCATGAGATGCCGTCACCGTTCGATAATTGAGGGCTTCCAAAATACGGCTGCAGAGCCTTCTGACTACCATTTCATCATCTGCCACCAAGGCACTTGCTTTGGGCATGAGATCTCTCATTCCTCGGTGAGTAGGGGGAGGCAAAGGCGAATGACCTGGACACCATCAGGGGCCCCCGCGACTCTCAATGAACCGCCCGATTGTCTGGCAGTTCTGCGCGCGAGGTAAATTCCCAGATCCACCTCCTTTCCCCGGTGAAAGCGAAAGGAGGCCAGAGAACAAGCAAGCGCGTCCCGTTCCATCCCCGGGTTCAGGCTCTTAATTGTTGAGTGCCAGGACATCGTAGACTGTTTTTCATGCCAGGACATCGTAGACAGATACTTTCTCAGCGTAGGTTGTAATTGTATTCCTCCACCTGTGTTTTATCGAGATAGAGTTTGAGTTTCTGCTCTTTGACATCGATGGTAGCCACCACGTACTCATGCTCCAGCCTTGTCGGTACAGGGAACAGCTCACCGAAGATATTCAGCTTTCGGTTGGCCCGAATGAAGCGGACCAGGTGATATCTTCCCGTCAAAGGCTTTTTCAGCCGATGCCGGGGGACTTCCTCCTGCTCGGGGAAACGCAACGGGAAGTTTGAAGCTTCCAGGGCCTTCAGCGGCGTTTTTCCGCCCAGTTTGCTATAGCGGTAACTGCGGTTGTGCCGCTGCTCGAAGGCGAGCGATTCGGTGAGAAGATCCCCTTCCGTCGCCATGGGGATCTTGCCGAGGAAACGTTGCTGGTAGTGGTCGTTGAATTTCTCCACCACCCCGTTGCGCCACGGCTCGGCTAGGGGAATGAACCAGGGCTCCACCCCCTGCTGCAGGCAGAGTCGAATCAGCGGCCCCATGCCCCGGGGATGCGTGGGGCTACCATAGAAGGACAGCTCGTTGTCCACTTGCAGGTTCTGGGGGATCCCCATGCGTTTCCAGATGGCCCAAAGGGCGTCGATGACGCTCTGGCCCGACTTGGAGTCAGAGGGGTGAATCCCGCAGCGGCCGGTGGCCGTATCCACCACGTTCACACTGTAGAAGCGTAAGGGCCCCTTCAAATAACGGGGACCCACCAAGTCCGCCTGATGGGTCTGATTGGGCCACAACGACGGCAGTTTCGGATACGCCTTGCCCTTGGCTTCATAGATGCCGGTTTGGCGGTGGGTGAGCCCATTGCGGCTGAGGATCCGATTGATGGTTCGGATCGACGGCAAGGTCCTGACACCTAATTCCTCCATCTCCCAGCGAATGGCTTGGGCACCGCAGAATACGTTACGGTTGTAGAGGTGGAGACGGACCATTTTGACGATCTCTTCGATCTCTGGCGGTGTATGAGTCGGAGTGGTGAGAGGACACGGTGAGCGGCTCTGACTCCAATCCTCACCACCGTTGAGGTGGCGTTCCACCCATTTGTACAGCCATGGTTTCGACCGATGGAGCGAAGCGCAGATGGATTCTGCCTTTTCCCCGTTAAGAAAGCGCTGGACGGCCCAGATTCGTTGTTGTTGAATGTCACCCTTCATGGACACCTCCCAGTGGTTAGGATGTCCATGAGTATGACAGGTTGACTACTTGATTGTCAGAGAGCAAAGTTAACGATCTGGTGGCACGTTTTCCCGTCTACGATGTCTTGGCATTTGTCAGCTACGATATTCTGTTTTGGGATTTCGACCATCTTGAGCAGTTTCGCACTGAGCTAAGCAAACGGATCCAGTATCGCCTCGCCAACCTCCCCCTTTCAACGCCACCTCCAAAATGGAACGAAGACTGGATTGCCCACCATCAGTCCCGAGCTGAAATAGGTCTCGGAAAGAGAGGAAAGATCGCTTCCATGGAGCTCCGCTTCGCCCTTTTAGACTCAAGCCATTCTTGGAAGCAGAATGAGTTGTTCAAGGCGGCCAACAACGCCCAGGTTGACAAGTTTTGCTGCCACATCGGCATGTTTGCTGCAGAGAACGAGTACAAGCCTCAGTGGAAGCCGGGAGGGATTACGGCCGAGATCTCATGCGGGCCGCAGAATCTATTTCAGTATTGGACCCTGAGTACGAAGGGCGATTTCTATGAGTTAGAAAGCGCATACGAAGAGATAGAGTACTCCCAAAGCCTGCTCATCGGTACCCGAATTGAAAGGATAAGCGAGGCCCTTCTATACTGCACCCGCCTCTTTACGGGGCTCGGCGTCCCCAATACCGACCTCATTCATGTCGGCGTTCGGCACAAGGGAATCCGTGGCTATGAGCTAAGGTCCACTCCCGACCGGATGTTCTTTCCCACGGATCCAGCCGGAGAGAACGAAGTCTCTACTGAGATTCAAGCCTCGATCGCCGACCTCCAATCTCGCTTGTGGGAAAACGTGAAGGACCTGAGCGCGCCTCTATTCAGTGCCTTCAATTTCACGGACTTCCCGGATGAAACCTACAAAAAGATCGTGGACAATTTCGTCAGAGGGTGAAGAAATTGACGGCTTTTTCCATTTAGTTTGACTATCCCTCGAGAACCATTATTGTGGAATGCGACAAGTATCTACTCTTGGAGAGGGATGGAAGCAAGACTTGACCCGCGGAAGGCGATCGAAAAGGATCAGATCCTCTGCCTGGAGTGGGGAGGATCCTTCCGTCAGCTCACTAATACCCATCTGAAGCGGCATGGGATGACGGCCACAGAGTATAAGAGGAAGTGGGGGTATCGGCCCCATCGCTTTCTCGCCTGCCAGGACCTCCTGGACCGCTATGCCATCCGTCAGAAGGTGCGCATCGCAACCGGGAAGTTCACGCCCCACATCCTGACGGCGGAGGAGGGCCGGAGGGGATCCCGCGCCAGAAAGTCGAAGGCCTGGGAGCAGCTTCTCACCTTCTGAGCGATGATTTCCATATCGCACCGTGGAAGACCTTTTTCTTGGCTTACCAAGAGACAAGGGAGGACTTTCGAGGCCAGCGAAGGCAACACCCTTAATTTGAAGGGAAGCGAGGGGAGGTAACTCGATGGTGTTACATCGGTCATTAAGACCTAAGTGGCGCGTTGTTCTGCTCTTGGCTGCCCTATCCATCTTTGCGGGTGGGGAGGTATGGGCGGCAGATTGGATGCTGATATCCTCCGATCCCGATTGTAGCGTTTATTTTGATCCCGCCTCCATCACCCATCCCTCCCCGAACACCAGCAGAGTATGGACGAAATTGGTTTATCATGGGAAACATCGG
Source organism: bacterium (assembly GCA_043800755.1). Lineage (GTDB taxonomy): Bacteria > Methylomirabilota > Methylomirabilia > CAVQYV01 > CAVQYV01 > JAZDMQ01. The sequence continues at coordinate 4,864 of JAZDMQ010000017.1, read as the reverse complement.
GAGGAGGCGAGGAGAAGTCGGGGAGAAGGTTTTGAGAATCTCGACCGTGAGATCGCTTTGTTGGAAATAGACTGCAGGGAAAGAACCGTTCGTGGATTACAATCTATGTATTACACCTCGGAGGATAAGTTTATTAATACTTTCCGGCCTGACGACCGGCCAGATTTTATCGCTCCCGGCACGCATGGGGAGTCTCTATATAAAGTATTCTGCAAATAAATGAGGGGTCACCTCTAAGATCCAGGAGGAGCCATCATGAGACAGACCAAAGGATTCCTCGCATTGTTGATGCTGCTCTGCCTTTTAGGAGCGACGATCGCCCTGGCCGTCGAGGGCAAATATGTCGGGTCCTCCAAATCCCATATCTACCATTATCCCGACTGTCCCTGGGCGCTCAAGATTAAGCCCGAGAATCTGATTCATTTTCAATCGGTGAAAGAGGCCCAGGAGAAGGGCTATCGACCCTGCAAGGTGTGCCAGCCACCGGCCCAGGATTGACCCCCCGGGGGGGAGAGGGCCCTTTCAAACCTGCGGACATAACGGACATCACTCCTACAGCATTGATTCTCTAGGGAGTATATGTCCGCAAAACTTGCGGACATATACGGACATATGCGGACAATTAATTTCCCCTCTCCTTCCCTCCCTCGACCTTCCCCCTCTATCTGTCCGCAACCCCAAATCGGAAAAGCCTTTATTTTCTGATAGTTAGCTAATTGTCCGGTATGTCCGCAAGGCTGCGGACATATAGAAACGACCCAAGCCTGCGATTTCATTGAAGAATCCCGTTTCAATTAATTGTCCGGTATGTCCCTCTACGGTGAAGAGAAAGACAACTTTCGGGGGAAATGCAATGATTACCAATAGTTACAGAATTTTGGGGGGTCTAATTGTCCACAGACCTCCAAGAAAGGAGGTTAATCATCCGCAACCATCAAACCATACCTCCAGCTCGGTCGACCCGGCCGACTCTTATCCTCCTCCGTCCAGATCTCTCCACTCTCCCTCAACGCCCCTAGTGCCCTATCCGTCTCCTCCCGGTCATACGATCGGTCCAGCTTCTTCTGGAGCTGCCGCCGAGTGAGGGGCCCGGCGGCGAGAAACTCCTGGATCCTCTCCTGCAGGCGCGCCTGCCTGGAGAGGGTAACATCCTTGAAGATCACGCGGCAGCAGGCCGAGGAGTGATCCACCACCCCGATCGCCCGCTCCACATCCTCCCTTTCTATCTGCATCCGGGAATTGATCAGGGCGTAGAAGGCAGAGAGCTTGACCACGTGCCCATCCACCCTCCTCAGCAGTGCACCGGTCGTCTCCGGCAAGTTTCTCCTCTCCTGATACCATTCCTCATACCAGTCGGTGTAGAATCGGGCGGCCGCCGGCCCCAGCAGGACTTGCCCTCCCTCCCTGGGCAAAGCAGCCCTCCATTCAAGGATCCCCTGGATCTGCCGATCCCATTCTGAATCCTCGGGGGGCTTCGGGATCGCGATGGGGCCTTTGGCCTCCCCCACGAGGCAGAGGTGCCGGTTGATGAACCCTCCATAGGCCGCCTCGATCTCCTGCTCCCGGGTCATCCAGTCCGCGGTGGTGGCGGAGATCATGGAGAACATCCCCTCTTTCACCTCGAGGGGATCCTTCCGATCGATGGTCAGCACCCCCCGCATCTCATAGAGGGAGTTGAGCGAGGAGAGGATGTTCTGCGTCCCCGGCCGCTTGGCATTGGCAAAGAGGATCCGCATCTCATCGTTGAACACGATCTTCCGCGTTCCCCGCTCCTTCGCCAGGGCGCCCAGGACCCCCTCGGCGGAGGCGACCCCGGAGCTGAACTTGATCTCCCCATCCAGCCTCCCGCAGAGGTCCATCCCATATCCGATGGCGGTCGATTTGCGCGTCAGGCCGCTCTCCCCCACGATCAGGAAATAGTAGTTCTGGAAGACCCTCCGGGGATGGCAGAGGTAGAAGGCCCTCCCCAGGTAGAGCCCCAGCCCCGCCACGAAAACAGCAAAGAGGTAGGCGTCCGGGGCCTCGGTGGTGGGACCGACCAAGCGGCGCCATGGATCCAATAAGCCCACCCAGGCGGACTCGGGGAAGGGAGGAAATCTCAGCTCGGAGACCGGAAGGACCGGGGGGGGAGACGGAAGAGGAGAGACCACCCTTAGAGCGGGGCGCTCTTCCCCCTGGGCGGCGGGGCCCTCATAGAGGGGGGCAGAATCGAGCAGAGAAAGAAGCTCCTCTTTGCTGTGGCCGGCGTGGAGCCAATCGGTGACATCTCCCCCCTCCCCCCACTCCGGCAGATCGACCGTCCGGATCTCGCTCGCCACTCCCCAGAGCTGCCCGGCCACCTCCTCCGCGTCCGCAGGCCCTCTCTCCCTATGGCCGGGAAGGAGGACGATCTTCTTGCCCTGGAAGTATCGATGGTACTCTTCTATCCACAGGCCCAGCCCCCCGGGGACGCTCGTCGCCACCAGGCCCAGGGAGCACAGGGCCTCCGCCTCCTTCTCCCCCTCCACCAGGAAGACCGGGCCCTGGGCGGAGATTACCCCGGGGAGGCGATAGGGGACGAAGAGTTCAAAACGGATGCCACGCCTCCAGCGGCCTTCACCGATATAGGTCTCGCTCCGCAGGCCCTCCCCCCGGGTGTAGAGATTACGGTAGAGGGGATTGCCCTCTCCATTATGGTAGATGAAGCAGCCGGACGGGGCCCCCTGGTCGTCCGGGGGAGGATCCACGCAGAGGAGCTGGGCCAGGTCCCGGATCGTCCCCCCCTTCCGGCAGCTCAGGCAATACCAGAGCCCCCTCTCCGCCTCCAGGGAGAACGATCGATGCTCATCCTCCTGCAGGGGACAGAGGCCCATCCCCCTTCCGTCGCCGCCCCACTGGATTTCTTCCACGCAGCTTTCGAACCAGCTCGTATACCTCATCCGGGACGCCTCCCTCCCCCCTCTCCTCCGCCGCGCCGATCGGATCGGCCAGGACCTCAGGCACGGTCTCTCCGATATGAGTCAGTTCGCCGTCCTTCCGCCTTTCCTCCTTTCCCATCACCGGGACCTCCTCCGGCTTAGGGACGCATCCTCCTCCCGGACCGTCTTCGCCTCGATGAGGCGCTCCAGCTCCCGGGGATCGAGCAGGGTGCGCCTCCCCAATTTCACATAGGGGACCCTCTTCTGGCTGAGCCAGTGCCGGAGGGTCCCCTCCGCGATCCCCAGCCGAACCGCTGCTTCCTTCACCCCCCAGAGATTCACGCTCACCTTCCCACCTCCTCTGGGTTGTCCTCCGGGTCCAGATCGTGGTGCCTCCCGTTGCGGCCGTGCACGATCAGCTTCAGGGTGGAGCCCATGGCCCTCAGGATCCGCCAGGTTATGGTATTCATCGCCACCTCCCGCTCATACAATCGGAACTTGACCAGCTCCTCCTGGTGGAAGTACTCCTTTCCCTGGAGGAGCCAGGGGGTCAGCTTCCCCCTCTCCATCAGGGACCTGATCCTTTTCCCCGGAACCCCCAGGAAGCGGGCGGCCTCCCCCCGGGTCAACAGAAAGGGATTCTGTTCATGGGGCATAGAAATGTTCACCTCCCTCTTATATATAGGGAGCTTTTGCCTCTTTAGGGGGTAACTTCTTCTCTGCGGTGAGGTCTGAAAACTCAGGCGGGTAGCGTCTTGGTGGGATTTTTAGGCGGGAGAGAATTTTGCAATCTGCGGCATCTACTCCAGGCCCGCGCCCTCTTAATGCTTGCCCAAATCGTATGTCGGCTCACTCCCTCCTCCTGGGCCACCAGGAGCAACGCTGCCTGGTGGACGGTATAGGCTTGGGCGACATGCATCAGGAAGGCCACCTTGGGGCCCTTTAGCCATTTCTCGATGATCTGTCCCTTTTCCCTTTTCCATTCAACTAACATCTGCAGGGGGATCCACTTCCAGCGGGGGAGCTCTCTTGCAATCGCCTCGAACGATGCGACGGCCTCCTCCCATGTACGGCCCTCCTTCCGCACCCCTCTCTGGATCTGCGCAATCAGAGCACCCAATTGATAATACCGAAGCCACCGATAAGTATGGAGGGGCATCCCCTTCCGATGAGGATGCCTTATTTTCTCCGAGGCCGCCGGAGGGTGCCGGAGGCCCTCCAGGCTTACCTTCTGAGTCCCTTCCCCCGCCTCCTTTTCCTCTGCTTCCACTTCCACAGCTGGCGGATTTACAGCGCGATAACAGCCTTCTCTTTTCTGCGCCCTTATTGGCCCTACTATTTCAGCCATCATCACTTCATAAAGATCCTTTAGCTCCACTTCCATCTCTCCCATCCGCCTATTTCGTGACCATGTAGGAGGGGCATCGCCCACATTTATCTTGCTTTTTCCTGGACCGCATGGTAGCTTCCGGGCCGTCCATTCTCCCAGCCTACTCGCTTTTCCGTCGCGCTGGGGGCCCCCCTTTTTTGTGACCAAATTGTGACTATAACCGGGTCAAAATGGGGCATGTTGGAGCATTTCGGATCATAGCGGAGAAAAGGGAAAAAGTCAATAGAGATCGGTAATTACCCGTCATCATTAGAGTTGCGCCAAACCCTCCAAATCGCTTTCGCAAGGCAGAGGTCGGGGGTTCGAATCCCCTTCCCTCCACCAATAAATGAGGGGGTTGCGCAAGCAACTCCTTTTGATTTATGGACGAGAAAGGGATTGGATCCCTTCAATTTCACCTACCGAGGAGGCTAAAAGATGAGTGAGGCAGCGATCGCCCTGCCCCCCCTGGGCACTACCGAATGGCAGCTCCTGTGGTTTATCCTGGTTTCCGCCTTCATCGCGCTGGGTTATGGATTGTACCTGGTCTTCCGCGTGTTGCGCCATGATCCGGGCTCTTCCAAGATGGTGGAGGTTT
>JAZDMQ010000002.1:0-16221 GCA_043800755.1 bacterium | reverse complement strand
GTAAGGGGAGATCATCAGGAACAGAATGGAAATGAGATACGACGGGATGTAATACATCCCTCCCCTGAAGACCGTTGTCAGCGGGATATCCCTGGCCATCCCGTGAATCACGTAACTACAGATGCCGATGGGCGGCATGATAGAGCCCATGGTGGTGACGATGGTGATGATCTGCCCGAACCAGATGGGATCGCAGCCCATCTTGATGACCATCGGGAAGAAGATAGGCAGGGAGACGAGCAGGAAGGCCAGCGCGTCCATGATACACCCGCCGATGATGTAGCAGAGCAGGATCATCCAAAGCGTCATCCAGTTGGGCATCGCCAGGGACCCGATCCAGGAAGCCGCCTCGTAGGGAAGACGGGTGACCGTGAGAAACCTTCCGAAAACCACGGCCCCGGCCACGATGATAAAGACCATGCAGGAGATCCGGAGCGTTTCCGCAATGGAGTCGATAAAGCCCTTCCAGGTGAGCTTCCTTCGCAGCATGCAGATGAGAAGCCCCAGGGAGCAGCTTGCGGCTGCTGCCTCCGTGGCCGTCACCACCCCGGTGAAGAGGGCGTACATGATGATCGAAAAAAGAAGGAGGATGTCAAAGGCTTCGCCCAGGGCCTTGAACCGTTCTCTCCAAGTGCTCTTGGGACCCTTGGGGCCCCAGTCGGGATGGCGGAAGCAGATAAAAAAGACCGTGGCAGCGATGAGGGTCGTCAGGATGACGCTGGGAATCACATTCCCGAAGAAAAGCTTTCCGATGGACTGCCCGGTGTAGACCCCGTAGACGACCAAAACAATGCTCGGGGGGATGAGAACCCCCAGGGTCGAGCCGGCCGCCACAGACCCCGCGCTGAGAATCGGATGGTAGTTGTATTTCTTCATGGCCGGGATGGCCACCGTGCTCATCGTTGCTGCGGTGGCCGTGTTGGAACCGCTGATGGCCGAGAAGGCCGCCGAGGCCATGATGGTCGTGAGCGCCAGCCCTCCTCTGAAATGGCCGAACCAGCGGTAGGTCGCCTGATAGAGGGTGTCGTTATACCGCGCATAGTGGATGAATTCCCCCACCAGGATGAACATGGGGATGACCGTCAGGCCGTAATTCGAAAAGATGTTCCACAACTCCGCCCCGATCATCCCGAGGGCCGCCTGGAAGCCCGTCACGTAGGCCATACCCAGAAACCCCACCACGGCCATGGTGTATCCCGCGGGCATCCTGAAGAGCAGAAGGGCTGCGAACATGACAACGATCCCCAAGACGCCGACCATCGGACCGCTGACGCTCATAGACCCTTCACCCTCAGGTTCGAGATCTGTCTGAAGACCCCAAGAATTGCGGAAAGAAAAGCCATGCCAAAACCGACGGCCACGAAAAACACGAAGGGATGATAGATGAACTTCAGGGTCTCGGAGACCTCCCCCGATTCCCAGATCTTCATGCCCCAGACGAAGATCCGCCAGGACACGACGGCGAAGAAGGAGGCCATGACCAAAGAGGCGAGAAGCTCCACCAGCATAAGGGCTTTCCTTGAGTATTTCTCGGTGATGAGGTCGACGGTGATGTGGTCCTTGTTCTTCTGGGTGTAACCCAGGGCCGAGGCGATCACGACGGCGCCCAGGAACGAGGTGATTTCGTAAGCGCCACCGTAGGGCAGGTGAAAGATTCGCAGAAGCACATTCCCCGTCGCCAGGGCCATCAAGCTCAGGATTGCCACCCCGCCGATGATCATGAAGAACCGGTTCAGGTGCGTATCAAGAGATTCCATGAAGCCATCTTTTCGTTCCATACCAAGCCCGTATGTTTCTTTCTGCGAATGCCTCGGCAGGGCGTTTTCGGGAACTGCCCGGGGAACGCCCTGCCGCAGGTGGTTCATCTTACCTGGATTTTTTCTCGTATTTCTTCTTCAGCCCTTGGAGGTCATCGACTACCTGCTTGCCAGGGATGCCCTGAGCGCTCACCCGGGTCACATAGTCTTCGATCATGGGCTGCAAAAGTCTCTTGATCTCGCCCTGGTCCTTCGCAGGCAGTTGAAAGACCTGGTGGTTGTATTTGACCTTAGCCCAGGCAAGGGCTTCCTTGACATGGTTGTCCACATAATTCCCCGTCCACTCCGCCTGCCCTCTCCGGAGGTCGTCGATGGCCTTCTTGACATCGGCAGGCAAGGACTCCCATTTCTCCCGGTTCATGACGACGGCAAAGCTCACCACGCAGAGGTTGGCCTCCGTGGCAAAGGGACAGTAGGCCGCATAGTTGAAGTCCTGAAGCGTCTCCAGGGAGGACACGATCCCCTTCACGATCCCCTTCTGAATGGCCTCCGGGGTATCGGACATGGGCATGGCGACCGGGACGCCCCCGAGCCTCTTGATCACCTCCGCTCCCGTCCCGGAAACACGAAGCTCCATTCCCTTCAGGTCTGTTAGAGACCGAATGGGCTTGCTGGTCATGAGATCGTTGGGGGGACAGGTAAAGAGGGTGATGATCTTCACCTTTTCAAATTCCTTCGGCCTGTACTTTTCGATCAGGTCATAAAGGGCAAGGCTGGCCGCTCTTGCGCTGGTGAAGCCCAAGGGAAGATCAATGGCCTCCGAAAGGGGAAACCGGCCCGGCTGGTAGCTCATGGCGAAATTCCCGATATCCGCGGTCCCGGAGATGATTCCCTCGAAGATGTTCTTTGCCGGAAGCAGGGTCCCGCCCGGAAAGGTCTGGATCTTGACCTGGCCGTTCGTCCGCTTCTCCACCTCCTTGGCCCATCTCTCCATCTGCACGCAGGGGAATGTCTGGGCCGGCGGGAAATTGGCATAGGTGAGCTTGATCTCCGCGTCCGCGCCCGTGGAAGCAAACCCGGCGGTGAGGAAGACAGCAAGGAAAAAAAATGAATAGACTCGTCCTCTCATAAGACACCTCCTTTTTTGCCGTGTGTTCGGCTTCATCCCCTTGTTCTCAGTCCCGCCTCGAATCCCCTCAAGTTAGGCTCCAGCTGACGGGGAGGGGACGTTCTTGCAATCGCCTTTCTGAAAACCCCGGCATCCGCGAAGAGCGCCCCCTCCGCAACGGCGAACCCGAGAAGGACCAGATTGGAAACCACCAGCGAACCGATCTCTCCAGCGATCTTTGTCGCGTCCATGTTTTCATAATTTCCACGGATGCCCGTGTTGACGAAGAATCTCCCGGACTCCGAGAGGTAATGTCCGTGAACATCGAGATTGCCGGGGTTCATGAAAAGGCCCAGGTCGGCACGGCCGCTTCGGATCAGGGGGCTCTGGTAGGGGCCCACCTTGACATGGGAGATCACCGTCCCTCCCCGCATGGCCATGCCGTGGGTCTCCGAGGTGAGCAAATCGTGGTCCTCGATCAGGGCTGCCTCTGCCACGACCCGGGTGGCGAAAAGCACCCCCTGTCCCCCGAGACCGCTGATGATAATCTGCTGTTTCACTTCGCTGCATCTCTTTCTACGGCGATGGCGCCGCCGGGACACACGAATTCACAGATCCCGCAACCGACACAGAGGTTCGCCTCGATCTTCACCTGCTGTGTTTCCTCGTCCAAGGCCAGGGCCGGGCATTCGAACCGCTCGAGGCAAACCCGGCAGCCGCTGCAATCTTGGGTCACCCTCACGGGGTAGACGGCCTGGGCTTTCATCGCTCCGCGATCGAGGAGACAGGGGTGCCGGGACATGACGACCGCCACACCCCCTTCCGGACTGCGGATATACCGATCAGCTTCCTGGAGACAGGCTACGAATCTCTTTTGATCGTAGGGATCGCATTCCCTGACGAACTTGACCCCGCACGCCTTCACCAGGTCTTCGATGAGAACGGGGTTTCCCTGACTCCCATCGGCCCTGATGCCGAGATGGGGAGTGGGCTGGTTGCCTGTCATGGCCGTCGTTCCATTGTCGAGGATGACCAGGAGGAAGCGCGCTTTCTGGAAGACGGCGTTGACCAGGGCGGGAACCCCGGCGTGGAAAAAGGTCGAGTCCCCGATGGTCACCACGATCGTGGGCATTTCGTTGCCGTCCTGCTGGTAAGCATGGTAAAACCCGGCCCCCTGGCTGATACAGGCACCCATCACATGGCAGGTGTCGATGGCCTTCAGGTTCATGCCCAGGGTGTAACAGCCGATATCGCTCGGAAAGATGCCCTCGGGGAAGGTTTCCTTGATGGCGAAGAAGGCCGCCCGGTGCGGACAGCCGGCGCAGAGCGTGGGTCTGCGGCCTTTCGCCGGCTGAAGGGCCTTCCGCGCAGCCGGCGTCCTTTCCAGAAACTTCTCCAGGACCTCCTCCACCAGATCGGGCGTCAGCTCCCCCTCCCGGGGAATCCACCCTCTCTCCCTCCCCAGGACGGAGCCGTTACCAAGCTGGAGTTCTATGACGGGATAGGTCTCCTCGATGACCAGGACACGGCGGTAGCCGGCATGAATCCTCTCGACGAACGACCGGTTGAGGGGATAGGGCACCCTGACCTGGTAGAAATCGATCTTCCCGAGGAACCCCATTTCCTCCAAGATCTCGTAGGCATGGGCAAAGGACACGCCGGAGGCGATGATGCACCTCTCCTTCAAGGAGCCATCGCCTGAGCGGGCCACGGGCCTATAGGCCTCCTCCTCGGCGATCCGGTCCAGCTTTTCGTTGAGGATGCGGTGGAGATTTCTCAGGAAGTGAGGGGTAGCAATCCAGCGGTTCGGGTCCTTCTGGAAATGAGCCCTGCGGACCAGTTCCCGGGGCTTCAGGCAGGGTACATTCTGCCGGGCATGACAGATGCGGGTGGTCGGGCGGACCATGACGGGAATCTCGTACTTTTCAGAAAGCTCGAAGGCTTGCCGGATCATTTCCTTGGCTTCCCGCGGGCTTGAGGGATCGAAGACAGGAATCTTCGCGAAGTGGGCCAAGAGCCGGCTGTCCTGCTCCGTCTGTGAACTATGAGGGCCGGGATCGTCCGCCGCGATGATGACGAACCCCCCGATGACCCCCAGATAGGCCGATCTCGTCAGGGGGTCCGACGCGACATTCAGCCCCACCTGCTTCATGGCGACGGCGGCCCTCTTTCCCGTGTAGCTTCCCGCAAGGGCCACCTCGTAAGCCACCTTTTCGTTCACCGACCACTCGATATGCATGGTGTGGCCGGTCTCTTGGGAAAACTGGACCACCGACGGCAGGACCTCCGAGGCCGGCGTGCCGGGATAGGAGGCAAAGAGGTGGCATCCCTCCTCCACCAGTCCCCGGCCGATGGCCTCGTTCCCCATCAGTATTCTTTCCTCTGACCTCATAGTCTCCTAAGACCCATAAAAAAAGAGCCATGAACCGGAAGACCGTCCATGGCTCTTCGGATTTCTAACGCTTTCAACTCCTATGGGCGACGGACGAGCCTTCCCCTCCTATGTGTCCATCGCCAGCACCAGGATTTTCGCACGCTGTTTCCGGAAGCCATTACCCTCACCTCGCAACAGTGCCTCATAACAGCATCTAATTATAAGAAAGCGTCCAAAAAGACAAGAGAAATTTTCATCCTAACCGCGGTGATCGAATACCCTTTTGGATTTCCTCTCGGTCCGGGGCAGGGACTGGTAATCGGCGACCTCGACCACCGTGCTCACCAGTGTTTCTTTCCGGATGTCCTTCTCGATTTTCTTGGCTACGGCGGCATCCTTCGTCGGGTCCCCGGCCTGAGCCCTCTCCACCTTCAGGTTCATGTAATCCTTGCCGTCCTTCTGGTGACTCAGGTGAATCTGGTACTCGCTTCCGACCCCTTCTTGTTTCGAGAGAATCTCGTCGATGTGACTCGGATAGACGTTGACGCCCCTCACAATGAACATGTCGTCGGAACGGCCGAGGATCTTATCATGGCGAGGCAGTAGGGACCCGCAGGGGCAGTCCCCCGGGACGATCCTGGTGAGATCCCTGGAGCGGTAACGGATCAGGGGGGTTCCTTCTTTCCTCAGGGTGGTATAGACCATCTCGCCCACCTCTCCTTCGGGGACGGGCTGAAGGGTGTCGGGGTCGACGAGCTCCATGAGGTAATAATCCGCCCAGTAGTGGATTCCCTGGTGATGCACGCAGTCGAGGCCGGTCCCCGGACCGTAAAGCTCCGTCAGGCCGGGAATATCGAAAACATGCTCGGCGCCGAGCAGGGACTGGACGGCTTTCGTCGTGGCTTCACTGGATCTCTCCGCCCCGAAAATGACCTTCTTCACCTTCACCTTGTCCCTCAGGCCCCGCTTGTGAACCTCCTCCGCCATGAGAAGGGCCATAGAGACCGTGCTGCAGAGGACGGTTGACTGGAAATCGACCAGGAACTGCATCTGCATGTCGAGGTTCCCGACCCCGGCCGGCACGGCGAAGGCCCCGAACCGCTCGCATCCGAGCTGAAAACCGACGCCTGCGGTCCAGGCACCGTAGCCCACGCAGATCTGGACCCGATCCAGAGGCGTGAGTTCCGCCATTTCATAGCACCGGGCAAACATGTTCGCCCAGTCATCGATGTCCTTCGCCGTGTAGAGGAGGACCTTTCTGCGGCCCGTCGTCCCGGAGGAGGCATGGAGCCGGACGACCTTTTCGAACGGCACCGATCTGAGGGGCCACGGGTAACCGTCCTGCAGGTCCTGGGCGGTGGTGAAGGGAAGCTTCCCCAGGTCATCGAGGGTTTTTATGTCCCCGGGCCCGACGCCGGACATCCTGAGCCTCTTCCGGTAGAACTCCGATCCTTGATAGGCGTGCTGGACCGTCCATTTCAACCCTTCCAGCTGAAGCGCCTCAAGTTCCGCCCTGTTTTTCACTGCGGGCATGAATGTCTTCTTCATTTTCCTTGGCCGATCGCTTACCAGGTTGCCTGGAGACGAAATAAAGGGGCTGCAAATCGCAGCCCCTCAATTCTTGGTGGGCGCTACTGGTTTCGAACCAGTGGCCCCTGCCGTGTGAAGACAGTGCTCTACCCCTGAGCTAAGCGCCCCAGATGTCTGAACAAGGCTTTTATAGCAAGCTTTCCGCCTCCTGTAAAGTCCATTTTTTACCAGATGCAGGGCCTCTTTCCGACGATGGATCTTACCGGCCCCTGGCCTCCGACCCCCGCTCTATTTGTCCTTCTCCGCCACCTTGCTCTTTCCCCTGATCGCGGCGTGGGCCGCGGAGAGACGAGCAATGGGAACCCGGAAGGGGGAACAGGAGACATATTTCAGGCCGACCTGGTGGCAGAACTCGATGGAGGAAGGATCGCCCCCATGCTCGCCACAGATGCCGATCTCGATATCCGGCCGCGTTTGCCGTCCCTTCTGCACGGCCATCTTCACCAGCTCTCCCACGCCCTTCCGATCCAGGACCTGGAAAGGGTTCTCCGGGAGGATCTTGCGCTCCACATACTGGAGGAGAAACTTGCCCTCCGCGTCGTCCCTCGAGTAGCCGAAGGTCGTCTGGGTGAGGTCGTTGGTGCCGAAGGAGAAGAACTGGGCGTACTGGGCGATCTCGTCTGCGGTGATGGCCGCCCGGGGGATCTCGATCATGGTGCCGAACTTATAATCCAACTTCACATTCTCCTTCTCCATAACCTCCTGCGCTACGGATTCCAAGGCCTCCCGTTGGTTCTTCAGCTCATTCACATGGCCCACCAGGGGGATCATGATCTCCGGGTGGACATCCACCCCCTGCTTCTTGAGCTGGCAGGCCGCTTCGAAGATGGCCTGCACCTGCATGGCCGTGATGGCCGGATAGGTGATGCCCAGGCGGCATCCCCGCAGGCCCAGCATGGGGTTGGCCTCGCGCATGCCGGCCACGGCCTTGAGCATGGTGGACTTCTTCTCCAGGAGCTGGCTGATCTCCTTAGAGTCTACGATCTGGTTGGCGGCCTTCAGCTTGGTGATGTCCTCCAGGAGTTCCTCGTAGCTGGGCAGGAATTCATGCAAGGGAGGGTCGAGCAGGCGGATGATGACCGGAAGGCCCTCCATCGCCTTGAGGATGCCCGCGAAGTCGCCTCGCTGGATCTTCAGAAGCTTCTCCAGTGCCGAATGATAGGTGATATAGGCGGGGTTCTTCTCCAGATCGGCGATTCTGCGGCGGGTCTCCCGGCGCTCCTTCTCGGTCAATCCCGGCTGATCGAGTTGTTCCTTCAGGGCCTTCACCTGATATCCGAGGGCGGTGGCCTCGGAGGCGGCCAGGATCATCTCCTGCACAATGGGGAGGCGGTCGGCCTCGAAGAACATATGTTCGGTGCGGCAGAGCCCGATCCCTTCGGCCCCGAACTGTCGGGCCTTGATGGCATCCCGCGGATAATCGCCATTGGCCCAGACCCCGAGGCGACGGATCTCATCGGCCCATTTCAGCAGGGTGACCAGATCGACCTCCTTCTCGAAGTCGGGCTCGATGGTGGAGATGGTCCCCGCGAAGACCTCGCCGGTGCCGCCATCAATGGAGATGAGGTCTCCCTCCTTGATCACCTTGTTCCCCGCGGCAAACTGCTTGGCCTGCTCATCCACCTTGATGCCCTCGCAGCCCGCCACGCAGGGCAGGCCAGCCCCACGGGCCACCACCGCCGCATGAGAGGTAGCGCCCCCGTGTTGGGTGAGGATGCCCTTGCTGGCGTACATCCCGTGCACATCCTCCGGGGAAGTCTCGTAGCGCACCAGCACCACCGGCTTTCCCTGTTTGCCTAAATGCTCGGCCGTGTCGGGATCGAAGATGGCGGTGCCAGAGGCGGCACCCGGGCTGGCGTTGAGCCCGGCGGCCAGGAATCCCCCGCTCTCCCGCGCCTTCTTCTTGGCCTCATCGTCGAACCGGGGCAGCAGGAGCTGATAGACCTGATTGGGCTCCACGCGCATCAGGGCCTCTTCCTTACTGATCAGGCCCTCTTTGACCATATCCACCGCGATCTTCACTGCCGCCTGCGCGGTCCGTTTTCCGGTGCGGGTCTGGAGCATGTAGAGATTTCCCCGTTCCACGGTGAACTCCAGATCCTGCACCTCCCGGTAATGTTTCTCCAGCATCTTGGCAATCTTCGCGAATTGCTTGCCCACCTCGGGCAACTCCTTGGAGAGCTCGGAGATCTTCTGCGGGGTGCGGATGCCGGCCACCACATCCTCGCCCTGGGCATTGATCAGGTATTCGCCGTAGAGGACCTTCTCCCCGGTGCTGGGATTGCGGGTGAAGGCCACCCCGGTGCCGGAATCGTTCCCCATATTGCCGAAGACCATGGTCTGCACATTGACCGCGGTTCCCAGATCATGGGGGATCTTGTTGATGTTGCGATAATCCACGGCCCTCTTTCCAAACCAGGAGCCGAAGACTGCCTCGATGGCCAGCTTCAGTTGCTTCAGGGGATCCTCCGGGAATTCCTCCCCGATCTCCTTCTTATAGATGGTCTTATAATCGCGGATGATGTCCTGCAGCATGGGCGCGGTCAGATCGGTGTCCCTCTTGCCCGCGGTTTTGGCTTTGTAGGCATCGAGGATGTTGTCGAATCTCTTCCCCTCGATGCCCATCACGATCCGGCCGAACATCTGAATCAGTCGCCGATAGGCATCGTAGGCGAAGCGCTCGTTGCCGGTCAGGGCGATGATCCTCTTTAGGGTCTTGGAATTCAGGCCTAAATTGAGGACAGTGTCCATCATGCCCGGCATGCTGAATTTGGCGCCGGAGCGGACCGAAACCAGGAGGGGGTTCTTGGGGTCCCCGAACTTCTTGGCGGTGAGCTGCTCCACCCGCTTTAGGGCCTCCAGGGCCTGCTCCCAAAGGCCATCGGGGAACTTCTTGCCCTGGGCATAATACTTGTTGCAGGCCTCGGTGGTGATAGTGAAGCCCGGCGGGACCGGGAGGGCGGCGTTGGTCATCTCCGCGATGTTGGCCCCTTTGCCTCCCAGCAGATCCTTCATGTCGGCCCGTCCCTCGGCCGATCCTCCGCCAAAGAGATAGACATATTTCTTGGTTGTGGCCATCAAGATTCCTCCTTCGCTTTCATTAGATCTCTGAAAATGATTCCTGGCATCGGGTCAGAATAGCACAGAAACATCTCCAATTCCAAGCGATAGTTAAGAGGACGCGGGCGGTCTTTTCTCCGAGAAGCCCCAGAGCAAAAAGGCGGTGGAAAGGACGCAGAGCAGGGCGCAGGAGCCGAAGGCGACCTGGGGGCTGAAGCGGTGCCACAGGGCGCCCACGAAGAGGGGGGAGAGCAGAGAGGTCAGGCCATAGGCGGTGGAGAAGGTGCCCAGGGTCTGTCCTCTGGCCTCCAGCGGGGCTAAATCCGCGATGATTGCCCGCCGAGAGGCAATCCAGAAGGATTCGAAGAAGCCCAGAAGAATGGCCGGAAGGGCCATCCAGTAGGCATTGGGGATGATCATCAGGCAGAGCAGGGCGATGAGGATCGCCAGGTCCGCAATGAGAAGGGCCTTTTTTCGGCCCATGCGGTCCGCCACCATGCCCGCGGGATAAGCAGAGAGAAAGTGAACCAGGGAAAAGAGGGTAAAGACCAGCGTCCCCAACATAGCGCTCCCCTGGGGGAGGCGATAGAGGTAGAAGAGCACCATCCCCATGGGAGGCGCCGCAATGGCCAGGATCATGTTGGATAAGGTGAGGAGGACTAAGGATCGGCTCTTCAAGAAAAAGCGGAGGCCGGAGATCAGGGGAGGAGCGGGGGAGAGGTCCCGGGCCGTGGCCGGCAGGGTCTCCTGCAACAAGACCGCGATGAGGAGGACGCTGAAGACGGTGGGGATTGCGGCACACCAGAATAGGGCTCGATAGGAGGCCTCGGAGTAGCTGACCCCCAGGCGTAGGCCATGGTAGCTGAAAAAGGAGAGCAGGAAGATTCCCAGCAGGGGACCGACGATGGCCCCGGCGGTGTCCACGGCCTCCAGCAAACCAAAGGCCTTTCCTCGCAGGGCAGGGGGGATCGAATCGGCAATGCTCGCCTCCCTTGCGGGGTTGCGGATGGTCCTCCCCAACTGGCGCAGAGCCCGAAAGGGGATGAGCCATCCCCAATGATGCACCGAGGCCAGACCGATCCGGGAGAGGACGATCAGGATGTAGCCGAGGATCACCGGACGCTTGCGGCCGACGCGGTCGGTGAGTACGCCGGTGAAGAAGCGGAGGATGCGGTTGGTGGCCTCTCCGATGCTATCGACCAGGCCGTATTGTTCCGGGTTCATCCCGAGGAAGGCCTGGGCGAAGAGGGGAAGGTAGGGGGCGTAGGACTCCTCGCCGGTATCATTGCAGGCGGCGGCCAGGGAGAAGGCCTTGAGGTTTTTCTTGGCCAGGCCGGTGAAGGGAAAGATCCTTGCCCAGATGGAGGTGGGAGGGGGTGATGCCGCCATTTGCTTATCCTACCACGAGCTGAGAGAGGTCCGCCAGTCCGTCCAGGAGGTGGGAGGCGGCCGAGAGCAGGGCCAGGCGGTTCTGCTTGATCTCCTCTTCCTCGACCATCACCATGACCTCATTGAAGAAGCGGTCCACTGCGGGCCGCAGCCGCGAAATCTCCTCCAGGGCGGTCAGGAAGTCCTCCTGGTGGAGCAGGGGAGCAATCCTGGCCTGGAGGGCCGAGGCCTCAGCCCAGAGCTGCTTCTCGGCCTCAGCCTGGAAGAGCTGGGGGTTGGGGATCCGGGAGAACCCGGGAGGCAATATATTCAGCACCCGCTTGAAGGCGATGATCAGATTGGGGAAATCAGGCTGTTTGCGGAGGGAGGAGAGGGCCTCGGCGCGCCTCCTGGCCGAGACCGGGTCATCGTATCCGGCGGCGAGGATGGCCTCCACCAGATCGGCGGTGAACCCCTGATCCACCAAGATCGCCTGCAGCCGCTGTCCCAAGAAGGAGAGGACCTTCTCCCGGGCCGATCCGAGATCCTTGCCCAGATGCTCGGCCAGGGCCGAGAGGGCCTGTTCCAGAAGGGCGGAGAGGGAGAAGCGCAGGTTCCGCTCCAGGGCAATTAGGATGAGCCCCGAGCCCTGGCGGCGGAGGGCGTAGGGATCCTCCGATCCGCTGGGGATGAGGCCGATCCCGAAACATCCGGCGATGGTATCGATCTTATCCGCGAGGCCCACAATGGCCCCCAGCGAGGTCTGGGGGAGGCGATCTCCGGAAAAACGCGGCAGATAATGTTCCTCGATGGCCGTCGCCACCCCTTCTGCTTCGCCTTGTGCCAGGGCGTAGATCCGGCCCATGGTGCCCTGCAGGTTGGGGAATTCCTTCACCATGGAGGAGAGGAGATCGGCCTTGGCCAGCCGGGCGGCCCTCATCGCCTGCTCCCGGAGGTCGGGACAGATCTGCTCCGCGAGGTATCCGCTCAGGCGAGCCAGGCGCAGGCTCTTATCGTAGAGGTTGCCGAGCTGCTCCGAATAGACAATCTGCTGAAGCCGGGAGGCCCAGTTCTCCAGGGTGACCTTGCGATCCTCCCGATAGAAGAACTGCGCGTCGGCCAGGCGGGCCGCGAGGACCCGTTCATTCCCGGCCCGGATAAGACTGAGGTCCTTGGCCTGCATATTGGAGATAGTGACAAAATGAGGCAGAAGCTCTCCCCTCTCGTTCACCACGGGGAAATAGCGCTGGTGCTTCTTCATGGGGGTGGTAATTACCTCTTTGGGGAGCTGGAGGTAATCGGCCGCGAAGTGGCCACAGATCGCCACCGGGTATTCGACCAGGTGGGTTACGGTGGAAAGCAGCTCCTCATCCCATTCCGGGATGCCCCCGAACTCGCGGGCTTCTGTAGCGGCCTGGTCTTTGATCATCTGCCGGCGCGCCGCAGGGTCCAGGATGACGAACTTCCTCTTTAGCTTGGACAGATAATCGGAGAGGCTTCTCACCCGCACCGGATGGGGGCTGAGAAAACGGTGGCCAAAGGTCCGGTCTCCGCTCGTGATTCCATCCAACTCGAAGGGGATCACCTGGCTTCCGTAAAGGGCCAGGATCCAGCGGATGGGCCGAAGGAATCGGAGGTTGCCCTCTCCCCAGCGCATGCTCTTGGGGAGGGGCAGGGAGGTGATGAGCTTGGGGAGCAGAGAGGGAAGAACCTCGGTGGTGGGCAGCCCGACCTCCTCCAAGGTGGCTACTACGTATTCGCCCTTTTCCAGGGATTTGACGGTCAAAGCCTCCCAGGGGATCCCCTGGGCCCTGGCAAAGCCCAAAGCAGCGGGGGTCGGCTTTCCCTCGGCGTCGAAGGCAACCCGGGCTGAGGGACCCACGATCTGTCGGCTGAGGGGTCGCTGGGACGGGTGCAGGGATTTCACCTGCAGGGATAGTCGCCGGGGCGTCCCCATGACCCGAACTTCCCCAAAGGGGAGCCGGTGCTCCTCCAGGGTCTGGCGAGCGAGGGAGGCCAGGTCGGCGATCGCGCCTTCCAGGAGGCCCGAGGGGATCTCCTCGGTCCCGATTTCGAACAAGAGGTCTTTCGGTTTGGGCATCTTGCTGACAATCAAAAGCGGCCTCCCCTCGAAAGGAGAGGCCGCTTCAGGTCGCACGGATCATCCGTTACACGATGGGATTGGAGGAGGAGCCGGCGGGGAAGGCGAGCACCTGCGCCTGCTTCGCCCAGGAGGAGATCTTGGCAATTGCCTCATCGAAGTTGGGCGCATAGATCATGCCCATCTCTTCTAACTTCTCCGGCGGGATGCGATCGGTCACCATGACCACCTTCTTGCTCTTCATCACCTGTTTCACGCGGGCTGCGATTGGTCCGCCGGTGGGGGTTGCCTTTCCTTCGAAGATCCACTGATAGATCTCGGAGGGTTCCACCTTCTCGCGCAGCGCCTCATAAAATCCGGGGCCGGTGCCGTCCTTGCACTGCGAGGCGAGGAGGATCGTGCCTCCCGGCTTGGTAGCGATGTCGGAGGAGAGGAGGGCCTTGCAGGACTGGAGCAACTCCCCCTCCAGGGGATAACCGGAGGCAATCGTCACATCCGCGAGGGCCGGGACATTGAAACCGTAGATCTCGTTATAAGCCTGAATGGCCCCTTGGTGGACACCGGTGACCTCTCCGGCCACGATCTTGACGATCTGATTGTTCATATTCAGAACCAGATCGATCTTCATCCCCAGCTTGGCCAGCTTGGCCACTTCCATCTGATCTTCGTGGAGCGGGTTGCCGGTCGTCCTTCCCTGGCGAACCTCGGGCATCTTTGCCATGGTATGGTTCGGGACGATGGTTTCCCTCCCGGATACCCCGGGAAGAACGATCTTGGGGCCGCCCGAATAGCCGGTAAGATAGTGGGCCACCACGTTGCCGATCCCGATGCTGAAATCGGCCCCGGCCACGGCCTTGTTGATCCACACCGGGGTGCCCCGGCGCGTCTGTCCCAGGTGAACCAGGCAGGACTTATCGTCCGGATCGTGCATGATGATGCAGTAATCCTGGACGATCTTCTCGCCCACCTTCGCCTTGATCTCGTCCTGATCGGGAATACGGTGAGTCCCGCGTCCGATGACGATGGAGATCCGATCCTTGGGGATCCCCGCTTTTTCCATCTGGGCCAATAGCTCAGGGAGGAGGAGATAGGCAGGGGTGGGTCGGGTCTGATCGTCCACGATGACCGCCGCCGATTTGGCCCGGGAGCACACCTCGGAGAGGCTGGGCATTCCCACAGGGGAGGCCAACGCCTTTTGCAGCTCGCCGACCACATCGCCAATCGGGGCGACCTGCTTGGGCTCGCCCACTCCCAGCAACTTCCAATCAGACGGAAGCCCGATCTTCTCCCGCTTTCCTTGGTAATAGATTTCCACCGAATCAGACATGATGAATTCTCCTTTCGACTCCAATGACACTCGATCCGATAGGTTGACCTCTGGGGGAGGTCAGGGCCTAAAACTCTCTTCGAGATCATAAGCCATTCATCGGCTCCCTGTCAAGGATTTCTCCCCCTGGAGGATGCCTTCTCGGAGCAGGGGATAGCCCATCTCCTCTCGCTGCTTCAGGTAAGCCTCGGCGCATTTTCGGGCCAGGGCCCGAACCCGGCCGATGAGGGAGGTTCGCTCGGTGACGGACAAGGCCCCCCGGGCATCGAGCAGATTGAAGGCGTGAGAGCACTTCAGGCAATAGTCATAGGCAGGCAGGACGAGGCTCTTGCCGACGAGGTGCAGGGATTCCTTCTCATAGCTCTCGAAGAGGCGATACTGGAGAGGGACATCTGCCTCCTCGAAGTTGTGGATGGACCATTCCACCTCGCCGCGGTGGTGCACATCCCGGTAGGTCACCCCATCCGCCCAGAGGACGTCATAGACCGAATCCACCCCCTGCAAATACATGGCGATGCGCTCGATGCCATAGGTGATCTCGGCGGCCACCGGCTTCACATCGAAGCCCCCCGCCTGCTGGAAATAGGTGAACTGGGTGATCTCCATCCCATCCAGCCATACCTCCCAACCCAGCCCCCACGCCCCCAGGGTGGGGGATTCCCAGTCGTCCTCCACGAAGCGGACATCGTGTTGCAGGGGATCGATCCCGAAGCTCGACAGGCTCTGCAGATAGATCTCCTGGATATCCTCCGGGGAGGGCTTCATGATCACCTGATACTGGTAATAGTGTTGGAGGCGGTTGGGGTTCTCCCCATAGCGCCCGTCAGCCGGGCGACGAGAGGGCTCCACATAGGCCACATTCCAGGGCTCGGGGCCCAGGACGCGCAGGAAGGTGGCGGGATTCATGGTGCCCGCCCCCACCTCCACATCATAGGGCTGAAGGATGAGGCATCCCTGGCTGGACCAGTATCGCTCCAAGGCCAGGATCAGCTCCTGAAAGGTCATCATCTGCTGCATCTCCCATCTTAACGGATCGTCGCGAAAATTGCCTGGCGGCCTTGCACCAGGGCGGGGCGAGTAAATAATAAATTTCCTTTCTTGTCAAGTCCCCTCGGCAGGGTGCGGGGATGCCTCGGGCGGGAGGGCTTTTGTCGCAGAGGGGGAGAGAGTTTTGCTTGACGGGGGCTGCCCTTTCGGATAGAAAAGAGATGTGTCATCCCGCAGGGGCGAAGGACTTCTCAAGAAAAGGAGGTCGAACATGAAGGGATTCGTGGTGAAGGTGAGCGAGATGAAGCCGGAGGCATTCGGCTCGGTGAACAGATGGTTCCTGATCTCCCCCAAGGTGGGCAACAGCAAATACCAGAGGCTGGCCTATCTGGAGGGGCAACCCGGGGCCAAGGGGACACTCCACTCCCATCCGGGCGACGAGGTCCTCTATTGCATTCATGGCAGAGCGAATGTGAAGATCGAGGAAGAGGACCATTTCCTCTCGCCCGGCGAGGCCATTTCGATTCCCCCTGGCACCCAGCATTATCC
>JAZDMQ010000144.1:0-18280 GCA_043800755.1 bacterium | reverse complement strand
GGGATAGGAAACTGTTGACTTACCGCGCCAAAGGGATAAAATAGCATGAGGAGAATCTGGAAGGAGAGGGCGGAATCTATATTCGAAGACAGAGGGTGGCCGCCACGAAGAAGGACGAAGAGGTAGACCACCACGACACCTTGTTCACGCTGTTAGAAGAAATCTGAATAGGAGCGGAAAATGACGGAACTAAGGCAGGTCTACAAGTGTAATGTCTGTGGTAACATGGTGGAGGTGCTCCACGCGGGGGCCGGAGAGCTGGTCTGTTGCGGGCGGTCCATGGAGCTGCTCTTGGAGAAGACGGAGGATGCGGGCAAAGAGAAGCACCTCCCGGTAATCGAGCGGGCTGAGGGGGGTATCAAGGTCAAGGTCGGTTCGATCCCGCACCCCATGGAGGAGAAGCATTACATCGAATGGATCGAGATCCTGGTTGAGGGGCAAATCTGCCGGAAATCGCTGAGCCCAGGCGAGCATCCGGAGGCAGAGTTTAAAATAGAGGGGGGAAAGATCGGGGCGCGCGCCTACTGCAACATTCACGGGTTGTGGAGGTCGTAGGAGGAGGCGTCGGGATTCGTGCGCGCCTGGCGAAGGGGATGAGGGGGTTCGATTTACCCTGAAAGAGAGAGGAGGGGATCCTATGAGCAAAAGGATGAGGGGTGATCCGGGGAGGTGGGGCCTCTTCGTTTTGGGATTGTCTCTCTTGGGATTTCTGGTCATCTTTTCGACGGCGATCTTTCGCCCCAGTTCGCCCTCAGTTTCCACTGCCTCGGACTACCCCGTCAAGGTTCCTTTGGGGCTCGTCGATCCGGAGGTGCCCCAGGAGAACCCGATGACCGCGGCCAAGATCGAGCTGGGGAGACAACTCTATTTTGACAAGCGGCTCTCGATGGATGACACCGTGAGCTGTGCCACCTGCCATGACCCGAAGAAGGGCTTCGCTGATAGTGAAAAAGTGGGCATCGGGATCCAGGGGAAGCTGGGGAATCGAAATTCCCCCACGAGCTTGAATGCCGCCCTCTATGATCTGCAATTCTGGGATGGGAGGGCGCCTTCACTGGAGGAGCAGGCCAAAGGCCCCATCGTCAATCCCGTGGAGATGGGCATGCCCTCACTGGATACCCTGGTGGAGAAATTGAAGAAGATCCCGGAGTACCAGAAGGCCTTTGGAGAGGTTTTCGAGGGGAAGATGACGGCGGATAATATCGTGAAGGCGATCGCGGCCTATGAGCGAACCCTGCTGGCAGGGGATTCCCCCTTCGATCGGTACCTGTATGGAAAAGAGGAGAACGCCATCTCCCCCGCAGCCAAACGAGGGCTGGAGGTCTTTCGGGAGAAAGGGAGGTGCGTTACCTGCCACGAAATCCTTTCTTCCTACGCCCTGTTCACCGACAATAAGTTCCACAATGTGGGAGTGGGGATGGACAAACCGAGTCCAGACCTGGGCCGATTCCTGGCGACCAAGGAGGACAAGGATGTAGGGGCCTTCAAGACCCCCAGCCTTCGCAGTGTGGCCCTCACCGCCCCCTACATGCACGATGGCAGCGAGGCCACCCTGGAATCGGTGGTGGAGCTGTATAATAAGGGAGGGGTGCCCAACCGGCACCTGGATGGGGGCATTCGACCCCTGAACCTGACGGAACAGGAGAAGAAGGACCTGGTGGATTTTATGAAATCTCTCACCAGCCCGGAGGTGGAAAAGATCGGTGCTCCCAGTCCCTCTAAGTGAGGACCTGGAGAGAAGGGAGGTGCAACATTATGGAGAGGAAATTCAGTCGGAGGGAATTCCTGAAGGTATCCGCTCAGGGGGCTGCGGCCGCTGGGCTGGCCAGCTTGCTGGATGGCTTCGGCTGGTCCGGCCCGCAATCGGCCGAGGCCGGGCCGGAGGCCCAACCCTTCACCTTCGCCTATATCTCAGATGCCCATCTCTATGAGAAGAAGCTGAATAAACGCTTTGTCAGGTCCATTGAAAAGGCGGTGGCCGATGTCAATGCCCTGGACCCGCAACCCGATTTTGTCCTCTTTGGGGGAGACTTGGCGCAATTGGGGCAGAAGGGGGAGCTGGACCTGGGCAAGGAGATCCTGGACGGCGTCCGGGCCAAGAGGGTTATGATGGTGGGAGAGCACGATTGGTACCTGGATATGGGAGAGCACTGGCGGGAGCTATTTGGCCCGGATACCTATTCCTTCGACCACAAGGGGATCCATTGCGTGGTCCTGAATAGCGTGATTGTAGAGGACTACTGGACCGCCCCCAAGCTATCGCCCATGGAGCGGATGAAGGCCATGGCCCAATTGGACAACCCCAATGGCCGGCCCTTCACGGTGGGAGAGGCGCAGAGGGAGTGGCTGAAAAAGGACCTGTCTGCCGTCCCCCTGGAGAGGCCGATCATCGTCTTCTCCCACTCTCCCCTGTATAAGTATTACAAGAACTGGAACTTCTGGACCGATGATGCGGAACAGGTGCAGGCAATCCTGGCCCCCTTCCAGTGGGTCACGGTGGTCCATGCCCACACGCATCAGGTGCTCACCAACCGCATCGGGACTATTCGATTCCATGGGGTCCTCTCCACTGCCTGGCCTTGGCCATATGCCCATAAGGGACTCCCGCGTTTTACGGCCCAGCAGGATCGGGCGGATCCCTTCGATCAATTCGACGGTTGCGGGTGGGGAACGGTGGAGGTCCTGGCCAACGGCGGGGTCAACAAGAACTATAACCTGTGGGGGCGCAAGCCAACGAAGGTAAGCTATGAATGGCTCTCCACGGTCAACGAGGCTACCCTTCCCGATCCTTACGAGGTGGGACCTCACTATTAATCCCGGGAGGAAGAAGGAGGTCGAAGATGCGAAAGAAATCTGCTCCATTCACTTTGCTGGCCATGCTGGCCGTGGGGCTCATTGCCTTTTCCTTTGCCGCCTTTGGGAATCCTTCCCCTGAGGTGAAATCCTTGGGTTCGGTGCCCTGTGGGGAAGAGATGAGGGGCGTCGCCTCCGAAGGACGGGTCTTCAAACTGTGTGATGGGGAGACTAAGGTGGCCGTGCAGGTGGCAGACTCCGAAAGGACTGGCAGGATGTCCCGGGAGGCCGCACAACAGGTGGCCGCCCGCATGATGGAGGAGTGGGCGAAAATGAAACAGGCCAAATCCCCGGAGGCTCCTATCGTCCTGGCTCACAAGGGGGAACCCCATACCCGCAGGGAGATGAGAACTTGGGACACGGAGTTGGATGGTGCGGTGAAAGAAGGCTACAGGATCTTCCACGATTCCTCTCTGGGGACCAATGGGATCTCCTGTGACATGTGCCATCCCGATGGCAAGGATACCCACCCGTACACCTATCCCAAGTTCCAGACCCAGTTGAAAAAGGTGGCCCTGCTGCGAGATATGATCAATTGGTGTATAGAGAATCCCCTCGAGGGCCAGAAGCTCTCCGATGAGGACTCCAAGATGAAGGCCGTGGAGATGTATATTCTATGGTCCAATAAGGGAGAGGTGGCAGTGCCGGGGAAGCACTAAAGGGATAAAGGACAATCCCCCAAGTCGTTCAGCTCCGCCGGCTTCTCTCGAAGCGGCGGGGCTGGCCTTGGAGGGCGGGGAGGGAGATCGGGGGAACTCGGGTGAAAGGCATCCTGCTTCGTTGGGCCGCCAATGCGGTGGCCATCTTCATTACCGCCCATTTCATCAAAGGCCTGGAGGTCAGCGGCATCAAGGGGGCCATCATTGCCGCCGCCATC
Source organism: bacterium (assembly GCA_043800755.1). GTDB lineage: Bacteria > Methylomirabilota > Methylomirabilia > CAVQYV01 > CAVQYV01 > JAZDMQ01. The sequence goes on along the minus strand of JAZDMQ010000144.1, from coordinate 14,550 downwards.
CTGGGAATATTTAACGCCTTGATCCGTCCTCTGCTCTTGCTCCTTACCCTTCCCTTCAACCTCCTCACCCTGGGACTGTTCACCCTGATCATCAATGGCTTTCTTCTCTTTCTGGTCTCCAAGGTGACCCCCGAGTTGACCATCCACGGGTTCTGGCCTGCGGTCCTGGGTGCCCTCATCATCAGCTTCCTGAGCGGACTCATCAACTGGCTCATCGCTTGAGGAAGCTCACCTAATGGCCTATTTCACCTTCCTTCCCCAGGACCTCCTGCAGGATCTGGCCCATCTCCTGGATCTTATAGGGTTTGGTGAGAACCCCGGAGAATCCATATTTTCGAAAGTTGGACAGGATGGGATTCTGGGAGTACCCGGAGGAGACGATGGCCTTGACCCCAGGATCTAACTCCAGCAGTCGCTGGATCGCCTCCTGTCCCCCCACGCCTCCGGGAATGGTCAGGTCCATGATCACCGCCGCGAAGGGGTGGCCAGACTCCTCGGCCTCCTGGTAGAGCTGAATCGCCTCCGAGCCGTCTTTGGCCAAGGCCGCCTCATACCCCAAGTAGGCTAACACATCGGCTGCCGATAGCCGAATCCCCTCCTCATCATCCATAATCAGTACCCTTCCCTTGCCCGTTATCGGGATCTCCTCCTTGGTGTTTTCCACCGGTGCCTCTTGGGAGGAGGCGGGGAGATAGAAGGTAAAGGTCGTCCCCTTGCCCAGGTCCGACTCCACGCTCAGGTATCCGCCGTGGTTCTTGATGATCGAATAAGCGGTGGACAGTCCCAGTCCCGATCTCCTTTGTTTGGTGGTGAAAAAAGGATCAAAGACCTTGGAGAGATGTTCTCGCGGGATGCCGATTCCCTGGTCCCGGACGGATACCTTCACATATCGTCCTTCGGAGAGGGGGACAATGCTCTGATCCCAGTCCGTCAGCTGGGCATTCTCCGCAGTGACCCCGATCCTTCCGCCTTGGGGCATGGCCTGATCGGCATTGAGGATCAGATTCTGGATGGCCTGGCTGATCTGCTCCTCATCGATATCCGCCGACCAGAGGTCTTCCGGCTGCGAAAACTCACATTCCACCTTAGAGCCCGAGAGGGCAAAGTGGGCGGATTCTTTGAGGAGGTGGGGAAGCGAGGTGGTCTCCCTCACTGGGTCCCCGCCCTTGGAAAAGGTGAGCAATTACTGGGTGAGGCCCTTGGCCCGCAGGGACGCCCGCTCTGCCTCACTCAGCCGTTTAAAGATCTTATCCTGGGGACTGATCTGGCTCTTGGCCAGGGAGATGTTGCTGAGGATGGAAGTCAATATATTGTTGAAGTCATGGGCGATGCCTCCTGCCAGGGTGCCGACCGATTCGAGCTTGCTGGCCTTGAGGAGCTCCTGTTCGGTCTTCTTGCGCTCGGTGAGGTCGCGAACTAGTGTGCACATCACATCCCTTCCGCCATAGGGGATGAAGTGGGCGCTACCCCAGACATCAATGATCGATCCATCCTTGCGGCGGTACTGGCGTTCGAAGGTCTGGGGCCTCTTTTCCTCCAGCGCCTTCTGGAAGCGACGGTCGATATCTTCCCGATCGGCAGCGATGAAGTCGTAGGTGGTGAGCTTCAGGATTTCATCCGCGGAATAGCCCAGCATATTTTGGAGGGCGGTGTTGCATTCTAAGATGCGGCGGGACTCCCCGTCAGCGAGAAAGACGCCGTCAGCAGATTGCTCCACCACCGCACGATACCGTGCCTCGCTCTGGCGCAGCGCCTCCTCTGCCCGCCTGCGCTCGGTGATGTCGTAGAATACCCCTTGTAGGTAACGGGCCTGGCCAGCGACATCGCGGACGATCGTGGCGTCATCATGGATCCAGACGGCCCTTCCCTCGCGGGAGAGGAGGCGGTATTCCAGTTGAAAGGGAGAACCCGTAAAGACACCCCGTTTCATCTCAGCCCAAAATCGTTCCTGATCCTCGGGATGAAGCAGCGTGATCCACCGTTGAGGATCGTCCATCCATTCCTCTGGGGTGAAGCCGAGGAGTCCTTCAACCTGGGGGCTGATGTAGAGGGTGCTATGGATCTCATCCAATGTCGAGGTATAAGTAACCGCTGGGATATCCTCTACCAAACCTGCAATCGTCCTCCCGGTCAAGATCGGTAGGAGTGTCAGGTGTAGACCTCTTTTCGTTCGGTCACCTGAAACCAGGGGCTCATACCTCCCCGGGCTTCCCCGCATGACTAGTCCGGAGTGCGACGGGGCCATCGAGCGGCGGAAGAGGGGACTAGAGTGGTAGGACGATAGGACACAGGGAATGATGCGGGAAGATCTCGGGGGAGGAAGGGATTTTGGGCTTGACTTTTCTGCCCAATTCATTATAAATAAATAGTTTCGTCGCGCTATGTTTGATTCCCTGACCCAGAAATTCGATGTCATCTTTCGCAAGCTGCGCGGGCACGGCCGACTGACGGAGGAAAATATCGCGGAGGCCCTGCGGGAGGTGAGGCTTGCCCTGCTGGAGGCGGATGTCCACTTCCGCGTGGTGAAGGACTTCCTGGAGGAGACGAAGAAGGAGGCGATCGGAAAGGAGGTCCTGGAGAGCTTATCTCCGGCGCAACAGGTGATCAAGGTGGTCTTTCATCGCCTGGTGAGCCTGCTCGGAGAGAAGGAAACCCGATTGCAGCTCTCCTCCCCTCCCTCCATCCTCATGCTGGTCGGTTTGCAGGGCTCGGGAAAGACCACCGCGGCCGCGAAACTGGCGTTCTATCTCCGCAGGCAAGCGAAAAAGGAAAGTCTACTGGTGGCTGCCGATACCTATCGCCCGGCAGCGAAGGAGCAGTTGAAGACCTTGGGAAGGCAGTTGGGCTTTTCAGTCTTTGAAGGCGACGGCAATCCTCTGAAAATCGCCCAGGGGGCCCTGTCCTTTGCCCGTTCCGAAGGCTTAGATGCGATCATATTGGACACCGCGGGCCGCCTCCACATCGACGCAGAGATGATGGAAGAGTTGAGACAGATCAAGGCGATCCTGTCTCCCACCGAGATCCTGATGGTGGCAGATGCCATGACCGGCCAGGACGCGGTGAGGTCCGCTTCCTCTTTTGACGCCGAGCTGGATCTCTCTGGGGTCATTCTCACCAAATTGGACGGGGATGCGAAGGGAGGGGCGGCCCTCTCCATCCGGGCGATCACGGGGAAGCCCATAAAATTCATAGGTACCGGAGAGAAGCCGGAGGCATTGGAGGTTTTTTATCCAGACCGCATGGCCTCCCGCATCCTGGGGATGGGGGATGTCCTTACCCTGGTGGAGAAGGCGGAGGAGGTCTTTGACCGCAAGAAGTCCGAGGAATTGCAGAAGAAGATGCAAACGGACTCTTTCACACTGGAGGACTTCAAAGAGCAGCTTCAATCTTTGAAGTCCATGGGGCCCCTCGATCAACTGGCCAAGATGATGCCTGGTCTCTCCCGCGTAGCCGGTGAGGCCCTCGAACCCGACAATTCCGAGATCAAGCAGATAGAGGCCATTATCAATTCGATGACGCCGGAGGAGCGTCGCCGCGTTGAGATCATTGATGGGAATCGCAGACGAAGGATCGCCCAGGGCTCGGGCACCACGGTGATGGAGGTGAATAAGCTCCTGAAGGGCTTTGCCCAAATGCAAAAGGCGATCCGGCAGTGGACCAGAGGGGGTAAGCGAGTGGGCGGTTTTCGCCTTCCCCTGCCCTTTTAAATTGAGCTTGTCGGGGATTGCTCATTGAGTGTATCATCGGACAAGAGTGGATAATCCTTGTAACATCTTAGAAGGGGGTTTATCAATGGCAGTGAAGATCAGGTTGAAGCGGATGGGGGCCAAGAAGAAGCCCTTTTATCGATTGGTGGTTGCAGATTCGCGCATGCCCCGCGACGGGAGATTTATTGAGGAGATCGGCACCTATGATCCCCTGCAAAATCCGTCCAAGGTGGTTTTGAAAGGAGAGAGGGTCTCCTATTGGCTGAGGACCGGAGCCCAGCCGACGCAGACCGTGAAAAGGCTTCTGATGAGTGCTGGAATGATGGATCGAGGATTGAAAGCGAAAGAAAAAATAGAGAAAGAAGGCGAGTCCCTTGGAGCTTGAAGGGCCTTCCCCTTTGGGGGGCTCATCCTTGAAGGGCCTGGTGGAGTTTTTGGCCAAGTCCTTGGTGGACCATCCCGAGGAGGTCTCGGTCGCGGAGGTCGAGGGAGAGGAAGGCAGCCTGATCCAGCTGAGGGTGGCCCAGAGCGACTTGGGAAGGGTCATCGGAAGGCAAGGGAGGACAGCGAAAGCGATACGGGTCCTGCTTTCGGCCACCACCGCCCGCTTGGAAAAAGGGGCGACCTTAGAGATCCTGGAGTAGGGGGCTGGTGAGACCGGGACTGCTCTTGCTGGGAGAGATTGTGGGGCCCTGGGGCCGCAAAGGAGAGGCGAAGCTCTTTCCCTATGCGGACCTGCGACCGATCCTTGCTGGCAGGGATGGGCTATTTCTGGAGAGGGAAGGAAAGGTCCAGTTTCGAGCCCTGGAAGGGTTTCGGTTTCACAAATCGTTGGTCATCCTGAAGTTCAAAGAGTGCTCGGATATTTCGGAGGTCGAGACACTTCGGGGCTTGAAAGTAGGGATCCCTCGGGCTACGGCCCCCTCCCTGTCCCCGGACACCTATTACCACTACGATATTATCGGCCTGGAGGTCATCTCTGGGCAGGAGCCAAGGGGGAGGGTCACCGAGATATGGACCACACCGGCGAACGATATCTATGTGGTGGAGGAGGGAGGAAAGAGCTGGTTGCTGCCGGCCACCAAGGAGGTCATCCAGCAGGTCGATCTGGAAAGGGGTACCCTGCAGGTGAATCCCCCCAAGGGGCTGATCGACCTTGAAGAGGTATGATATCCTGAGCCTCTTTCCGGAGATCGTGCTCGCCCCGCTGCGGGGGAGCATCGTGGGAAGAGCCCAGGAAAAAGGCCTGCTGCAGATCGAGGTGGTCAACTTTCGGGAGTTTGCCCAGGATAAGCATCGGGTCGTAGATGACCTCCCCTTCGGCGGGGGGCCGGGCATGGTCTTGAAGGTGGAGCCCATCTTTGCTGCCGTGCAGCAATGCCTGCAGTCTGGGCCTCGGGCGCGGGTGATCCTGATGTCCCCGCAGGGCCGCCGGTTCGACCAGGAGCTGGCCAAGGCACTGGCCTTAGAAGATCACCTGATCTTCATCTGTGGCCGCTACAAGGGAGTGGATGAGCGGGTCAGGGAGGCGCTGGTCACCGATGAATTGTCCATCGGCGATTATGTCCTTTCGGGGGGCGAACTCCCTGCCCTCCTGGTGATAGAGGCGCTGGTGCGCCTCATTCCTGGAGTTCTGGGGGATGAGGAGTCGGCCCGGGGGGACTCTTTCTATGAAGGAATCCTGGATCACCCCCATTACACACGCCCCGCTGTCTTTGAGGGGAGGGCCGTCCCGCCGGTTTTGATTTCGGGGCATCACGAGCAGATCCGAAGGTGGCGAAGGAAGGAGGCCCTCCGTCGCACTCGGACGCGGAGGCCAGACCTGCTGAGAACCGCCCCTTTGAACGAAGAAGATAGGGCTTTACTGGAGGAGATTGAAAGAGAGGGGAATTGAGGCCGATCTTTAGCCCTTCTCCCCATTTGCTTTGAGGTAAGGAGAGACGAAGATGAATGTCATTGAGATGGTGGAAGAGGAGATGCTGCGCAAGGACCTGGTCGGGTTCCAGCCAGGGGATACCGTCAGGGTCCATGTCAAGGTGAAAGAGGGAGAGAAGGAGAGGTTGCAGGCCTTCGAGGGCGTGGTCATGCGTCTGAGAAAGGGCGGCCTCGGCTCCACTTTTACCGTGCGCAAGATGACTTATGGAGTGGGGGTGGAGCGAACCTTTCCCCTCCATTCGCCGATGATCGAGAAGGTAGAGGTGGTTCGCAAAGGCCAGGTGAGGAGAGCCAAGCTCTATTACCTGCGGAAGCTGAAGGGCAAGGCCGCCCGCATCAAGGAGAAAAAGTCGAGATGACCGATGCGAGTCTGGGCAATGGGTAACCTCAGGGCGAAGATCAAGACCATATTCATTGCCGGTCTGGTGGTAACCATCCCCATCTTGGTGACCATCTTCCTGATCTGGTGGGCCTTTGACCTGGTGGATGGTTTTCTGGCGCCCATTTACGACCGGATATTGGGGTATCATTTCCCGGGCTTGGGATTCGTTTCCACGATCCTCCTCATCTTCCTGGTGGGACTGGTGGCTACCAATGTGGTGGGTCAGCGTCTGCTCTCCTGGGGCGAGGCCTTTCTTTCGCGGATTCCCCTCTTCAAGATCGTCTATCTCTCGGTCAAGCAAATGGTGGATGCCTTTTCCCCACAGAATCGCACCTCCTTCAAGCGCTTTGTGTTGGTAGAGTATCCCCGCAAAGGCGTTTTCTCCTTCGGGTTTCTCACCGACCATTCGGTGTTGGAATCCGAGGAGCAAAGGGCGATACCCCTCGCCGCCGTCTATATCCCCACCAATCACCTCTATCTCGGGGAGATCGTCCTCTTTCCCCGAGAGGAGTTATACTATTCAGACCTCACCATCGAGGAGGGGATTCGCATTATCCTTTCGGGGGGGATCGCCACTCCTTCCCGGCTCACCGTGCGGGGCTCGGGGTCTTCTCTCCCAAATTAACCTTTTGGCCTCGGAAATTTCATGGCCCTCACTGACTATGAGGAAGAGCTGCATGCCTCTGGATACCGCCTCATCGCGGGTGTCGATGAAGCGGGCAGGGGAGCTTTGGCCGGGGCGGTCGTGGCAGCGGCCGTCATTCTCCCCCGGGGGGCGCGGATCGTGGGCCTGGCCGATTCCAAGAAACTGAGCCCCGAGCAGCGGGAGAGGCTCTTCTCGATCATTCATTCTACCGCCTTGGGCATCGGGGTCGGGATCGTCGATGAGGTGACCATCGACCGCATCAACATCCTTCGCGCCAGCCTCCTGGCCATGGAAAAGGCCGTATCCTCCCTGAGCCCTCTCCCCCATCTCCTCCTGGTTGATGGAAATCACCTGCCCTCCCTTCCCATCCCTTCTTGGGCCTTGATCAAGGGGGAATCCCGCTCTGCCTCCATTGCGGCTGCCTCGATCGTGGCCAAGGTGACGCGGGATCGCTTGATGGTCCAATATCATGACCTTTTCCCCCCTTATCAATTTAGGAAGCACAAAGGATATGGGACTTCCGACCACTTGCAGGCCTTGACGGAGCACGGGCCTTGTCCCATCCATCGGCTTACCTTCAAGGGAGTGAAGGAGTGCCTCGGATGGGGGCCAGGGAGGTCTTTAGACCTGTTTGGCGACCGGATTCGACCGCCAGGCGGAAAAGATGAGCTATGACGCGAGAGAGAAAGGACCTGGGCAAATCTGCCGAGGGGTTGGCCAAGGCCCTGTTGAAGAGGGAGGGCTATCGCATCTTAGAGGAGAATTATGCTTGCCCCTTGGGGGAGTTGGATCTGGTCGGCCTGGAAGGGGAGGTTCTGGCCTTCATTGAAGTGCGGAGCCGCAGGGGAAGCGGCAACCCGGAGGCCTCCGTCAACCTTTCCAAGCAGCGGCAGATCATCAAGGCTGCCCAGTTTTATCTCTCTCAGAAGAAGTGGGAGGGAGACTGCCGCTTCGATGTGGTGGCTATCCAGGTCTCCCGGGAGGGGAGGTTGGAGAGGATAGAGCTGATCAGGGATGCCTTCGATCAGGATGGAATAGAGACCTTTGCTTAGAGCAAAACCAGGCCAAGGAGGGAGAACCCATGGAGATTGCCGAGCTATTTCGCAGCATCTATCTCTTTAAGGGCCTTTCCAACGAGGAGCTGGCCCTCATCTCTGCCATTACCGCGGAGAAGGACTTCACCAAGGAGGAGGTGGTCTTCAAGGAAGGGGAGGCGGGAGATGCCTTCTACCTCGTTCTGGAAGGGCAGATCCGGATCAGCAAGTATGTCATTGGAGCGGGGGAGGAGGCCCTGGCCATCCTGGATAAAGGCAGCTATTTTGGGGAGATGGCCCTGATCGACGAATTTCCCCGCTCCGCGTCCGCCATCGCCCATACCGATTGCCGGCTCTTGCTGATGGACAAGGCCGATTTCTCCCAGCTCCTCTCTAACCATAAAGAGCTGGCCTACAAGCTGCTCTGGGTCTTCTGCCAGACCCTCTCACAGCGCCTGCGGGAGACCAACGAGAAGATCACCAGCCTGTTCGCCATTGCCAAGGGCTTTTAGATGCTGGCTAAGGTCCTGAGCGGCTCCATCTCCGGAATCGAGGCCTACCTGGTGGAGGTGGAGATCGACATCAGCCAGGGGTTGCCTTCCTTCTCTCTGGTGGGGCTCCCCGATCTCTCGGTCAAAGAGAGCCGGGACCGAATCAGGGCCGCGATCAAGAATTCGGGTCTGAAGTTCCCCTCCAAGCGCATCACCGTGAACCTCGCCCCGGCGGGAATCAAGAAGGAGGGGGCGGCCTTTGACCTGCCCATGGCAGTGGGGGTCCTGGCGGCGCAGGATTTGGTGAGTAGGGCCAGGCTGCAATCGCTCCTTGTGACGGGTGAGCTTTCACTGGATGGCATTCTGCGGCCCATCAGGGGAGCCCTTCCCATGGCGGTGGTGGCGAGAGACCAGGGCCTGGAGGGGATACTCCTCCCCTGGGAAAACCAGCAAGAGGCTGCTGTGGTGAGGGATGTCAAGGTATTCGGCCTTCACAGCCTGCCGGAGGTGGTGGAATTCCTCAATGGGGAGAAGTCAATAGAGCCCACCCAGGTCGATGTGGAGGGGGTCTTTGCCCAGAACTCCCAATACGAGGTGGATATCGCCGATGTCCGGGGACAAGAGCATGTGAAAAGGGCACTGGAAGTGGCGGCCGCCGGAAGCCATAATATCTTGTTCATCGGCCCCCCTGGGGCGGGAAAGACCATGCTGGCCCGTCGCCTCCCCACCATCCTCCCCCCGCTCTCGCTGGAGGAGGCCCTGGTCACCACCAAGATCTACAGCATTTCCGGCTTCCTTCCCCCGGAGACCGCCCTTCTTGCCACCCGCCCGTTTCGGGCCCCTCATCACACCATCTCCGATGCCGGCCTGGTAGGAGGAGGGAACATCCCCCGGCCGGGCGAGGTGAGCCTGGCGCACAACGGGGTCCTCTTCCTGGATGAGCTGCCCGAGTTCAAGCGGGGAGCCCTGGAGGCACTGCGACAGCCCTTAGAGGATGGGGTGGTCACCATCTCCCGGGCCGTGGCCTCCATCACCTATCCGGCCCGCTTCATGTTGGCCGCAGCCATGAATCCCTGCGCCTGTGGCTACCTCAACGACCCACGCCGGGAATGCTACTGCACCCCTTCCCAGATTCATCACTATTTTTCTCGAATCTCGGGCCCGCTCTTGGATCGCATCGATATCCACATGGAGGTGCCTCCCCTGAAATATCAGGAGATGGCGAGGGGCCAGGCCGGGGATTCCTCCGCCCTCATCGCCGAGAGGGTCAGGTCCGCCCGCTCGATCCAGGGGGAGAGGTTCGCCAAATACAAGATCTTCTGCAATGCCCACATGAGCTCGCGGCATCTGCGGAAGTTCTGTGCCTTGCAGGGCGGTGCAGAGCAACTGTTGGAATCGGCCATGGAGCGTCTCGGCTTTTCCGCCCGGGCCCATGACCGCATCCTGAAAGTCGCCCGGACCATCGCGGATCTGGCGGCCCAGGAGGAGATTGCTGCGGAGCATATCGCCGAGGCCATCCAGTATCGTAGCCTGGACCGGGGCCCGGCCTACTTCGGCAGGTGAGGAGGGTAGCCTATGGAGAGGGTCAATGAAAAGGATCTGGCCTATCGGCAGGGCGCATCAGGCCCGAAATATCTCTTTCGGGGTCCACTCTATGAGTGGGGATTGATCCGCCTTCTCCCAGGCCAGGGCCTGGGCCCCCATTATCACGAGAGGGTGGCGGAGACCTTTTATTTCTGGAAGGGAACCCCCCTGATGATCGTGGAGGGCGTGGAGCATCGAGTGGTCGAGGGGGATGCCTTCCGGCTGCAGGCCAAAGAGAGACACGATATTCGAAACGATACGGCCGAGCCGGTCCAACTCCTCTTCATCAAGGCCCCCTACCTGCCGGAGGACAAGGTCAGTTGCTGAGATGGTCTGATGGGTCTAAGATAGCGAAGAAAGGCGTGAGATGGGGGAATTGAATTTCGCGACGGATGAGGGATGGAGGAAAAAAGAAAGGAGAGAAGAACGATGAAAGGGTTGATGAAGGTGGCACATGGCCACGGCAATATGGAGATCAGGGACTTGGAAGAGCCAAAGGTGGGTCCGGATCAGGTGAAGATCGAGATCAAGGGGACCGGTATCTGCGGCTCCGATATCCATGTCTACCATGAGGCCATCGCCATTCCCATGCGCCTTCCCGTGGTCACGGGACACGAAATGGCCGGGGTGGTGGTCGAGGTGGGCAAGGATGTGGAGGGGATTGCCGTGGGAGAGAAAGTGACCACCGAGACCACCTTTTCCACCTGCGGCAAGTGCCTCTATTGCCGGACCGGATACTACCAGCTCTGCGCCGAGCGCCGGGTCTTAGGATACTGGTTCAATGGGGGCTTCACCAACTATACGGTGGTCCCGGCGATCCGCATCCATAAGCTTCCGGAGAATGTGGATTTCCTCTCCGGGGCCCTGACCGAGCCCCTGGCCTGCTGTGTCCATGGGGTCACGGATCTTACTGGGATCACCTCCGGGGATTTCGTGGTGGTCTCCGGGCCGGGAACGCTGGGCCTGATCAATGTTCAGCTGGCCAAGGGAGAGGGGGCCAGGGTCATGGCCGTCGGCACCTCGGTGGATGGCCCGCGCCTGCAGCTGGCCAAGGAGTTGGGTGCGGATTACACCCTCAATGTGGAGAAGGAGGATGCGGTGGCCGCAGTGAAGGACCTGACCGAGGGCTACGGCGCCGATGTCTTGCTCGAATGCTCAGGGGCCCCGGCTGCCGTGGATATGGGGATCCAGATGCTGCGCAAGCAGGGAAAGTACACCCAGTTCGGCCTCTTCGGCAAGAAGATCGAGGTCAACTTCGAGGCCATTGCCTACAAGGAGATCAAGGCGACCGGCGTCTTTTCCCACAAGTGGACGGCCTGGAGAAAGGCCATCCAGTACATGGCCATGGGAAAGGTGAAAACCCGACCTCTGGTGACCGATGTGATGCCCATCACCGACTGGCAGAAGGGGTTTGAGAAGTTCGAGAAGAAAGACGGCCTGAAGATTGTCCTGCAGCCGGTGGATTAACGCATTAGAGGATTGGACATTCCCTTGAGCCAGGAGGCCTCGTCCAAAGACCTCCTGGCTTTTTCATTTCTTCACAGCCCTAAGGGCTCGCCAATCAAGAGCACGGTCATATCCGTGCGGAGCGGCTTCTTGGCCAATATGGCATAGATGTTACAGATCCTCTGGGGGGAGTCGCAATCCGCGCATTGGCCCGTTGACGCGCAGGGCGTTTTGAACCCGAGCCGCTTGGCGTTCATGGGGGCGACCCACTCTTGGACCCTTCTCTGGGCCTCGGCGATGTCCTTGACGATCTTATTGGCCCCGCAGACCATGATCACCTTCTTGGGGCCGAAGGTCATCGCCGCCACCCGATTGCCGGTGGCATCGATGTTGAAGAGCTTCCCGTCTTCGGTCACGGCATTGCTGCTGCTGAGGAAAAAATCGGCGAGGAAGATCTCCCGTCGGATCTGCAATGCCTCCTCTGCGGAGAGGCCGGGAGAGAAGGGATTCAAAAGCCTGATCGGGTGTTTCTTGGCCTCCGCGAAGAAGCCGATCTGACTCAGGGTGAGCGATCCTCCGATTCCCACGGTTGCCCCCTCCGGGATCCTCTTCAGGATCTCTCCGGTGGCATCCGCAGCCTTGGGAACGAATTGCGCATCAAAGTTATTCCTCTTTAATGCCTTGAGGGTCCTCTCTACCTGAAGTCCCTGAAACCATTGATATAATTCCGTCATCGCTGAACACCTCCGTCAAAGAGTTTTTCTTACCTTGGATTGGGAAAGCCAAGATAAGATAAGGGCCAGGGGGCTGGCCTGTCAATGGAAAAGGCATCGCTATAAGGGGCAGGCGCGGAGGGAGAGGGGAGAAGCCTCCCCGCCATCCCCCATGGGTCGAGGGCTCAGGTGAAAAAGGTTGACAAGAGAGGCTTGGCGGGGTAAATAGGGCCAGGCAATGGGCCAGCGGACAAGGGGCCAGGGCCTACACACTCGACAAAACAAATGACAAATTTCGGCTAACTCCCTTTCTTCAGAGCCTTGAATCAAGCCCCTGACGAAAAGTCGTGGGTGGCGGTGATTTGGAGGGATCTCAAAACCTTTAATGAACGGAGGCATGTAAATGGAGATGACTTCAAGGGAAAGAGTGATGGCCGCGCTCGATCGGAAAGAGCCGGATCGCGTTCCTTGGTTCGAGCTGGCAGTGGATCGGGCCCTGGCCCAGAAGCTGATGGGCTGGCCGCAGGTGCCCACGGAAGCGGTCGCCACCGCGGTAAGGAATCTCTACACCCTGGAGGAGTCCAAGGCCCTTGCCTCGCGCCTGGGATTGGACAGCATCAGTTATCTTCTGAGGGCCCCCACCTATGCCCGCATGCAAGAGGGTATTGATGGGCGCAGTTTTCCTGGCGAGGGGATGATCAGGACCGAAGCCGACCTCTCGATGGTCGAGCTCCCCGATCCCCACGCTGACGAGCTTCTTGCCGATGCCGAGGAGTTCATCGAAAACAAGGGCAAGTACGCCCTGGCCTTTGTAACCCGCATCGGTATGTTCCAGACCATATTGAGCCTGGGGATGGAGAATTTTTCTCTGGCCTTATTTGACAATCGAGGCTTGGTCGAGAAACTGCTCGACCTCTATTTCGACTGGATGGCCGTGGTGGCGGAGCGCGTCTGCCGGATGGGCTTTGACCTTTTTGTTACGACCGACGACTTCGCCTTCAAGAGTGGTCTGATGTTCTCCCCGGAGGTCTTCAAAGAATTGATGGTTCCGCGCTACCGGCGGGTATTGGAGAAGGTGACCATCCCCTGGGTACTCCACAGCGACGGCAACATCACCAAGGTGGTGGATGTCCTGATCGATCTGGGGGTGGCCGGGATCCATCCCAACGAGAAGGGGGCCACGGACATCCGTGCGATGAAGCGGGATTACGGGGATCGGGTCTGCCTGCTGGGCAATGTGGACCTAAACCTCTTGGGGATGGGGTCACCGGAAGAGGTGGATCGGGAGGTGCGGGAATTGATCCGGGATGTTGGGCCAGGGGGAGGATATGTCCTGACCAGCGGGAACAGCCTGGCCTCTTACCTGAAGCCGGAGTGCGTGCTGGCTATGTCGGAGGCGGTGAAGAAGTACGGGCACTATCCGATTGATCTGCCCTGAGCGAATCTCAAGAAAGGATGAGGGATTTCGGGCATGATTGCAGGGAGCAGAGGAGTTGAAAAACGCCCCGCCAGCCTCTGGCTGACGGGGCGTTTGATTGGAGGGAATGAAGTGAGTTTGACCTTCTCCCTCGCCATTCTCAATAAAACCTGGCTGAGAACTGCTTGATGATGCCCTCTGCCAGCCCGTCGGCCATCGCCATCATTTGATCGAAATCCCTATCGAAGGCGGCAATGTCCTCCTTCCAGTTCTTCTGCAATCGTGCCGTGGCCTGTTCGGTCGTCAGCGACAGGTGCCGATACCATAGACCCCTAATATCCTTCTTTGGCCAATACGAATTTGCGTTACTCAGAAACGCGGCCAGGTCATCGGCGCCGGCGTGCCACCTCTCATCCGCCTCTTTCAATTTGGTTTGATCGTCAGATTTGGCTGCTTCCACCACCTCGAGACCGATCAGGACATGAGCCTTGAGCAGACCGGTGAGCCTCTTGCCGGCCTCTATCCCATAAAAAGGGGCAATGGCGTAACCGATATCCTCTTGGTTTCTGAGGAGCCGGTTTGCGGCCTCCGGCGCATCCGGACTGCCCGCGATGGAGGCCGCGATATACTGACGGGTCCAGATCGCATGCTCCGCCCACAATCTGCGCATGGCTTGTCTTAGAAGCAACTTGGCATCCGGCTTTTCCATGTGGGCGTATGCGCTGCTCAAGAAACCGCCCAGGATGCATGCCGCTGCCAAGGCCACGATTACCCAGCTTAATAGACTCCTTCTCTCTTGACCGTTCATAGCAATTACCTCCCATTTATTTAGATTCCGATTTGGCCCAAAGGATTTCTCCGAGGCCACAAAGCCTCTTCTGGAGGGCAAAAAAACGCCCCGCGCAGCCAGGGAGCCAGCGAGGCTTTCAATTGGAAGAATGAGGCTGGTGGAGGCGGCGGGAGTCGAACCCGCGTCTCCATTTGGAAGCTATTGAGAATAAAGAGTTTGTCTCCAAGGAAATCAGTCTGGAAAGCGAATGGAAAGAGAAAGAGTCCCTCATGCTTCTTTAGCGGACGCATATACTCAGACCCCGCCAGTTCTTACAATTACCAATTTCTATGGCTAAAGGCAACCTAAAACTTGCTCCCTAACGGGATTTGAACCCGTGTTGCCGCCTTGAAAGTGACATGTTGC
>JAZDMQ010000143.1:0-6823 GCA_043800755.1 bacterium | reverse complement strand
ATCGACCAACCCCTCCCGGACCGGTCCTGGGAGGCTGTTATAATCGATGTTGGAAAGAATGACCAAGGGGATCTCTTCCAACTTCTTACCCCCCAATTCCTTCACAAATTGGACGCCGCAAGCCGCCTCAATCGCTCCTTTGGGAAGATAAGACTCATCGCCCAGGGAGAGGACCCCTGGGGTCTCAGAGCAGGCCAGTCCTGCGGTCCCCAAGGAAAGCAGCAAGCAGATGAACAAGACCAGGCCAGATGCTACCATTTTCCATTCGAGTCTCTTCACGGCTCGCCTCCCCAGATGGAAAAGACGCACCCACGGTGCGTCTTTTCCATCCTGCAATGGGCAATAAATTATTGGAAGAAACGCCTACGGTTTGCGTTCTTCGATAATGGTCGGGGTAATGAAGATCAAGAGTTCCTGGCGGCTGGGATTTACTTGCCTTCGCTTGAATAGCCATCCGATGATCGGGATCTTTCCGAGGAAGGGGATCCGATCCTCGCCCCACCGCTCGTAGGAGACATAGAGGCCTCCCAATACCACCGTAGATCCATTCTCCGCCAGCATCTCGGTCTTGGCCATCCTCTTGTCGATCGAGACCACATCCCCCACCCCAGTCGCATAAGGCCTTCCCACCGTATTGTTCTCCGCCTCGATCTCCATGCTGACCTTCTTGTCCGCAGTTACATGGGGCTTCACCTTGAGCCTCAAATAGGCCTCCTGGAAGGAGATGGTCAGGCGGCCAGAGGAGGGATCGATGGTGGTGAAGGGAATCTGGACGCCGGACTTGATCTCTGCCTCTTTGTTATCCAGGGTGGTGACCTTGGGGCTGGACAGGGTATTGACCTTGCCCTGGGACTCGGCCAGGGAGAGGCGGGCATCCAGGAGCAGCCGGCTCCCGATATACCCCAGAGAGATGGCCCCGGCGATGGGGCCGCCCCCCAGTGGTGAGGCAGGGAGGTTCAGGATATAGGATCCGGCGGAGGCATTGGCACCAATAGTCCCTGCCAGGCCTGCACCGCCTGGTCCGCCCATAGCCGGCGTGCCAGTGAGCGGGGCGGTCATGGAATAGGGATTGCTTCCCGCGACCACCGCGTCGGTGCCCCCCCTCAGGTTGGCGGCGTAGCTCCCTCCCCATTGGATCCCCAGGGCCTGGGAGTAATCCTCCGAGACCGTGACGATCCGGGCCTCGATCATGACCTGCGGGGTCTGAATGTCCAGGCGGGAGGCCATCGCCTTCATCTTGGCGATTGCCTCCACGGTATCGTTGATGATGATGGACTTGGTCTCGGAGTGGATGGTCAGCTTGCCCCGGGCTTTTCCCGTCTCCGGATCGATGGAGGCCAGCGGCTGTAGGTTCTCCAACAGCTTCTCCGCGTTCACATAATTCACCGAAAGGATATGTTGTTCCAAGGGGGCCAGGGCCACCTTTTCCTTTTTGGCCAAGGCCTCGGCCGCGCGTGCCGCGGCCTCCCGTTTGCTCCGCTCCTCGGCGTCCTTGGCGATGGTGGTCAAGGAGGCGACTCGATAGATATTCCCCTCTTTGATATAGGCGAAATTATTGATCTTCAGGATGACCTCCAGGGCCTGGTCCCAGGGGACATTGGTCAGGCGGACGGTTACATTACCCTTGACCTCTGACCCCGCCACGATGTTGGCCCCACTCACCTCCGCCAGGATGCGCAGGAGATTGTTGATGTCAGCATCCTTGAAATCCATGGAGATCTTCTTGGCCTCTACCGTGGGAGCCTCAGGCTTTCCCTGCGTGAGGCTGGCTGCCGCGGTTTGTTCCTCGGGGCTGGAAGGCAGAATGTCCACCGAGATTCCGGTATCATCCTGGCTGATCTCGTACTTGACCATCCCCTTGAGATCAGCGACCACGCGCACCACCTTCTCCGGCTCGAGCTGAGACTGGGTAGCCCTCACCTGGTTCACTTGCCCGGGGAGGAGGCGGACATCCAGAGGCCGACAGGCCGCTTCCACAATCTCGGCGGGTCGAATATCCAACACCAAAGAGGGAGGCTGGGAGATACGGGACAGGTCATATTTCACCTTTCCCTCGGTGGAGATCAGCAGGCGGCCTTTCCCCTTCTGGGATTGATAATCAATCTTGGTGACCCGGCCCCCTGCCGCCGCCAGCTCAGTGGAAGCAGGGGTTGCGGGGCTGGATGCGACCTCCGACTTTTCCCCCTCTCTTAAACTGATCCTCAACTGGTTCTCCTTTTGGTCCACCTGATAGGAAGAGGGAGAGGTGAGATCGAAGACTATCCGCACGATCTTGGTGGGTGCGTCCTTGTACTGGGAGGAACGAATCTTCTTGAGGAGGGTATTCGCGCCCACGCTGGGGTAAGAGAGGACGGCATGTTGGGCGTTGGGAATGTCCACCACCAGCCGGGGTGGATCCGGAAGGGCAAAGGATTCATAGCTCTGGAGCGATCGGTCAGCTTGAATGACAATGGAAGCCTTCACCGGGCTCGCCTGCTCCACCAGAATGTCGGAGATAACCGCCACCCCCGACTCGGCCTTTTGTGACCCGCTGGCCTCTTCTCCTCTGGCTATCTGGAGGCGAGTCTCACCAGAGGCCTTGGCCACTTCCGCGTATGAGGCCATTTCCGCCGAGGCGCTGCCGGCGATGAGGGCCCACATTGCTAAGCCCAGCAATAGGGGAAGGAATCGGACGCTCGTCCCCTTCCATGGCCTCCCTATCATAGTCTATTCCTCCTTCTTAAGTTTGAGTTCCACCTGTCTGACCTTCGACTCGGCCAGATAGGGCTTCTCCTTCACTTCGAAGATCGCGGAGGTTGGGGTGATCCGTGCCACACGAGCCGAACTACCGATGACATCGTTCACCTTCAAGATATAGCCTAATCCGTCCGGGGCCTCCACCAAGGCCACATACTCTTTCTTCTTATCCCACACGATCCCCGAGAGCTTCAGCTGTCCCACCTGCAGCCCCTTCAGCCCCTTTTCTGTTTCTTTCCGTTCTTGGGCCAGGACCAAGGGGACGAAAGGATCCGGTCGACCCTTGGGATGATAGGAATAGACGACACTCTGGACAGGCGTTGTCTTTTCCGGAGGTTGCGCCGGATTTTTCACCGAGGTCGCCGGTGGTGGAACTGCAGCCGTCTTGGCGGCGGGGGGAATCGGAGGGGAGGACTTGGGCGCAGGGGTTTCCTTTTTGCAGCCAGAGAAGGCAAAGCTAAGAACTATCAAAAGAGCAAAAGAAAATCTGAGGCTGGCACCGAACCAATGATCAACTGGCTTTTCCCGGCGCACCGGATTTCCCTCCTCTGCTACCTGCAAAGGTAAATGTCGTAGCCACGAATTCCGCGATGATGGTATCCTCAACTTCCTTGGAGGGAGGCAAAGCGGTGATCTTCAAATCGGACACATTGACAATCCTGGGCATCCTGGAAATCGAATCAAAGAAACGGCCCAAGTCATGATAAGTCCCCTGAACCTTCATCTGGACCGGAAACTCCCCGTAGAAATCCCGCGTTGCCAGGCTGCCCGGCCGAAAGAGCAAAAAGCCGATCCCTGCCTTGAGACCTAAGGAGTTGATGGTGACCAACAGCTTCGGGATCTCCTTTTCCTCGGGAAGGACGAGCAATGCCTGAGCAAGCTGCGACTCCAAGGCAACAATCTCTGTTTTCAATCGATCGAGGTTGGCCGCCAGTATCCGCTTTTCATTCAATTCACTCCTGAGGCCATCCCTTTTCTGGGTCAGGGCATCTCGCTCCGTGACCATCCCCCGATAGACGAAGAAGTAAAAGGCCGCAATGGCAGCCACGAAAAGGAGCAAAACCAACAGGATCTTTTGCTTCCGGGGGATATTGGTAAAGTAGTCTTTCAGGGCCATTGGGGGCTCCCCTTATAGCTTGACCGCGCAGGTTATTTCGAACTTCTCCACCGGCACTTTTCCGATTTTGCCACGCTCTGAATAGGAAAGATCTACCTCGCTAAATCGGCCGCTGGGGGATTTGGCCAGCTGGGTCATCAGGTCAGCGATGGCGAAGTTGGTGAAGGAGAATCCTTGGATGACCAACCGGGACGGGGTGTTGTTCAGAGAGGTAAGCCACAGCCCTTTGGGAAGGGATTGACTGACTTCATCCAGCAGGTGAACCGGGCCCACTTGTCCAGCTTTCAGTCGATCAATGGAGGCCAATTTCTCCTCGAGACTCCTCTTGTTCGCCTTGTACGCCTCCACCTCCTTGGCGATCGTCTGATACTTGGCGAGCTCAACCTGGGTTTGCTCGATGTCTTTGTTGAGATCCGAAATCTGCGTTTTCAGGCTGATGGTAAGGAGCACCATGATGAGCAGGAGGCAGACACCTCCCACAATGGCGAAAACCCCTCCCCGCACTGCGGTAGGCCTTCTTGCCCTCTCGGCTCGAGGAAGCAGGTTGATGCGGATCACTTGTCTCCCACCTGTCTCAGGGCTAAGCCGACGCTTATTGCCGCCTGAGGCGAAATATAATCGAGATATTCCGGGTCGAATCGCTTCGGGTCTGACTTGATGTTGCGCAGAGGATTGGCGGTCTCCCCGGGGATCTCTAAGCTTTGGGAGAGGAAATCCAGGATTCCCGGGAGGCGGGCCGACCCGCCACTCAGGATGAGCTTGTGAATGCGATCATCCTGGCTGGAGGAGCGGAAAAAGTCAAATGAGCGCCTGATCTCTCCTGCCAATTCATTATTGACCTCGTCGATGATGGGCTTGGCCTTTTCGAGGGTGTGACCTTCCACTTCCTGTCCCATCTTCAGCTTCTCCGCTTGATCGTAGCTCAGGGCCAAACCTTTCTGGATGGCCTCGGTGAAGCGATTCCCGCCAAAAACCGAATCCCGGGTGAAGGTGGAGATCCCGTTCTTCAAGATATTGATGGTCATAACCGCCGCCCCCAGGTTGACTAAGGCCACCAACTCATCTGGCTTGATCTGGTAGGAGATGGCATAGGCGTTTTCCAGGGCGAAGGCATCCACGTCGACCACCGCGGTGCTCAGGCCGGCACTCGAGATAATCGTCTGGTAGTCATTCACAATATCCTTCTTCACCGCAACCAGCAAGACCTCCATCTCCTGGGACTGGGAAGTGGATGGGCCAATAATCTGGAAATCAATATTCACATCTTCAATGGCAAAGGGGATGTATTGTTCAGCCTCCCATTGAATGGACTCCCGCAACTCCTCTTCCTTCATCTGGGTCATGCGTATCTTCTTGACGATTACCGAGTGCCCGGAGACCGCCACCGCTACCTCTTTGGTCTTGATGGCGTTCTCAGTGAAGATCTGGTTTATGGCGGAGACCACCGCATTGGCATCCATGATCACGCCGTCTACGATCGTCTCCGGTGGGATCGGAGCAATCCCCAGACACATGAGTTCGAAGCCCTTCCCCACCCTCTTCAACTGGGTGGCCTTGACCGAGCTCGTCCCGATATCCAGGCCAACAAGATCATTTTTTTTGAATAAGGAAAACATCTTTATTATCCTCTATTTACCGAGAAACTGCTCTGTTGTAGGTTGCATTTACTATAAAAAAAGGGCCTTGTCAAGAAAAAATTAGGAAAATCCATTGAAAAAATGAGCGGTTACGCACCCAGACCATCGTAACTTGGCTAAATGACTGATATTAAAGGCGCCATTGCTCACCAGACCCCGCCTCACCATCGCTTCCTTCAGTTGAGCTCAAGCGATGGGAATTAGAGTTGCCCCTTGCTTCCCATTCGCCCTTGCCTTGCGTATCAGGGCCATCCTAATTGGTCACCTCCCGCCAGTAGACGGTCTTGATGAAGAAATAAGGGTCGCCGCCGGGCATGCCGGGAGGAAGATTTTTGCCTAAAAGGGGGACCTGATAGATGCCGGGGACCTGGTCGGTGAAGTCGAAATAGTTGGAGACCCAGGTCCCGGCAGTCTGGGTCTGTTTGTTCGCTTTGATTGTACCCTGGGCGTAGAAGGCCCCACAGTGCTGGACCTGAGACTGACCGCAGTTCAGGTCGATGTTGTTTCCGGCGATGATCCCGATGCAGTTGATGGTGGGGAAGGACGGATCCATGGCGGGAGTGGCAGGGATCGGATCGACCGGCAGGACGCAGTCGTTGATGTTCACATCCCCGGTCACGTAGAGGGTGCCCTTGTCGCTATAGAGCACAGTATTACCTCCCTTGGCCAACATCAGGTTGCCAGTGATCTTGACCACCCCGCTGATGGTGAGGGTCGTCCCATTCCAAGAAATGCTATTTCCTCCAGAGCTCGTGAGGGGGATGCTGGTAGTGCTATCGATCTTGTTCACCCCAGCCAGGTTTAAGGAGTTGGCATCCAGCCATTGGCGGTATGTGATGGTGGGATTTGGAGGATATGGGCTATCCAGGCCGGGAAAGGGGATATTTACATCCGAGGGCAGGTCGTATTTCTGATTCTTTCCGTTATCGGAATACACGTTATTGGGAAAACTTCCCGTGAAACCATCGTTGGTATAGACCCCCTTGACCTTGCAGGTCGATTCGCCCACCCCGGAGGAGCTGGAATCAATTTTGGTCAGCCCTCTCTTCACCCGGAGCTCGGTCCTCAGCTTGCCCGGCAAGGCGGCGATCGCCAGCTTATTTTGAACGAGCCTGTCGTCCAGGGTACTGCTGATGCCGGTATATTGATTATAGATGTTGGCAGTACCGCTCACATCCATGGCAATGTCGTTGCTGGCGAGGCCTGCTCCCAAGATATGCACCGACCCGGCAATAGTGACATTGCCTTTGATCACGCCCGTACTGGACCCAGTCCCCCCGAAGATGGCATTGTCCCAGACCGAAAGACTCTTGGGCTCGAACTTCGCCTCCAG
>JAZDMQ010000125.1:0-2185 GCA_043800755.1 bacterium | reverse complement strand
ATGGAGACGCTGGGCGGTCCGGATCAGCAGGCCAATATGCTTGACCATCTTCTCCTGCTGGTCCATGGCCGCAAACAGTTTCTCCTGGACATCGATGACTGCAAGCAGCGCGTCCTCCCTCTCCAAGAAAAAGGGGTGTTTCATCACCTGACTCCTTTCCTTTTCCGCCCGATTCTGGCATACTGACTCTCGACTCGATCCCGGATGGTAAGATGAGGGACCCCATCCGGCCGTCCAGGGTGTGGGAGGCAGGATCGCCGGCATTATATCCTCTCTTCCAAAGCGAGGCAACCCATGAGATTCATCTTGCAGGCATCCTTTTGTCGCGAGGAGAAGTCGATGAACAGGTCCTTCCATCGGATCGGATTGTGCGTCGTCCTGATGCTCGCCTGCCTCGGGCTCGCTTTTTCCGCCGAGGGCCTCACCCTGACCGTCCTTCATACCAACGACCTTCACGCCCGCCTCTCCTCCTTCCCTGACCCCTATCTGGGAAAAGAGGCCGGGGGGATCGCGCGCCTCTCCACCCTGATCCATCAGATCCGGCGAGAGAATCCCCATACCCTTCTCCTGGATGCCGGGGATCGCTTCTCCGGCACCACCCTTTCCACCCTCTTCCAGGGCGAAGCCGAGCTGATCTTCGCTTGCCTCTTAGGCTACGACGCCCTCGCCCTGGGTAATCACGACTTCGACTTCGGTCAGGAGAGGATATGCTATTTCACGGAACACCAGAGCCGTCCTGCCGTGATCGCCGCCAACATCCAGTATAGCGAGGGTGGGCGTCCTTTTGCCAGGCCCTTTGTTTATAAAGAGGTAGGAGGCCTTCGCCTCCTCATTGTGGGCCTCTCCACCCAGGAGACGCCCTTGGCCACGCTTCCCCGGAATGTCGCAGGCCTGACCTTCGCCCCACCCGCTCAGAGCCTCAAATCGATCATGCGCCAGGAGCAGGGAAATTACGATCTCCTCGTCGTCCTCTCACACCTCAGCTATGAGGTGGATCGGGCCCTGGCCGAGGAGGTGCCGGGCATCGATCTGATCGTGGGGGGCCACAGCCATACCAAGATCGAAAGGCCGGAGCGGGTCGGATCCTGCCTCATCGTCCAGGCCTTTCAGTGGGGCCTTTACCTGGGCCGCGTTGACCTCCAATTGGACGGCAAGCGAATCACGCAAGCAAGGGGCCAGCTCATTCCGGTATCGAGTCAGGTGCCACCAGACCCCCTCCCCGCTTCTCTCCTGAAATGTTATTACGAGGAGAAGGCGAGGGCCATCATGGAGGAGGTGGTGGGCCACGCCCCGGCACCCGTTCTGCGCCAGGAGGGAGAGAGCTCCCTCGGCAATCTCCTGGCCGATGCCTTCCGGGCCTTCACCCAGGCAGACCTTGCCCTTTACAACCAGGGGGGGATGCGGGCCGATATCCCTGCCGGGCCCATCACCATGGCGAAGGTCTTCGAGGTGATGCCCTTCTCTAATCAGGTGATGACGACCGATCTCACCGGACAGCAAGTAGAAATCCTCTTCGATTACCTGGCTGCCCGAGGAGGCGGGGACGCCATCTCGGGAGCCCAATTCCGCATCGTCTCGGGACAGGCGAGGGATATTTTAATAGGAGGAAGGCCCCTGCAGCTTCATCAGACCTATCGGGTTGCCGCCAATGAATTCATGATGGCGGGAGGGGACAAGTTCGAGGTGCTCAGGCAGGGGAAAAATCTGTGTAGCCACGGCCTGGATCGCGAGGCCCTGGTCGAGTTTCTGAAAGCCCTGGAGAAGAACCCGCAGAAGTGGCCGCAGGTCGAGGGGAGGATCCGGAGGTGAGTCAGCTCATCAAGGTGGTTCGAGAAAGATATCTGCCCTATTATCCCGGGATCATTGTCCAATCCGTCCTCACCCCCGAGGAGCGCGCGCTGGTCCTGGAGGGCAGGCTGAGGCCTTTCGCTCGCTATGGACACGAAATCGGCCTGGGAGGGGCGCTCTCTCCCGGATCGGAGGTCATCCTCCGCGAGGTGGAACAAGGGTGAGAAGGCCCGCTTCTCGGTATTTGTTCCTCAAGGGGCACTTTGATGTTTAGGGATGAAGGATGCGTATCTTAATTGTGGAGGACGAGAAGAAGACCGCTGCCTACCTGAAGAAGGGACTCTCGGAGAGCGGCTTCGTCGTCGATGTCGTCGAACAAGGCGAGGATGGGCTCCAC
>JAZDMQ010000070.1:0-3018 GCA_043800755.1 bacterium | reverse complement strand
GCCGGGGTGACCGCCATCATTCAACCGGGGGGATCGGTGCGGGACGCCGAGGTGATTCAGGCGGCCAATGAGCATGGGCTGGCCATGGTCTTCACCGGCATGAGGCACTTCAAACATTAGAGGGAGGAAGATGAAGGTATTGGTCATCGGCAGCGGGGGAAGGGAGCACGCCCTGATCTGGAAGCTCGCCCAGAGCCCGGAGGTGAGAGGCCTCTATACAGCCCCCGGGAATGCGGGCATGGCAGCCCAGGCGCGCCTGATCGATATACCCGTGACCGACATCTCCGCCCTGGCCGATTTCGCCCAGGAGGAGAAAATCGGATTCACCGTGGTAGGCCCGGAATTGCCCCTCACCCTGGGCATCGTGGACGCATTCCAGGCGCGGGGCCTCGCTATCTTTGGGGCCAGCCAGAGGGCCGCCCTCCTGGAGGGAAGTAAGGTCTTCGCTAAATCACTGATGAAGAAACACGGCATCCCCACGGCCTCCTTCGAGGCCTTCACCTCGATGGAGAAGGCCCTCCAGCATCTAAAAGAGGTCGGCGCCCCCATCGTCGTCAAGGCCGATGGGCTGGCCGCGGGAAAGGGAGTCATTGTCTGCCAGAGCGAAGCGGAGGCAGCGGCTGCCATCCGCTCCATCATGGAGCAGAAGGTCTTCGGCGAGGCAGGCAACCAGGTGATCCTGGAGGAGCTCCTGGCCGGGGAAGAGGTCTCTTACCTAGCTCTGACTGATGGCCAGGCGATCCTCCCGCTGGCCTCCTCCCAGGATCATAAGCGGGTCTTCGATGGCGATCAAGGACCCAATACTGGAGGGATGGGGGCCTATTCGCCCGCCCCCATCGTCACCCCGGAGCTGGAGGAGAAGATCATGCACCAGATCGTCCGGCCCACCATCACCGCCATGGCCCAGGAGGGACGACCTTATAAAGGGGTTCTCTATGCCGGCCTGATGATCCGGGAGGGCCAGCCCCAGGTGCTGGAGTTCAACGCGCGCTTCGGGGATCCGGAGACCCAGCCCCTCTTGATGCGGATGGAGTCCGACCTGCTTCCCCTGCTCCTGGCCACGGTGCAGGGAAATCTGGCACAGAAAAAGATCACCTGGCGGCCGCAGACGGCGGTCTGCGTGGTGATGGCCTCCGGTGGCTATCCCGACTCCTATGCGAAGGGAAAGCCGATCGAAGGCCTATCGCAGGTCCTGGGCATGAAGGAGGTGATGGCCTTCCACGCCGGGACAGCCTTCGAGGGAGGAAGGATCGTCACTGCCGGGGGGCGGGTGCTCGGTGTCACCGGATTGGGCAGGGGAGTCAAGGAGGCCATGGACCGGACCTACCAGGCGGTGGCCCAGATCCATTGGGAGGGGGCGCATTACCGGAGAGACATCGGATATCGCGCCCTGCAGAGGCTATGAGGGGAAAGCGCATTGAAGCTCCTCGGGTAGAGTTGCGAGGAATCTTCAAATGCAAGGAATTTCTTCTTATTGTAGTTCGCTCGCATTCCCCGCAGCAAGCTGCGGGGAATGCGCTCGCTGTTCATTTCCAACGATCTGCCTCAGAGGAGGGAAAGTCCATGGACCAGCCACTGGTTGGAATCCTCATGGGATCCGATTCCGATCTGCCGATCATGGAGGACGTCACTTCCACTCTAAATCAGCTCCAGATCGCCTTCGAGATCTCCATCTGCTCCGCGCACCGCTCCCCGGAGAAGAGCGCCCAATACGCCAAGTCGGCCGAAGAGAGGGGGATTAAGGTCCTCATTGCCGGGGCAGGGGCGGCAGCCCATCTGGCCGGGGCCCTGGCGGCCCACAGCCTCCTGCCGGTGATCGGGATTCCGCTTTCCTCCAGCCCTCTCCACGGCTTGGACGCCTTGCTGTCTACGGCCCAGATGCCCGCGGGCGTACCGGTGGCCACCATGGCGCTCGATCGGGCCGGGGCCCGTAATGCGGCCATCCTGGCGGCCCAGATCCTGGCCCTCCGTGATCCAAGACTGGCCGCCCGGCTCAGGGGATTAAAGGAGAAGATGGCAGAGGAGATCGATGAAAAGGATCGGCAAATGAAGAGGACAAAGGAAAAAGGGGCATAGATGCAAGAGCGGCGTTTGGGCAGGACGAATCTCATGGTCTCCTGCATCGGGCTGGGGGGGATCCCTCTGGCCCGCATCAGCAAGGCCGAGGCGGCCCGGCTGATCCACCTGGCCATCGATTCCGGCATCAACTTCATCGATACCGCCCGCCATTATGAAGACAGCGAGGAAAAGATCGGAGAGGGCCTGAAGGGCCGACGACAGGAGGTGGTCCTGGCCACCAAGACCCTGGACCGCTCCCTTGCCGGGGCGATGAACCAGATCGAGACCAGCCTTCGCGTGCTGGGCACCGATCGGATTGACCTCTTCCAATTACACCAGGTCTTCACCCTCCCTGACCTGCAAAGGGTGATGGCCTCCGATGGGGCACTGGCTGCGGCCAAGCAGGCCCAACATCAGGGAAAGATCGTGCACATCGGGATCAGCAGCCACAGCGTGGATACGGCGTTGGCCGCCCTGAAGACCGGGGAGTTTTCGACCGTTCAAGTCCCTTTCAATGTCATCGAGAACCAGCCGGCAGGGGCCCTGATCCCCTTCGCCCGGGAGCAAGATATCGGGACCATCGCCATGAAGCCCCTGGCCGGCGGGAACCTGCGGCGCGCCCCCCTGGCGTTGCGTTGGATCCTGCAGCAGGGGGTCACCTCGGCCATCCCGGGCATGGCGGAGGAGTGGGAGGTGCGCGAGAATTGCCGGGTGGGACTCGATCCCCAGCCGCTGTCCCCGGAGGAGGAGAAAGACCTCCTGGCCGAGGCGGAGCAGATCGGCACCCGCTTCTGCCGCCGCTGTGCCTACTGCATGCCCTGCCCCAATGGGATTAACATTCCCCTCTCGCTCTCCGTCAACTTCGGGTTTGCCTGGCACGGCGGAGACCTGGAGAAGGCTAAAGTGGCCTACGCCACCTTCATTCGCAAGGGGATGACCGGCTCGGCGGCCCTTTGCGCT
>JAZDMQ010000025.1:0-2819 GCA_043800755.1 bacterium | reverse complement strand
CCCCCAGCGAGCGTGGCGACTCAGTTTCACCGTTACCCCCAGCCTTCGACTCCCCCTCTCGGCAAAGAGTCCAACCCTCACTCCCCCAGTTCCTTCAACGCCTCCTCGTAGACCCCCAGGCCGTAGAGGACCGTAGGAAACCCACCATATACGCTCATCTGCAGGATCACCTCCAGGACTTCCTCCTTTTTGGCTCCCAGATTCTTGATCGTCGCCTTGATGTGATTCTTCAGCTGAGGCGTGGCCTGCCGCATGGTGAGGGCGGCGATGGCGCACAGCTCCCGGGTCTTCTGGTCGAGGACCTCTCTTCTATACATCCCCCCATAGACATACCTTTGAAAAAGTTCGCAGAACTCCGGGTCGAAAGAAGCAAGGCGTTCCAAGTGCCGATTCACATGGGCCTCCCCAAAGATCTTCGATCCCATTTGGTATCCTTCCTCGTAAACCGGAAATTTGCCTTCACTCATCCCGTTCTCCTTTCTCTTACCAGCCTTCCAGGGACTGATAGACGGGTTTGCCTTATCACAGCGGCCCCTCAGAATCAAGAAAAATGGGGTGTGGGGGCGGAGACTTCTTGATCCGCTGCCCCTTTTGGTCTATATATGATTAGCTGCTGAGAGGCGAGCAATTTGATTCAATGCGCCGAGGCCTGAGGATGGAAAAACGAGCAGAGGTGGTGATCATCGGCGGGGGGATCATTGGGGCGAGCATCGCCTATCATCTGGGAAAGAAGGGGGTGCGCTCGGTGGTCCTCCTGGAAAAGGGCAGGCTGGGGGAAGGATCGACGGGTCGTTGCCTGGGCGGGATCCGCTATCAATTCTCCACCCCCATCAATATCCGCTTCTCCCTGGAGAGCCTCCGCTTCTTCCGGAACTGCCCGGAGGAGCTGGGGATCGATCCCGGGCTCAAGCAGATCGGCTATCTCTTCCTGGCCACCACCCAGCGCAGCGAGGCGGTCCTGCGAGGCAACATCGCCCTACTCCGATCATTCCACATCCCGGTGGAGCTATTGGAGCCAGAGGAGATTCGCCACCGCTGGCCTTTTCTGCAGGTGGCCGATGTGCGCTGCGGCAGCTTCTGCGCGGAGGAAGGCTATGCCGGCCCCTATGAAGTGCTGATGGGGTATATCAAAGGGGCCCAGAAGGCCGGCTGCCACATCTATGAGGGAGTGGAGGCGAAAGGGATCGCTGTCCAGGGGGAGAGGGTGACGGCGGTCCTCACTGAGCAGGGGCCGATCTCCTGTGGCTGGGCGGTGAACGCCGCCGGCCCTCATGCGGCCTCCGTGGGGGCCATGGCAGGGGTTGAGATCCCGGTGAGATCCCTGCGCCGCCAGGTCTTCACCACCTCCCCTTACCATGGCGTCCCGGGGCCGATCCCGCTGATCATTGATCTGGAGCGGGGCTGGTACATCCGACGGGAGGGGGAGGGGTTCCTGCTGGCCGGTCCGCAAGACGAGCTGCCCAGCTTCAACACCTCCCTGGACAGTGGGATGGAGGCCCGGGCCTGGGCGGCGGAGAATGCCCTGCATCGCCTGCCGGCCCTGGAAGAGATGGAGATCAATGGAGGCTGGGCCGGGCTCTATGAGCTCTCTCCGGACCTGCATGCCATCCTGGGGGAGGCCCCAGGCCTGACGGGCTTCCTCTGCGCCAACGGCTTCAGCGGCCACGGTTTCATGCACAGTCCCTTGGCCGGGAGATTGGCGGCGGAGCTAATCTGCGAAGGCAGGGCCTCTACCCTCGACATCTCGGCCCTCTCTCTGTCCCGATTTCAGGAGGGACATCTCATCCCGGAGGCCATGACCGCCTTCCGGCAGTAGATCTTCTTGTAGAAAGGAACCTATGCCTCTACTCCTTGCGGTTTTCGCCCATCCAGATGACGAAACCTTTGGCCCGGGCGGCTCCCTGGCCAAATATGCCGCCTCGGGCGTGAGAGTCCACTATGCCTGTGCCACCAAGGGAGAGGCCGGAGAAGCACCAGCCGAGCTGCTTAAAGGATATGAAGATCTGGCCGAGCTTCGGACCACCGAGCTGAAGTGCGCCGCCCGCTTCTTAGGGATCGAGCAGACCCATTTCTTAGGGTATCGGGATTCGGGGATGTCAGGCTCGAAGGACAACCTCCATCCTTCCTCGCTGCAACAGGCTCCAGATCAGGAGGTCATCGGGAAGATCGTGGCCGTCATCCGGCAGATCCGCCCCCAGGTCATCGTCACCTTCGATCCCCACGGGGCCTACGGGCACCCGGATCATATCAAGATCCACCGGGCGGCGACGGAGGCCTTTCGTGCGGCCGCGGATCCGGACCGGTTCCCGGAACAGGGGGCGCAGGGCCTTCAGCCGCATCAGCCCCAGCGCCTCTATTACACTGCCTTCCCCCGGCGGATCCTCAGATTCTGGCTCTGGCTTCTGCCCTTGGTCGGCAAGGATCCCTCCCATTTCGGGGTGAATCAGGACATCGACCTGCGGGCGGTGGCAGAGTGGAGCCCGGAGATCACCACCCGCATTAATGTCCGCCCCTACCTCCCCGCGAAGTTGAAGGCCGCTGCCTGCTATCAGAGCCAGACCGCCCCCATGCGGGATTTCCCGCTTCCCCATTGGCTCCGCACCTGGCTCATGGGCGTAGAAAACTTCACCCGGGCCTATCCTTCAGTTACGGGTCGGGCGAACGCGGAGAGGGATCTCTTTACAGGGATCGATCACTGATCCTTTATTCTAAACTTGTTGGCTACAGATCAGGAGGAAGAAATGAAACATCGCTCGATTTGGAAGATTCCCGCCCTGGTCGTCCTGGTGCTTCTGGCAGGATGGACCTGGGCCCTGGCA